>JBJKQP010000021.1:0-10681 GCA_046705105.1 Ignavibacteriaceae bacterium | reverse complement strand
CCGCCGGCTGCCTGTCCCCGGTTTGTACGATGGACGAAAGCGCCTAAAAGTGTATCATACTTTTTAGAAACCTGAAAGAATAAACCTTCATGATAATTAAAATCTCTTTTATCCGAATTGAAAAAGTTGGATAACGGTTTTAATATTTTATGAGAACTGACAACCTTTTTATTCTTTTTGTCATAAACAAAATAGAAACGATTTATCCCGTTTGATTTTAAATATTTAATAAACTCAGTTGGCGAAGTATTTAATAATTCATTCATTTTATTCATAGGAGTAACCCCTCAATATTATTTTTTTGTTTACCAAATTTATGATTATCTAAAATCGAATAAAAATAATTTTGCAATTAAAATTTAAGGTTTTGATTTTGGTATAGAAAAGTCGGTATTATCTTGTTAACGTTTTCTATTTACTTAACTATTTTTATTGTTCTATAATAAGTTTAGATAAGCATTTAATAGTATCCGAATTTAAGCGATGCAATTTACATTTAATTATTTGATTATTTAAAAGATTGGTAATCATAAATGAATTGATAAGGATAATTACTAACTAATGTTAAGCAAACATAAAAATAATGGAGTATCGGAGGAATGGAACAGACAAAATTACTCTATTATTCCAAGTTCCCCTTCCTTTCAAGCGGGCATTCCTGTAATCCTAGCACCGCTTTTACGAAAGGTAACTTAATAATTTTTTGAGTTAAATATAATGATATGTCTGTAATTCGGTGCTTTGTTTTGCATACTTATATTTGGTAAAACAACGGCAATTTTTGAGTAACTTTATTTTGCCAAAGGAATTCCTACTTCAAAAATTGAACTGAATTCTTCATTTCCCTTGAATCCGATGTATCCTTGATTTAATTCAATAATTTTTTTTACAATAGCCAAACCCATTCCCAGCCCTTCTTCAGTAGCTTTTTCTTTACCGAAAAAATTGAATGCATCTATCTTATTTACATCAATATCTTTTAACCAAATTCCGTTATCAAAGATCTCTAAGATATAATTATTGCAATTAGCCCAACCTACGATATTTATAGGGCTGCCTTTGCATGAATACTTTAATGAATTTTCTATTAACTCATTCAAAAGTATTTCAAAATGCCATTTGGTTATTTTAATATTATGGTTTTCAAGCTGTATGGTTAAATCTTCGTTCCTCCCAAATTTAATTGCCTTATTTAATATTTGGGATGTGATTAATTGGGAGTCTATTTCAAAATTAGTGTCCGACTGATTTCTATTAATAATATCGCTTTGTTTCTGGTCGAGTAATTCAGCATATATTAAAAATTTTTCAATCCTTCTGTGAAGCCTTTCGCCGGAGTGCTTAATTTTTTCAACCATTTCTTTTAATTCTTCTTTCGATAATCGATCAATATCTTCAGATATAATTTCCGAAATACCTAATATACCCACCAGAGGAGTTCGTAGTTCATGAGGTACTTTTCTCATTAATACTTCCTTAAATTCCTTTGCAATTGATAAATGTTTTTCACTTTTTCGAAATCTGGAACGAATGGCATTAAGTACATCATCAATATTATAGGGTTTAATAATATAGTCATCGGCACCTATAGACATCCCTTTCCTCATATCTTTTATATCGGTTTTGGCTGTTAGGAAAATAAATGGAATTGAGCTTGTCGAATTATTTTCCTGTAATTTTTCCAGCAGTTCAAATCCATCCATTTTCGGCATACGGATATCGCTTAGAATTAAATCTGGTTCTTTTGTAAAAGCTAATTTATATCCTTCTAATCCATTTCCGGCACTTAAAACTTTATAACCTTCCGTTTCCAATAATTCTTCAAGATTTTTCCTTACATCGCATTCATCTTCCACAACTAAAATAGTTTTCATACAATCTCCTGTAATTACGCTGTAATTTTCGTTATTTGTAATGAAAATTTAAGGAAAATGTTGTAGGTGGGATAAAATTGTTGTAACTGGGATATAATTGAATAAGTCTTATACCAGAAATAAGACTTTTAATAATTAAGAATTTAGGAGATGATTTTTCAGAGCATGTCTTTTCTAAGTTTTGCAGAATATCTTTTGCTGGCAATAAATGGTTCTTCAATATTTTTAAGATGTATTAAGTAAGAACCATTGTACAATTTTTCAATTTTTACAATATAATCCATATTTATTAATGTAGAATGATGAATCCTTATAAACTTTGTTTCAGGAAGAACTTTCTGCCAGCCGGAAATAGACTTCCTTATTAGAATGGATTTTTCATCGGAAAGATTTAACGATGTGTACTGATTTTCGGATTGTATAAAAACAATTTCGCTAACCTTAACCAAGTTTACTTTGTCGTTTACTTTAACAAATAATTTATCTTCTTCAGTATATTTAGTTGTAAGCTTTCCTTCATTACTTATTTGGCCTTGAATCTTTAACGTCTCTACTCTTTTTAGTCTTGTTTTAATAGCATTTAATATCTCATCAATTGTAAAAGGTTTGAAAATATAATCGTCGGCCCCTAGCTGCATTCCTTTTCTTATGTCTTCTTTTTCTACTTTAGCTGTTAAAAAAATAAAAGGGATGGCTTGTGTATTTTTATCTTTTGATAAAGTAGTCAGCACATCATAGCCGGTTATTCCCTGCATCATAATATCCGAAATTATCAAATCAGGTTTGTGAGAGATCGCAAGCTCTATACCGGATTTCCCGTTTTTGGCTGATCGTACTTGAAAACCTTCTTCGGTTAAAATAATTTCAAGAGCCTCGCGAACATCTTCATCATCTTCGATTATAAGAATTTCTTTCTCTTCCACTATTTTATCCCTCCTTTAAAAATATGCTTAACCGTCATTTAATTAAGTCTTTTAAAAATTTAACTGTAAAAGTAGTACCTTTGCCTAATTTTGATTTTAAGCCGATTTGTCCTTTATGCAGTTCCACCGATTGTTTTACAATAGATAAACCGAGGCCTGTCCCGGGAATTTCTATAACATTGGTACCTCTGAAAAACGGCTCAAACAGATTCTTTTGATCTTCCTCCGGTATACCGATTCCATCATCGATTACTTCAAATATTAAATTGTTCTCGTTTTCGGTAACACTTAGTTTTACCTCGCCGTTAACGGATGAATACTTAATTGCATTAGATAAAAGATTGTTGAGTATAAATTTTAATAACTTCGAGTCCAACTTGAAAATCTTTTCTACGGTTTCGTAGTTAAAAATAAATTTCTGATTACTCCCTAAAGTAGGTTTTAACTCACTTACAATTTCGCGGCAAAAGCTTTCCAAGTCAATATAATCGGGCTCGAATGTAGTGCTGCCGCTTTCAACGCGGCTTATGATTAAAACTTCATTAAGCAGGCTAATAACATAGTCAACGGACCTTTTAATTCTTCCTATATACTTATTCACTTTTTCTTCGTCCCATTTTTTTCCATAGTGCTGTATTAACTCTGCGGATGTAAGTACGGATGTCATCGGTGTTCTAAACTCATGAGAAGCGGTAGAAATAAACCGGGTCTTCAATTCATTCAGTTCTTTTTCTTTACCGAGAGATTTTCGAAGCATCATTTCCAGTTCTTTCTCTTTTCTAAGCTGTTCATTTAAATCCGCATTCACTTTGTTCAGTTCTTGCGTTCTTAATTCTACAAGTTCTTCAAGATGATCCCGGTAACGTTTCAACTCGTTGTCTTTTTCTACTTTTTCCGTTATATCCCTTGCTGCGGCATACAATTTTTTACCGTCGGGTGACGGACTGGCTACCCATTCAAGCAGTTTATATTCGCCGCTTTTAGTGCGGTAACGGTTTACAAAATTAATTATCTGTTGGCCTGCAAGATGTTTTTGTGCTTCCGCATAGGTAGCATTCTTATCATCAGGATGTATAAATTCTAAAAATGGTTTGGATATCATTTCGTCTACAGTGAAACCAAGTGTAGATTCCCAGGCTTTATTCAATCTTTCAAAAATACCATTAGAGGTTGTAACACAGACCATATTGGGGACTAGGTCGAAAAATCTTTGTAATTCTCTTTCTGCTTTTTTACGGTCAGTGATATCGTGAACAATCGAATGCAAATATGATTTCCCCGCTATCTTAGTCTTGCTTGTAAATACTTCAATAAATCTTATAGAGCCGTCTTTGAGCTTAGTTGGAAATTCATTATGACTTTGTTCGAGAGAATTAATTATTTGAATCTGTTCAAATATTTTATCCGAGTTAACAGTTCCTAATTGCTGAATACACATTTTCTTAAACTCTTTTTTAGACCATCCGTAAAAATTTGCGGCTGCCTGGTTCGCTTCAACAATATTCCCGGTCTTCGGATCGATTAAAAGTTTTATTGCGGAATGATCATCGAATAACCTTCTGAATTTTTCTTCGCTTTCGCGCAATAACATTTCTGCATGTTTACGCTCTGTTATGTCACGAATTATCATACTTGTTTTTTGATGACCATTCATGTCCGAATAAATCGATGTCGTAATTTCACCTTGAAATTTCTCGCCATTCTTCCTTAACATTGTAAGTTCACCTTTAAATTTGCCTGTCCGGACTCTTTCTTCAAGTGATTTTTGCAAACGCGGATCACTTGTATCTAGAACTCCGTTTCTGCCGATACTGCAAATCTCCTCTTCGGTTCTACGGAACATTCTGCAGGCAGCAGGGTTAGCAGAAAATATTTTTCCATCCGGCTGAGTCAACAGAATTGCATCCAGGCTGTTTTCCATTAAAAGGCGGTAACGCTCTTCGCTTTCTTTTAGCTTTTCTTCGGAAAGTATGCGATCGGTAATATCAACATTTGTAACACGCCTGCCCAGGTAATTATTTTTATCATCATAAATCGGTGTGCATGTATGTCTAAGATATTTTATCCCTCCTTGTTTATTTATTATTCGGAACTCAAAGCTAGTGACGGTTTCGTTTATTTTATCTACTGAATAATCCGTCATATGTTGCTCGAATTTTTCTCTATCTTCCGGATGAATGATATCGGAAAGTAATTTCGGATTATTCATAAATTCAAAATTCTCATACCCGGATATTCTTTTGCACGACGGTGAGCAAAATTTAAACTGCAGATTAGGCAGAAGCCAGAACTCCCATTCGTATGCAAAATTGGCAACCGTCCTGAATAATAGTTCCTGTTCCTTTAATTTTTTTTCAAACTGATGCTTGTAAAGAGTAGTTTCAATAGCTACAAGAAGTTCGCGTTTTTCAAAAGGTTTAATTAAATAACCGAAAGGCCCTACTCTCTTAGCACGGTCAATTGTTGCCGGATCAGAATAGGCGGTAAGGAAGATTATCGGGACATCCGCAACTTTCTGGATTTCCTCAGCCGCAGTTATACCATCTATTTCACTATTTAGATTTATATCCATTAGGACGAGATCCGGATTTTTTTCTATTGCGGAATCAATAGCGGTTCTGCCGTCGCAGGCTATTCCGGCTATACCGTAGCCTTCCCTCTTTAGCAGGATTTTATTACTCTCCGCAATTAGTATGTCATCATCTACTATAAGAATTCCGGATCCATTACCTGAATTATCCACCCGAATTTACTCCTTTAAATCTTATAATATATTGAAGCCCTTTAAACGGCCTTACTACCTGCAGAGTTCCTTTTAACTGAATTGTTAAAAGATTAATAAGACGTAAACCAAGCGTCTTGAGGTTTTCAAAATCAATATTTTCTTTAATTCCAATTCCACTATCGGAAATTTTAAGATAAAATTCACCCTCATGCTTCTTAAACGAAATATTAATTTTTCCTTCCGAATTATTCGGGAAAGCATATTTAATTGAGTTAGTTATTATTTCGTTTATTAAAAGCCCGCACGGAATAATAGAATCTAGACTGAAGTCGTGGCTTTCCAGGTCAAGATTAAGTTTGATGTTTTCATTAGAGGAATATGTTTTTATTAAATGGCCGGTAAGCTTTTCTATATATTCCTTTATATCGACGGCTGCAAAATTTCCCGTACCGTACATCAATTCATGAATAAGAGACATTGATTTGAGTCTTGTCTGGAGATCATCAAAAATATTTAACACCTGTGCTTCATCAATAAATTCCGTTTGAAGCGCTATAAGGCTTATAATCTGCTGGAAATTATTTTTAACCCTATGATGAATTTCTTTCAACAAAATTTCTTTTTCTTTTAAGGAATTTTCAATTATGTTCTGTGTCTTCATCCTTTCACTTATATCCTGAATGGTTCCGAACATTTTAACGACATTTCCATCCTTATCAAGTTCGTAGCTTCCGACTCCATGGACCCATAATTCGGATTTATCGTTGTTCCTTAAAATCCTGTAGCTCTTGTTAAATCCTTCCTTCTTTGAAATTAAATTATGCCGGAAGTATGAAGACAATTCGTTCCTTTGCTCAGGATGAATCAGGTTAAGCCATCCTTCAATATCATGCTTATATTTTTTATCTATGCCGAATATTTCATCCAGCATCTCAGAGCTTGTCCAGCTACCGGAAGTAATATCGAAGACATAATAACCTATACGGGCAACTCTCTGAGATTGTTTTAGCTGTGCTTCGCTGTCTTCCAATATTTTCTGTGAGGTTCTTTCTTTTGTCTGATCACGGAAAACCAGTACTACACCTTCAATTTCACCATTCTCGTTCTTTATAGGTGCACCGCTGTCTGCAATAGGAATTTCACGGCCTTCTTTTGAAATAAGTAAAGTATGATTTGCTAAGCCCACTATTTTACCTTTTTTTATAACCAAACGAGCCGGACTATCTACTTTATTTCTTTTGTCTTCATTAATTATTTTAAATACTTCTTCAATAGGCTTGTTTTTTGCATCCGATTCTTTCCAGCCTGTTAATTTTTCAGCCACGGGATTCATTCTTTTAACTTTGCCAGATTTATCCGTAGTTATAACTCCGTCACCTATGCTGTAAAGAGTTGTTCTTAAACTTTCCTCACTTTCTTTAAGAGCCAGACTGATTTTATTCAGTTCTGTTATGTCATGAACGACAGCAAGCATATAATTTTGATTATTAAATGAAGTTACACGTCCAGATACTATAGTATGAATTACAGTTCCGTCCTTCCTTTTAAATTTAATTTCCTTATTATTATATATGTCGTACTTCTCCAGATCATCAATAAGCGGTTTGCGGTCGTCTTCATTTAACCATATGCCAATCTCATAAGAAGACCTGCCGATAACTTCATTTCTACTAAAGCCAAATACTTTTTGATAAGCTTCATTAATTTCAACTATCCTGCCTGTCTCAATTTCGGAGATTGAAATACCGTCCGGTGCTGCATCATAAACAGTTCTAAATCGTTCTTCACTCTCGCGAAGAGCAATTTCAGCCTTAACTCTATCGGTTATATCGTTATAGATTGCAACTATTTCACCGGTTTTTAATTTATATACTACATTGTCTCGCCAGCCCTCAACTTTGTCATCCTTATAATAAAAATTTTTATATTCGGTTTTCCCGGTATAAAAAACTCTTCTAAAAACATCAAGCAATCCAAGCCGCTCTACCGACGGGAAAACATTACTAAGCCTTTTACCGATAACAGTATCCCTTGATAAATTATCAGTTTTTTGGGCTGCGGCATTAAAATCCGTAAAGATAAAATCTTTCCCGTTCTCAAAAGCTTCATATATTGCAATTGCCGCGGGACTGTTATTAAATAAGCTCTCCCATTTTTCTCTATTTCTTTTAATCTCATCCTGAGCAAGTTTTCTTTCAGTAATAACCTCAGAGAAAAGTATTATGCCTCCGATTTTGCCTTCCGGTTCAAACCACGGATGAATTTCCCAGCGGATCCAATCTAATTTGCCATTTAATCTTGGAAACGGATCTTCTTCACATCGCTCAATTTTTCCGGAAAGACAATTTCTATGAATCTCTTTCCATCTTTCAGGTACTTCAGGAAATATTTCATAATGCGATTTGCCTACTATATCGGATTCGTTTAATTCATAATCTTTAAGGAAACGCTTGCTGCAAACAAGATATTTCATTTC
Organism: Ignavibacteriaceae bacterium; assembly: GCA_046705105.1. Taxonomy (GTDB): domain Bacteria; phylum Bacteroidota; class Ignavibacteria; order Ignavibacteriales; family Ignavibacteriaceae; genus FEN-1297. Next base: position 2,683 of record JBJKQP010000021.1, on the reverse strand, counting down.
ATTATCAAACATTGCAATTGCGGCAGGTGCATATTCAACAAGCAACTGCAAAATTAATCGGTTTCGTTGTATTGTTTCTTCAGCTTTCTTGCGTTCTGTTATATCTTGTATAATTCCGAAGATAATTCTGTTTTCACTGTCATACTGTGCAACTGAATGAATATCTTTTACTTCGCCGGTATCAACAGTCTTTATTTTAAATTCAACATCGTAGGGCTCGTTTTTTTCTATCAAATTTTGCAAAGCACAATCGAGGATCGGCCTATACTCGGGAAGCGGAACTTTTTTAATCATATCGTAACTTAGTTCTTCATTTTCCAAGCCGTATATTTTACCTGCTCCTACAGATGCAATCATAATTTTCGAGTTAAGAAACAATTCCCAATTGCCAGATTTTGAAGCTAGTTCTGCTCTTCTCAACCGCGCTTCATTTTGTCGTATCCTTTTTTCCGTTTTGTATTCGGTTGTTTTATCCCTGAAAACAATTACTACACCTTCAATACTACCTTGCTCATTTCTTATCGGTGCACCGCTGTCGGCAATCGGAATTTCTTGTCCGCTTTTAGAAATCAACATTGTATGATTTGCCAGACCGACAACACTACCGGTATTTAGTACTTTTTTTACCGGGTTGCTTACTTTTATACGGCTAACTTCATCATAAATATTGAAAATTTCTTCTACCGGATGTCCCACAGCTTCGTTTTCACTCCAGCCTGTAAGTTCGGCAGCAATAGGATTTATTTGCTTTACATTGCCATAAATATCCGATGTAATTACACCGTCGCCTATACTATAAAGTATTGTTCTGAATTCCTCGTGATATTCGCGAAGTTCTTTTTCTTTATCGAATAAGTTTTTGTAAATATTTTTTTGTCGGTAATGGTAATACCACATAAGGCCTAAAGAAAGTATTATAATAACCATTATGGTAAAAGAGAAAATTAAAATATCTTTTATATACAAGCCTGCATAAATTTCACTTTTATCAACCTTGGCAATCATAATCCAATTTGTATTGGGAATTTGCTTAATGTATGCAAGTACGTTATCGCCGTTATAATCTTTACCTGAAAATATGCCTCTATAACCGAGAGCAGCTTGAACAGCCGGTACTTCTTTTTTTGTTAAAGGAATTCGGAGTCTTAATGCTGCATTTTTTTGATGAATTAGTTTATTTAGAAATAGTACACAACTGCCGTCTCTTTTAACAATTAATGTCTCTGAAGTTTTACTCGGCAGAGGCCATTCTGTAATTAAAGGATACAGATAAACATAAGGATCAACTCTTAATATAAGTGCGGCAATAGCTTTATTATTTTCATCATAAATTGGAGCAATATAATTCAGCATAATTTTATTTTGTGTTTCATCCAGATACAAATCGCTTGATATATTTTTTTTATTTCTAATCGCTTTCAAAATAAATGATTTGGTTGTGGAATCTATACGATTTTGTTTACTGTTTAATTCAACCAGCAGCTTACCCTTATTATTTGCGATCATAATATTGTTATAAATTGAAGACGTATTAATTAAATACATTATCTTCCTAAGGTTTTTTTCGTATTGAATATTATCCTTGGAAGATAACAATTTCTGCAGTTCACTGATTATAAAAGGATCTTGAGAAAAGGTAGCTGCATCGGATTTTCTTTCTTTAATCCAACCGGATATCTGCGATACTTTTAGTTCGGCAATGGACTTAAGCCGATCTCGGACATTGTGTTGTACAGTTTGTTCTTCGGATGATGCATAAAAATATGCCCCTACGGCAACTAGAAGACTTATTAATACGAAAAGAGAAATTACATGCCCTTTTTTTAGCACTGAACGTTTCAAAGTAATTGGCATAAAAACCTATTAAACAATATTAAGCCCTATTAATTATATAAATTTTAAAAAGTCAATCAATCAACTTTTGAGAGATTTAAAACTAACTTATTGCCCCTGTTGAGAAAGAATAAATATTATTCCACCGTAATTCAAATAATTATAAAACATTAATGTCCTGTTCCCTGAATAATTTTGTATGATTTATTCATTGTAATATACATTCAATAAAAATTTACAAAGTTTTGATTAAAATAAAAAGTAAAATTTTAGATTTTATAGTGACCTAACAGAATTAAAATTGATTTTACAGCGGGTAAAAAGGAATAATCTTATAACTCACTTTAGGCAAATAATACTCTTCGGAGTAATGGGATTCACACCTGCCGGATGAGCATGTTGGAACAATGGAGTAACTTTTTCTATTCAATTCCTTCAATACTTCATTAATCCAAGAGTTTGCGTAACATGAATTATAATATACGGTTAAAACAAAATGTAATTTATATTTTTTAGAATTTAAATCATTAGGGACCGGACTGACTGAAATGTATTTCCCATCATATTTTTATTATTAACCAAAATAACTTTCCCAATTAATAAATAGATTTGTAATGAAAAAAAAGAAAAGTTTCTATGCAAAAAAAAGATCTTGAGAAATTAAAAAATAACCTTCCTACGGTTCCTGGTATTTTACAAAAGGAAGAATACTTAAACTCTGCTGTACTTATTCCGTTAATTTTAAAAGACGGTGAGTATTATTTTTTATTTGAAAAACGTGCGGCAAATATTAGGCAGGGCGGTGAGGTTTGTTTTCCCGGAGGCGAATTCGATAATGATAAAGATTCTT
>JBJKQP010000020.1:0-16963 GCA_046705105.1 Ignavibacteriaceae bacterium | reverse complement strand
TTAAATCCGGCAATTTCTTTTTCCAGCTTTTTCTTTTCATCGATAAGTAAGCTGATTTTTTCATCGGATTCTTTTAATTGATTTAATTGTGCATTAATAAAATTTTCAACGCCCGCGCCTGTAACGGCTTCAATTCTTCTAACTCCGCTTGAGATAGATGATTCACTTATAATTTTAAATAATCCAATCTGCGAGGAATTCTTTACATGCGTACCGCCGCAGAATTCCATTGTGAAATCTCCGAATTGCACAACATTTACAAAGTCGCCGTATTTGTCTCCGAAGAACATTAACGCACCCATTTTTTTTGCAACATCAAAAGGAACATTACGGTGATGCTGAAGCGGAAGGTTGCGTCTTAATTGTTCATTTACCAAGGCTTCAATATCATTTAATTCACTTTCGGTTAATTTTGCAAAATGCGTAAAGTCAAAGCGCAGCCTGTCGGGTCCGACATATGAACCCGCCTGATGAACATGAGTTCCTAAAATTTTTCTAAGAGCCGCATCAAGGAAATGCGTTGCCGAGTGATTCCTCATTATATCCCAGCGGCGGACCTCATCAACTTCAGCAAGAATATCCATCCCGGGTATTAGCCGGTACTCATTTTCGTTTTCTACAACATGAACAGTTTTGTTATCTATCTTAGTAACATCAACGACATTTAAAAGAGCTTCTCCGGCTTTTAATTTTCCAAGGTCGTCTATCTGTCCGCCGGCTTCTACATAAAACGGAGTTTTGTCCAATATGATTAAATCGCTGCCGCTTGATTTCCCGTTTGAAGAGATATCTTTTTTATATCCTATAATTTTTGCTTTGGATTTTAGCTCATCGTATCCTGTAAATTCGGAGTTTTGTTTACCAATCATTTCGAAAGAAGATAAATCTTCAACCGATATATTTACGGAAGCAAACTTATCTTTGGAAGCTTTCCTTGCTCTTTTTCTTTGCTTTTCCATTAATTTATTAAAGCCGGATTCATCAACGGAGTATCCTTTTTCTTTTGCCATAACATTTGTAAGATCTGCCGGAAAGCCGTAAGTATCGTACAACATAAAAACATCTTTACCCGGAATAATCTTGCTGTCGGAACCGGATAAGCCTTTTATTACTTCCTCAAAGAGTTCAATTCCTCTGTCAAGAGTAGCATTAAAGCTTTCCTCTTCCGCATGAATAACTTTTTCAATATAGCCCTGCTTTTCTTTTATTTCGGGGAAGACATCACTCATATTTTCAACCAGAACTTTTACAAGGCTAAAAAGAAAAGGCTTTTTAAGATTCAATTTTCTGCCGTAGCGGGCAGCTCTTCTTAAAATTCTGCGTAAAACATATCCCCGCCCGTCATTACCGGGTACTGCGCCGTCTACAATTGCAAATGTTAGTGTCCTTATATGATCGGCAATTACACGCATTGGAATTTTGTTTTCTTCCGCCTCATATTTTATATCTGACAATTCAGAAACTGCATTAATAAGCGGAGTAAAAACATCGGTATCGTAATTTGAATTTTTCTTTTGCAGTATAGCACAGACTCTTTCGAAACCCATTCCTGTATCCACATGCTTTGCAGGCAGTTCATGCAGGTTTCCTTCTTCATCCCGGTTGTATTGAATAAAAACCAAATTCCATATTTCAATGCATTCCGGTTTACCGGCATTTACAAACTCCGGGTTATTATAATCATCGCTTAAGTTAATATGAATTTCAGAGCAAGGTCCGCATGGGCCTGTTTCACCCATTTCCCAAAAGTTATCCTTTTCATCAAACTTCAATACATGATCCGGGTTAATATCTGTTTTCGATTTCCACAACTCAAATGCTTCATCATCTGTTCTATATACAGTAGCCCATAATCGTTCTTTAGGAAGCTTCCATACTTCGGTTAAAAGTTCCCAAGCCCATTCGATTGCTTCGGCCTTGTAATAATCTCCAAATGACCAGTTACCCAGCATTTCGAAAAAGGTATGATGATAAGTATCGTTTCCGACTTCTTCCAGGTCGTTATGCTTTCCGCTAACACGAATACACTTTTGAGTGTCCGCAGCTCGGTCATATTCCCGTTTGCCTGTTCCTAAAAAAACATCTTTAAATTGGTTCATTCCTGCATTGGTAAAAAGCAGCGTAGGGTCGTCAAAAGGCACAACAGGTGCACTCGGTACAATTCTATGATTTTTATTCTTAAAGAAGTTTAAAAATTGTTGTCTAATTTCTCTTGAAGTTATTTCTTTCATTCTCTAAAGTTTTCTTTTAATATGTAAATCTTGCTTGTTATAAATTTTTTATGCAAAGATAATAAAATGAAGGATAACCATAAACATATTTGTAAGAGCTGAATCAATTGATTTTTAAACTGCTTAGCTTTACTTTTGCAATAACTTTCAAAGAACATTAGAGAACGGGTAAATTTGGCTTTAAAAATGCCTTCAACCGATATTGAGTTAATGCAAAGAGTCGCTTCAAGTGATTCTAAAGCACTGGAAGCATTATATAACCGGTATTCATCTCTCTTATTTACAATAATAAAAAAGATTGTCAACGACGAAAAAATTGCAGAAGATGTTTTATGCGATGTCTTTGTAATCATTTGGCAGAAAATAAATCTTTTTAATTTTAGTGCTGCAAATGTTTATACCTGGCTTATTACACTTTCCAGGAACAAAGCAGTAGATGCTTTGAAGCGTTCAAAAGGGGAAGAAGTTATGGATGAATATTCCGAGGAATATGAAAACCGTTATATAATACCAAACCTCTCCCCGCAGATTGATCCCCTTGATATTAAAGCTGCTTTGAATTTAAAAGAAAATGTGGAACGCGCTTTGAAAAAACTGACGGATGCACAACAATATGTTTTGTACCTTGCTTATTATGAAGGCTTAACGCAAAGCGAAATTGCATTAAGGCTGCATATACCTTTACCTACTGTTAAATCAAAAATTAAACTTGCACTTAGCAATCTGAGGGATAATTTAATTAAAGGGGAAGAATAATGGACGGTAAATATGAATATGACGAATTGCTATACGCCTATGCCCTGGGTTGCCTGGATATGCCTGAGCTGGATAAACTTAGAGACTATATCGACTCCGGCGGAGAATATTCACAGAAAGAACTTGGCGAACTTCAAAATCTTGCCGCACTATTTCCATCCATTCTAAGTATGGAAATTCCAGGTCCCCAGTTAAAAGATAAAGTTGCAAGAAAACTATACAGAATTAAAAGCGAAAGACCGAACAAAAAAATAGAAGAAAAAACAGTTAAAGATGAACCGCAGCAGCAAACGGAACAAACGATAGAAGAACCGGAAGAATCCGTTAAAGAAACCTTCGGTTATGTTGCACAAAATAATTTGAATACGGAACAGGAGATTGAGGAAGAACTACAGGAGGAAGAAGCATTAAATTCGGAGGAGGAAAACACCCATAAAGAACAAGAACATAATATTCAAGAGTTTGAAATAGTAACCGCTAAAACCAAGGAAGAAGAACCGGAACCTTTCGCTGATAAAGAAGATAACAGCCCCAGTGCCGGATATGTTAAACCTAATGAAGATGATTTTGCAATTGATAAAGAAGAAACATTGTCGGTAGATTTAACGGAACCGGAAGCTGAAGAAAGTGCAGATGAAAAAGATATAATTAAGGAACCCTCATCTTCCGGAGTTTCGTTAAAGGAAAGGCAGCCCTATTCATCATTTAGGGAAAGAGAAATCCCTAAAAAGAAAAGCAGTAAAGCAGGTATTATTATTGCTGCTATATTATTTATTATAGTTGCTGCCGGATTAATTTACGCCTATCTAAAAATTTCCTCCGATGTTTCTGTTTATAAAAACAGTGTAGAAAATTTGAATAGCAAAATAAATTCTCTCTCATCCGAGGTAAATAATAATCGTGCTCTTCAGAATCTTCTTTCGACCAAAAACGTAAAGATTGTAAATCTGAGCGGGACTAAAGCCGGAGTGCCGGGTTACGGAAAGCTTATAATAAGTTTTGATAACAGCAAAGGTTATTTACAGTTATCGAATGTTCCTCGGCTTACAGGAAGCAATTCCTACGTATTATGGGTAATAATTCATGGTAATTATACTCGATTAGGTGCATTTAAACAGGCAGAAAATCCGTCTGATAAGGTTGAATATTTTCCATTTCAATTGCCGGAACTATCCAATAACGGGGGAACTAAATTTCTTGTTTCGGAAGAACCACCGGGAACTGATCAAAAACCAACCGGAGAGATATTACTTACCGGAACACTTCAGTAATATTATATTCATTCCTCTTCTTTTCTTCGTATAACTAAAAACACCACTACTACAATAATAAGCATTATCCAGTATCCGGTTACAAAAGAAATAAGCGAATTGATAAATGACATGATCCTTAAATTGCCGACGCTTGTGGAGTATATTAGTCCTAATAGTGTGAATATAACTGATATTAAGAGAATAGCTTTATCGTCTGGATTATCTATGAATAAAATAAAACTACTAATACCGAGTATAAACAAAATAGAAGGGAAAATTATACCGGAAGTATTGAAAACATCGAATCTGCTGATAATTAAAAAATCAATTCCAACCAAAAAGATGGAGCTGCCCCAAAAAAGCTGAAGCTTTTTATTGTGCCCCATAGAAGCATATACTGTACTTAGACCGTAAAAAGAAAAAGTATAAGCAAGTATTTCGTAATTATCCACATTAATTATACCTACAATATTACATAACAGGGCAAGGATTAAAAAAGTTACGGAGTATATTAATATTTGTTGTTGTTTCAAAATAAAAATCCGTTAAAAGTTAATTAACTATGCTAGTTACCAAATAGTGTTTATAGAAATATTCAGCCATGAAATACACTAATTGAATTTTTTAAATAATTTATGAAATTCACAGCTCTTAAATTTACTCAAATACAGCCGGTCATCAACTATTAAATTTCATTTCTTGTTTAAGAACAATTTTCAAATCACAAAATCCTTTTACCCATAATGGAAGCTATAACTTCCGTTGCAAATACAGCGCTTTTATTTTTACTATCGAGTATGGGATTTACTTCTGTAACACCAAGTGAAGAAATACATCCGCATTCTGCAATTGATTCCATTAAAAGATGAGTTTCTCTGTAAGTTAAGCCGCCGGGCACGGGTGTTCCTACACCTGGGGCAACGGAAGGATCAACACTATCTAGATCAAAGCTTACATGAATATGATCGACATTTTCCTTGAACTGTTTTAATACACGAGAAATAACTCTATGAATGCCGAGTTTATCAATATCCGTCATTGTATAAACGGAAGGATTTACTTTCTTAATGTTTAGCTTTTCCTTTTGATCTATGCTTCTTATTCCTATTAAAGCACAGTTTTCCGGTTTAACCTTTGGATAAAACCCGGATAAATTGACCAGTTTTTCAAAGCCGAGGCCGAGAGAGGCAGCCAGCGGCATACCGTGTATGTTTCCCGAAGGTGTCGTCTCATCTGTGTTCATATCTGCGTGGGCATCTATCCAGATTACACCAAATGTTAGTCCTTTCTTTCTGCAGTATGATGAAATACCGGCAATGTTTCCCAGTGCCATCGAATGATCGCCGCCTATACATAACGGAAATTGCCCTTTCTCCAAAACTTTTTCTACTTTTCCTGCAAGTGTTGCAGATGTTTTAAGAATTTCATTCAGGTATTTTAATTTGGGATTGGATATTTTCTGCCTTTCCATAATTTGAATAAAAATATCGCCGCTGTCTATTATTTTATAACCAAGTTTTTCCAGCTTTTCTTTAACACCCGCAATGCGTAATGCCGAGGGCCCCATATCAACTCCTCTTCTGCCCGCACCTAGATCCATAGGAAAGCCGATTATATTTACTGTTCTTTCTTCGTTTTCCATAAATAATTATAATATCATTTATAACAAATTAAATAGTTTATTTAAAATTTCCCAATGTCATTTGCTTTAGACTTACTTTTAATCACCCCTAATTCTTATATTTTGATACATCATTTAAAAATTTTACATAAAACAAGAGAATTAAATTTAATGATTACTTTAGACAAAGAGCCGGATATAAGCGTCGGTATATTTACGGAAGAAAAAATAGAATTTGAGTTACACGGCGATTTTAAATCTTACGGCTTTAAACAAACATTCAGCGGAAAATATACTGCTGAAATTGAGCAAGATAGAATTGTTTGCCGCGGTGATAAAGAAAAAATTGAAATCTCCGGTGAGATAATTTTTGAACCGCAGATGCCTGCAATCGAATCCTTTTTATTAAAGGGAGTTACCATTGGAGTAAAGTTCCACTGGGAAAGAAAGGAAAAGGAAAGATTCACCGGTTCACTAAAACTTATTAAAGACGGTAAAAAAATAGCCGCAATTAATATTCTCCCTATTGAAAGCTACCTTGTAAGTGTAATATCTTCCGAAATGAGTGCTAAAAGTTCTCTTCAATTATTAAAAGCACATTCAATTATTTCCAGAAGCTGGCTGCTGTCTCAAATAGAAAAATCTAAGTCTATTAAATCTGCAAAGAAGAATTACAAAACGGAATATAAAAGCGAAACGGAATTAATTAAATGGTACGACAGAGAAGATCACAAACTTTTTGATGTATGCGCGGATGATCATTGCCAGCGTTACCAGGGAATTACAAAAATTTTTACTGAAGTTGCCCGCCAGGCTGTTAAACAAACTGCAGGAGTTGTATTAACCTGCAACGAAAAAATTTGCGATGCAAGATATTCCAAATCCTGCGGCGGCATTAGCGAGTCTTTCGGCAATGTTTGGGAACCGGTTAAATACGAGTACCTTTCTTCAATTATAGATTACAAGTTTGAACCGGAAAATTACAACCTGGATTTTTCCAACGAAATGAATGCAGAAAAGTGGATTAAAAACAGTCCCCCTGCATTCTGTAATACTAAGGATAAAAAAATTCTATCCCAGGTTTTGCCGGACTTTGACCAGGAAACCACCGATTTTTACAGGTGGAAAGTTGAATACACTCAGGAAGAAATATCTGAACTAATCTCATCCAAAACAGGGATTGACTTCGGAAATATTATTGATCTTATTCCTGTTGAAAGAGGCAAGTCTTCTCGATTAATAAAGCTTAAAATTATAGGGACTAAGAAAACTCTTACCATAGGAAAAGAACTGGAAATAAGAAGAGTACTTTCCAAAAGTCATTTATACAGTTCTGCTATAATAATTGCAAAGGAAGACATTCAAAACGAAGTTCCGCAGAAATTCATTATAAACGGTGCGGGATGGGGACACGGAGTAGGCCTTTGCCAAATAGGAGCAGCAATAATGGCTGCCAGGGGCTATCAATTTGACGAAATTTTGGTACACTATTTTCAAAACGCTAAGCTAAAAAAAATTTATTAACTCTTATATGAAAGTACTTTACTCTTGCCTTTCTAAAAGCTGGGGCGGAATGGAAATGTTTACTCTTACTGCCGTTAAGCAGCTTATTAAGAGAAACATAAATGTTGAACTTGTTTGTATTGCCGAATCGCGGCTGCATATGGAAGCAAACAACATCGGTATAATAATTTATCCGCTTAAAGCTTCCGGTTATATTCATCCGCTTAATACGGTAAGGATAGGCAACATAATACGCCGGGGGAAATATGATGTTATACATACTCAAGCTTCTAAGGATTTATGGCTGCTTGTTCCGGCATTAAAATATGTTAAAAGCAATACTCCGCTAATTCTAACAAAACAGGTAGGATCTTTTATTAAAAAGAAGGACGAAATGCATAAGTGGATTTACAACCGGCTAACTTATGCTCTGGCAATAAGCAATGTAATTAAAAAGAATTTAATTGATACTTGTCCCCTTCCCGACGAAAAAGTATTACTTCTTCATAACGGCATAGATACCCAAAAGTTCAGTCCGGCGGCAGCAGACAGAAATAAAATTATAAAAGAATTCGGTTTTAATAAGAATGATATTGTAATCGGCATGCTGGCAAGATTTAGCCCCGGGAAAGGGCATGAAGACTTTTTAAATGCGGCCGTTGAATTAAATTCAAGGCATAATAATCTAAAATTTCTTGTGGTGGGAGAAGCAAGCCGCGGCGAAAATAATTATGCGGAATCAATAAAGAAGATGGCTAAAGATCTTAAGCTTAAAAATCTAATCTTTACAGGGTTTAGAAGTGATACTCCGGATGTTCTGGCTGCCATGGATATTTTTGTTTTTCCGTCTCACGGTGAAGCATTTGGAATTGCCCTTGCCGAAGCGATGTCAATGGCAAAGCCTTCAGTCTGCTCAAACTCAGACGGCATACTTGATATTGCAATTGACGAAGTTACATCTTATCTTTTTGAAAACAAGAACAGTTCCGATATGGCAAAAAAAATCGAGCTTCTTATAACTTCACCCAAAATAAGAAATGAATTTGGAACTGCTGCCAGAAAAAGAGCAGTTGAAAAATTTGATTTGGAAATATTAACCGATAAGGTTCTGGAAATTTATAATATGGCAAAAAGTACAAACAGGTGAGACTATCTTTATCAAAAGAAATGCTAAAATAATTTCGTAAATTCTGTATACTAGTAATATTAGATAAAAATAAAAGTGAGTCTTACCCTTAGAAATATTATCTTTAATTTTGAATTGTTAATTTTTTGAAATGGAGAATTATGACTAAAAGAATAACAGCATACCTGCCTTATGGAGGTAACGAATACACTTTGGAAACGGCTAAACAACTGGAAGAAACAGGCCTTGTTGAAAAGATTTACCTACTTACTCAATCTGGCCAGGTAAAACAGTTAAATAAATATGAAATAATTAAAGTTGATAATTTAACCGGCAGCAAAACAGTAGATTTAATAATAAAGAATACATTAACGGATTTTGCATTATTTCTTACAAAAGATACTGAAATAAACTTCGGTCAATTTGCACTTGAAAGATTTATAGATATTGCAGACATGACCGGCGCAGGACTTGTATACTCGGATTATTATGAAATAAAAAACGGTGAACGTTCATCTCATCCCGTAATAGATTATCAATTGGGAAGTATAAGAGACGATTTCGATTTCGGTCCCGTACTTTTCTTTCCGAGTTCTGTTTTGCAAAAAGTACAAAAGAACAGTAATGTAATTTATAATTTTGCCGGACTTTATAATTTGCGATTAAGTATTTCCAGGCATCATGCTTTAGTTAGAATACCGGAATACCTTTATACAACCGTTGAAGCAGATACTCGGAAATCCGGTGAAAAATTATTCGATTATGTAAATCCCAATAACCGTCAAGTTCAGGTAGAAATGGAAAAAGCTGCTTCGGAACATTTAAAGAAAATAGGTGCTTACCTGGAACCTGATTTTGAAAGTATTAATCCTTCCGCAGAAAAATTTGATTTCGAAGCTTCGGTAATTATACCCGTAAAAAACAGGGTTAAAACAATTGCCGATGCCGTTGAATCTGTGCTTAAACAAAAGACAAATTTTCCTTTTAATCTCATTGTGGTTGACAATCATTCAACCGACGGAACAACAGAAGTACTTAACAAATTGGAAGAGAAAGATCAACGGCTAATTCACATAATTCCCAAAAGACAGGATCTCGGCATCGGCGGGTGCTGGAATGAAGCAGCTCATAACGAAAAATGCGGAAGGTATGCTGTGCAGCTAGACAGTGATGATATTTACTTAGATGAAAACACTCTTCAAAAGATAGTAGATGTATTTAAAAAAGAAAAATGCGCAATGGTAATAGGAACTTACAAGCTTACGGATTTCAAATTAAACGAAATACCGCCCGGAATAATTGCACATAAGGAATGGACACCTGAGAACGGAAGAAATAATGCGTTAAGGATTAACGGCCTAGGAGCTCCAAGAGCATTTTATACTCCGATTCTTAGGCAGATAAAAATCCCGAACGTAAGCTACGGTGAAGATTATGCACTTGGAATTGCAATTTCTCGTCGTTATCAAATAGGAAGAATATACGAACCCGTTTATATATGCAGAAGATGGGAGGGTAATTCCGATGCCGCTTTATCAATAGAAAAGCAAAATACTTATAACCTATATAAGGACAAACTAAGAACTTTTGAAATAAAAGCCAGGCAAAAATTTAACGAAGGATTAAAGTGAATAAAAACAATTACAAAGCTTTAGAAAATATTTTATTCACTCGCCCGGAAGCCGAAGCATTTGTTAAAAATAAATATTACGGAAGTGCCGCCAGACTTTTATTGGAAAACCAAAAGCTTATCTGGAAGCAGCTTGCCGATGGTTATGATTCTTTGGATTCCGTGTTAGTAAAATCTTTTGAGTTTGACGGATTTATTTTGAAAGTTCAGTTCAATCCCGGAAGAATTATTTCGAGTTCGGCAAAGGTGGATGCAAAATCTATAGAAGGAAGAAAATGTTTTTTGTGTTACGAAAATCTTCCGCCGGAACAAAAAGGTATTTTATACGGGCAGGATTTTTTAATTTTATGCAATCCTTTCCCCATTTTCCCGGAACATTATACTCTGCCCAGCATAAATCACTTTCCGCAAAGGATTAAAGATACATTTCTCAAGCTGTTGTCTTTCAGCAAAGACTTATCAAGTTTTTATAGTGTATTTTATAATGGTCCCAAATGCGGTGCTTCCGCACCGGACCATCTTCACTTGCAGGCAGGCACCAAATTATTTATGCCCCTTGAAGAAGAATACTTTAATCTAAAAACCGGCTACGGGGAAATTATACTTGAAGGCGATGAGCTTCGTGCTTACGGAGTTGATGACGGTTTAAGAAGATTTATTTCTATTGAGGGCATAAACGAAAGACAAATTTCAAAAGTGTTTAATAAATTTTATAATATTTATGAAACTCTTATGAAGAATAACGATGAACCTATGCTGAATATAATTTCTACCTTTGAAAAAGACAAGGGATGGAAAGTAATCATTTTTCTTAGACAAAAACACAGGTCGTCTCATTACTTTGCGGAAGGAGAAAAAAATATTCTTTTAAGCCCTGCATCCGTAGATTTGGGAGGAGTATGCATAACACCGCTTGAAAAAGATTTCAATAAAATTACAAAGGACAATTTAAAAGAAATCTTTCGGGAAATTACAATCGGCAAAGAATATTTCGATTATATAAAGATGAGTCTAAGCACTCAGCTAAATGAAAAAACATTCGGGTTAAGAAGTTAACGGGTTTTTACTCTTTGCTCATCAAATCGCTTAAGAAATTTAAATTTTGAGAATCGGAATTGGATATTATAATTTTAATAATTGCCGTAAGCGGAACGGCAAACAGCATGCCCATAATTCCCCAGATATAACCCCAGATTAAAACAGCCATTAAAATAAGCATGGGATTTAAGTTCAATCTTCTTCCCAGAAGACTTGTTTCAATTAAATTAAAAAATAATGTTTGAATAGCCGCAATAACAACCAGCACAACAAGTGCAAAAGTTAGAGAGCCGGTTTGAAGGAGAGCCATTATTACCGGTAGGATTAAAGCGATTGCCGAACCAATGCTAGGAATAAAATTTAAAAGAAAGACAAACAGCCCCCAAATAATAGGAAAGTCAATACCCAGTATTGCAAGAAAAATTGTTACAACAATTCCGGCGGCAAGGTTATCGGAAATTTTTATAATAATATACCGTTGAATTTGTTCCGTAATAGCTTTAAAAGTATTTGCAAGCTTAGCTTCTTTTTCCTGCCTTTCCGTATTTAATTTATCGTTTAGCACCTGGTTGTAATCCGTATTAGGATCCTCCAGGGAAGCTCTGTACTTTTTCTTTATTTTTTTTAATTCAGGTTTAACCTTTTTTAAGACATACCTGTTTTTAATAGCCTCGTAAAACATCCTGTGGCCGCTAAATACAAAAATGAAGAAGAACAAAATGAAAAGGGCGCTGCCGATAAGAGGCACCGTAGAACTAAATATGCCGCCGGCAAGGTGCTGATAGTCTATACCGGAAATTAATTTTTGAATAGAAAAATCTCTAAAGAAAGTAGCTTTAATTTTTAAAGATACCGCAATGCCGGAAACAATAGCATTCAGCTTGTCGAAATACTCCGGTACCTGCTTGCCGAACCTTATAACAGAACCTATTATAAATGAAGAAGTACCCCAAATAATTAAAACTATAATTACTATATCAAGAATGACGACTGCAAACGACGGTATTTTTTTCTTTTGAAGAAAAGTATTAAGAGGAGAAAAAAGAAAATATAAAAAGTATGCAATAACAAACGGTATAAAAATCTGACTTAGTTCTTTCAAGACAATAGCAATAACAGTAATACCAATTACCGCTACAAAAAATTTTGTGCTCGAATCGATTTGATATCTTCTAGCCATATAAATTTAATTTTAAATAATAATGAATTTAGACTTAGAACAACTGTTTTTGTAGCCCGGAAGGTGTTAGCGGCCTTGTAAGAATATATTTAAATAGCTCCCACCTTTTTGCCGGGTTATTAATTGCGCCGCCGTTTCTTAAAATAAAATTTTTCACAATTTCCTCCCCAACATTATAATTGATTACATAACTTCTATACTTTTCAATAAAGCGCAGCCTTTGTTCGGCTCTTTCATTCGTCATTAGGCAGATATTTTCAAGCCAATTTATTGTTTCATCTTTATTCCACTTGCCGTTTAGAAAATTTCTTGCGGCATCATTATCGGCAAAACTGAGTTCCTTAAGTAAATTAAGAACTTCGTTATATTTTTCCGCTCCGGAAGTATCCAGCCCGGCTAAAGGAAAAAGAACATCTTTTTCAAATTTTATTTTTTCATCACCCGGGAAGATCATGTTAATTCCATAGTTAGCAGTACCTTCTGCTATTAAAGACTGCGGACTAAACAAAGGATAAACAGTAAACTCTTCCCAGCCTCTTTTCTTCACAAGGTCTTCTTCAAGAAGGCAGTTATAAACATGATGGCCTGGATAACCTTCGTGTGCAGCAAGATCAATTGCACGATCTATATAAATTGGTAAATCCGTATTAACTTGTATAATGCTGAAGTAATTTCCCTTGTACCAGTTATATCCGCTCCAGGGTTTACCGGAAACATATTCAACTTTAAAATTTTCACCCGGAGGAAGTTTAATATGCTTAAGTGTTCTTTTTTTACATTCTTTAACGGCCGCATCAAACACGGTTTCTATCTTGTCTTTAGGAATAATAAATTGTTTCCTAAAATCTTCCAACCGTTTGCCTACATTACCCTTACCGGGGAGCAAACTGTTAAGCTTATCTATAATTTTTAGAAAATGTTCTTTGGAATAAGCGGGTGCAACGGCATCGTACAGCGCTTTGCTCTCATCATTAAAAGACAGGGTACCGCCGCCGATCATAAATAACTTTGCTTTAACAGCAAGAAGCTGCTTAAATAAAAATCTGTACCGCAAGGTAAGCATTTCATCTGCTTTATAATTTTTTAATGCCTCCAGATTGTTCAACAATGTATCCGTTTCGGCATTGCATTCAATTTTTACTTTTAGCGAATCATCAGCAGTAATTAATTTATCATGCGGTTTTAAGCTGTCCGGCCCATAGTAAGCATCAACAAAATCACTGTCAAGCTGTCCGATTCTTAAAACAAGTTTTACATAATTTCTTGCAATCTCGTTCATCTTTGAATCCAACTTCTTAAAATTTTGTGTTTCTTTTTTACTGCTGCAAGAATAAAATATTAAAGCAGATAATAAAATAATGAAAAATTTTTTCATATATATCCAAAACTTCTAAAAAACTAATTCTTCCAAACCGGCAATTTATAAAAGTCTGAATATTCTAAATGAATTACCGGGTATAGTGAAAAATGTCCTATTTCCTTTTATTAATATTTTTTGCCTTGTGTAAAGGCCTTCTCCCGAATGTAAATTATAAAATGCGGGAAAATTTATTTTTATTTTTTGCGGCTTATAACTTTTGTTAAGTACCGTAAGAATTCTTTCGTTCATATCCGAGCGAATGTAAACATAACAGTTTGAATCTGCTCGAATGGTATAGAAATCACCATATCTTAATGCGGAATTGCTATCTCTGATTTTGATTATTTTTCTCACATCGGTTAAAGTTTCTCTTTCCCATTTTGTAAGCTGGTTTCCAAACCTCATCATCCTTCTGTTATCAGGGTCGGCAGCGCCCGTCATTCCTATTTCATCGCCGTAATCAATTACAGGCACACCGGGTATTGTTAGTAAATAACTTAAGTATAATTCAAGTCTTTTATAGCTGGATTTATGTTTAACTTTGGGAGGATTTTTCCATCCAATTTCGGAAGCATCACCGCCGTTAAGCGGAACTTCGCCGTCGGCATATGCCATAAATCTTACCTTGTCATGGCTGTCCATAATGTTGCCCATTAAGTTGTTAACACCGAAAACCGAAAATGATTTTTGTATTTCATTATTGAGAGTTTTAAATGAAGTTTTTTTACCTAAGAATGTCTGCATTGCAACATCGTAAAGGTTAAAATTGAACTGGGCATTTAATTGCCCACTATTAACATAAGAATTAACCAACTTGTAGCTGCCGAAAGTTTCTCCAATCTGGTAGATTTTTCTGTATTCGGGGATTTCAATTTCTTGTTTAATTTTTTTTGTAAGAAGTCTCCAAAAAACATTTGGAATATGTTTAACGGCATCATGCCTGAATCCGTCCGCATCGGTTTGTTTAAGCCACCAGACAGCATTGTCAGTCATTGCTTCTCTTGCTGCTTTAGAACCGACATAATTGAATGTGGGAAGAAAAGTATCGAACCAGGTTGTAAGCCGGTCTTCATCCCATAGCCTTAAGTTCTTTTTACCATTGGGAAGATAAAGAGAACCGAACCAGCCGGGATGCTCTTTATAAATAGGATTTTTAATAAAGACATGATGTGCTACATAATCAATTAAAATTTTAATTCCATGTTTGTGAGCCGAAGAAACCAACTTCTTTAACAACTTCATGGTTCCGAAATGTTCTTCTACTTTATACGAATGCAGCGGCCAATAACCGTGGTAACCGGTATAAAGCCTATGCGGCGGCGGATATTCGCGGTAAGCACTGTCCGGGTTATCAACAACAGGAGAAATCCATAAAGTATTAACACCGAGCGAATCAAAATATCCGCTGTTTATTTTATCAATTATTCCCTGGAAATCGCCGCCCTGGTAATTTGCTTTGTAAGATAAATCCGGAAGAACGATAGGTTTATCGTTTGTCTTGTCTCCGTCGAAAAATCTGTCAATCATAATCGCATAAATGACTTGATCCTGGAACGTAACATTTTCCTCATGCCCGGCAGGAACTCCTTTAAATAATCTTACGGTTTGAATATTTGTTGCCTGCCCTCTTTGATCAATAGCCAATCTGACGACGACATTTTGCTTTAACGCTTCGCCTTTTATAAAAATTTTAATTGTATCCCCGGCAATTTTAATGTTGTTTAGTGCAATTTTTTTGTTGTTAAGTAAGGCAATAATATCCGAATAATTAAGCAGAACTTTTTGATTCTCTTTTTCATAATAAAATGAAAGTGTAAGACAAGTATCCGCAGCAGTTTTTCCCAGCACATGCAAAAATACTCTGCTCGTATGACGAGGTAAAATATTCACAACGGAATTAAAACCGCCTAAGCCGTTAGGAACCTTAACAGGATTAGCCGGATCTAAAATTTCTTTTCCATCAACATAAAATTTATACTCATACCTGCCAGGCTGCAAAGAAATTTTTACTCCGTAAGTTCCGTTATCATTTACCATCGGAAGACTGCTTCTATTCCATCCGTTAAAGCTGCCGAACAAAAAAACTTTTTTTACGGGTTTTTGCGGTTTATAATTAAATATTAGTTGGGAAGCAGCCTGAGAAAATACAGGCAGTTCGTAAGTTTCATTACCAAATTTAAAATCTATTAAGCCAAGTCCTTCAAATCGGGTATCTGCCTTAAGGTACAACATTCCCGATGCGGGAACGTATCGTGTTTTTATATATTTATTAGGTAAAAATTTAACATTATAATCTTTTGCATAAAAAACATCACTGATCAAAAGCGAATCGGTGTGTCCCGAGATTAAATGTACCGGTTTTATTAATTGAGTAATTTCCTGCGCATTTAATTGTAGACTAAAAATTGAAATGAAAAGGACAAGCAGTAAAAAATAAAATCTGTCGTAAAGCTTATTAGTCATAGATATTTCTCCGAAAAAGAAATGCATTTAATTTTATAAGCTTAAATTTATAAATAATTTAAACCATTTTAATTGCGCTGTTTAAAATACCTCACCACGGACGCCGTAATTCAGCGCTTTATTTATCAAATTTTGACTAACAAGTTGAAACTGCTTCAGGATTTCCCGCTATAAAATTTAGAAAGTCCGCCTGTTGACGGACTTTCAGTGTATACCCAAACTATTTTTTCTGAGGCATAACAGCATCTTTAGCTGCTTTTGCGATTCTAAATTTAAGTACTTTCTTTGCAGGAATAACCATAGTTTCGCCTGTGGCAGGGTTCCTACCAACTCTTTTTTTCCTGTTAACAACAAGCAGTTTTCCCAGTCCGGGAATAACGAAAGATTTTTTTGCTTCTTTATGAGCTAACGTAACCAGCTCATCCAAAAACTGACCGGATAGCTTTTTTGTTGCTCCGGTTTTCTTTGCTAGATGGTCCAGTATTTGAGATTTGGTCATAGGTTTTGCATCTGCCATAGCGCTTTTCCTTTAATTTAGTTAATGATTTATTCTAACGTGAAATAAATAATTATTATTCATATATAAAATATTATATAATTACTTTATTTCAAAATTTATTTATTTTCAAGTATACTTTTATAAAAATATTTTTGCCGTTGAACAAAAGGATAATTTTACTGCCGTTTATATTTTTGCTTTTCATAGAACCGGGGTTTTCTCAATCAAACGATTCTTCTTTCAAAGCGATCCGTTCCGGAAAAACAAAATATAATTCCGGCTTATTGAAAAGTGATAAATTCA
>JBJKQP010000019.1:0-23933 GCA_046705105.1 Ignavibacteriaceae bacterium | reverse complement strand
GCTTGCATTTCAGTCATTGCATGCGCAAATGATTCCGAATTACCAGGAAAGATCATTTGCGGAAAACAAGGATTCTACCGCTGCACAAAATTTCTACTTAGCCGGCTCGGAAGGGAGTGTAGATCCTGACGAATATATTGTTGGTCCGGGCGATAAGTTATTTGTTTCTATAAGCGGAATGCAGGATATCAATTTAAATTTAATTATTAACCAGCAGGATTATTTATTTATTCCAAAAGTCGGCGGGGTAAATCTTCAAAACGATAATTTAATTAAAGCCAAACAAGATATAAAAGCTGCAATAGATAAATATTATAAAAATGTAGATGTATTTGTTTCGCTGGTTGGATTTAGAAAAATAAAAGTCTCGCTTATCGGTGATGTTAAAAAACCTTCCTCCTATATTATGGCCGGTAATTCCAGACTTATAGACCTGATCGGTAATTCATTAGGCTTAACAAAAACCTCCGATTATAGAGATATGAAGATTACCGGCAGGGACGGCAAGGCAAAGTATTATGATTTTCTAAAGTTTTTAAGATTCGGCAACAAAGCAGATAATCCTTTGCTTCAGGACGGTGATATTGTATATGTGGATAAAGTTGATAAAGTAGTATCCATAAGAGGTGAAGTAAAATATCCCGGTGTTTATGAATTTATAAAAAATGAAACGATAACCGATTTTATAAAACTTGCCGGAGGATTTTTAAGCAAAGCCGAAAAAGATTCCATTGAAATTGTTAGGTTCCAGCCCGGCGGCAAATTACAAAAAAGTTATTTTTATTCTTACAAAGAATTGGAAACTAATAAAATAACATTGGAAAACCAGGATATGGTAATTGTGCGTCAAATTCCTTTGTATTATATCGACCGTTATGTTGAAGTAACAGGATGGGTTAAATATCCCGGTTATTATAAAATTATACAGGGTAAAACCACATTGACCGACATAATAAAAGAATGCGGCGGTTTTCTAAAAGATGCTTCATTAGAAGATGCAAGTATTACCCGTTCAACCGGAAAAATTAAATTTGATCCGGAATATGAAATGCTGAAAAATATGCAACGAAAAGATATGAGCGATGATGAGTATGCATACTTTAAAGCAAAATCAATCCAGCGGGTGGGTAAAGTTGTTGTAAACTTTGTTGCGCTTTTTAAGAATCATAATAAAAGTGAAGATATTATTTTAAAAAAGGGAGATGTTATCAATGTCCCGGAAATAAAAAATTATGTTATTATGCTCGGGCAGGTAGTTAATCCGGGAAATATTATTTATCATAAAGGACTTACGGTTAAGGATTATTTAAGATTAGCCGGAGGTTTCGGATGGAGAGCAGAAACCAACCATGTAAGAGTTATTAGGGCCACATCCGGTGAATGGGTAGATGCCGATAAAGTTGATTCCTTAAATCCCGGTGATACAATATGGGTTCCGGAGGAACCGCCGCCGCCAAGATTTTGGGATGTCTTTACTAATGCTCTGCAGGTTGTCGGGCAATTTGCATCAATAATAGCTGCAACAGTTGCAATTATAGTAGCAACAAGGAAATAAAAGGTGACATATCACGATATCTTAAATATTATAATTTTTAACAGGGCTAAGATTATAAAAGTTACTGTCCTGTCAACAATTTTTATCTTCTTAATTTTATTTTTTATTTATCCGTGGACTTACCGTGCAGATGTTACGGTTTTACCTCCGGAAGGAAGTTCCCATCTTAACGGTTTTGCAAGTATACTGGGTGGACAGAACTTTTCAGATTTAATGATGGGAAGTAATACAGGCGCCAACTCTCAACTTTATATGGAGATTTTGAAAAGTCGTTCTGCAGCAATTTACGTAGTAAAGAAAGATAACCTGCAAAGCTTTTACGGCAAAAAAAATATTTATAAGGCTGCAGGTGAACTGGATAAAAATTTAAACGTAAGTGTTTCCAAGGAAAGAATTATTTCATTAAGTGTAAACGTATCCACTTCACTGTTTCCTTTCTTTACCAATCAGGCAGATTCTGTAAGAAGGCTAGCTGCTTCTCTTTCAAATAATTTTGTTGAAGCTTTAGATAAAATCAACCGGGAAAAATTAAGTTCCAAAGCAAAAGATACCAGGATATTTATAGGCAATCAATTAAAGCAGACAAAAATGAGACTTGATTCGGTTGAAAATGCCTTAATGTTATTTCAACAAAAGAATAAAGCGGTTTCATTACCGGAACAGGTAAATGCAGCCATCGATGCGGCAGCCAAAATAAAATCGGAAATTATGAAAACCGAAATTGAAATCGGAATGGTAGAACCGAATTTGCGGACGGATAATAAATATTTAATGTTACTTAAAGAAAAGCTTAAA
Source organism: Ignavibacteriaceae bacterium (assembly GCA_046705105.1). Taxonomy (GTDB): domain Bacteria; phylum Bacteroidota; class Ignavibacteria; order Ignavibacteriales; family Ignavibacteriaceae; genus FEN-1297. Next base: position 21,583 of record JBJKQP010000019.1, on the reverse strand, counting down.
CAGTTGAAAGATCAATATTCCAAAATGGAAATGGGAAGCAGGGATTATTTAATTACTTTCAACGAAGCGCCTGAACTCGGCAAACAATTAGCAAATTTATTACGTGAAGTTAAAATTCAAAATGAAGTTTATTCAATGCTGCAGCAGGAATACTATAAAGAACAAATTCAGGAGAGCAAGGATATTCCTACAGTTCAGGTTCTTGATCCGGCAATACCGCCTTTAGGACCATCATCTCCTCGAACGGTTTTTTCTTCAATTATAGGCGGAGTTTTTGTATTCATTTTAATGTCTTTAATATTTGTTGTCGGCGAACGAAATACTTATAATTATAAAAAAGAAGGAAAGGAAAATTAAAATTGTATAAACCGGTTTCAGTTGTTACGGGCGGAGCAGGATTTTTAGGCTCGCATTTATGTGATAGACTTTTAAAAGAAGGATTTAAAGTAATTTGTGTTGATAATCTTATTACTGGAAATATAAATAACATTGCACACTTAGCAGGCAATGAAGATTTTTCTTTTGTAAAACACGATATAACAAATTATATTTTTCTTCCGGGAAGAATAGATTATATCCTGCATTTTGCTTCACCTGCAAGCCCGATTGATTATTTAAAACTTCCTATTCAAACATTAAAAGTAGGCTCGCTCGGAACGCACAAAGTACTTGGCCTTGCCAAAGAAAAGAAGGCTAGAGTTTTGCTAGCATCAACTTCCGAAGTTTACGGCGATCCGGAGGTACACCCGCAAACGGAAGATTACTGGGGATATGTTAATCCGATAGGTCCGCGCGGTGTGTACGACGAAGCAAAGAGGTTTGCCGAGGCAATTACAATGGCATATCACCGTTACCACGGAGTGGATACCCGTATTGTAAGAATTTTTAATACTTATGGTCCACGCATGAGACTTGATGACGGAAGGGCTTTACCGGCATTTGTTGGACAGGCATTAAGAGGCGAAGATATAACAGTATTCGGCGATGGTTCACAAACACGAAGTTTCTGTTACGTATCTGATCTTGTTGACGGGATTTTTAAGCTTCTTACATCGAATGAAACCGACCCTGTTAATATTGGTAATCCCGATGAAATTTCAATAAAAGAATTTGCTGAAGAAGTAATTAAAATTACAGGAACAAAAAGTAAGATAGTTTATAAAGATTTGCCGGAAGATGATCCGAAAGTTCGGCAGCCTGATATAACCAAGGCAAGAAAAATATTAGGATGGGAACCGAAAGTTGATAGAAATTCTGGATTAAAGATTACTATTGAATATTTTAAAGAAGTAATTAAGTAAGCGATTTAACATTTGATTTTTTTACACTTTTGATTATTATATAATTTAATATTAGGATATATTCAAATAAAAGGCTGGATTATCACGTTAGGAGTAAGGAATGAATGCAAAGAATTTTTATACAACGGTTTTAAGAAAGAGTGGAGTATACTGGGTTGCTCTTTGCTTAGAAAACGGATTAGTGGGACAAGGAGTATCCAAAGAAGAAGCCATCAAAAAATTAAAAGAAGCAATAGAATCGTTTGAAGAATACAGGGAACAAGAAATAGATGTTTATAAAGTTTCGGTTTCAATTGGAGAACTTCATGAATTTCTCACAGTCGAAGGAATAGAACCTACGTTAGAGCATTATGAATTGAGGGCAGTAGATGCCTAAAAATATTTCGTCACTTAAACCGAAGGAACTTATCCGGATTCTAAAATTAGAGGGATGTAGTTTTTTACGAGAAGGTAAAGGGGATCATAAACTGTATGTTCGTTATTATGAAGGCAAAAAGTGAGTTGTTCCAATCGATATGGGTGCGAATGAACTATCTCCGCCTTATGTACTGCGCATTTTCCGGCAGTTCGGATTTAATAATGATGAAATTAAAAAGCTGCTAAGGTAATATCAATTAAATTATTAGTATATGAACCGGGCATTGAAATATTTGAAAGTGACTTTAAGACGAGGAAAAAGAAATGAAAGATGAAATTTGCCCGTTTACAACACTATAAAAATTTATTTAACAACAAGTTTTAACATTTAATGGCCGGGAAAAAATTCACTTCTACGGTAGCAGGGGCATCCATCTTAATTACCGCAGTAGGTTTAATCGGAAAAGGGCTAGGATTAATTAGGGAAGTTGTATTTGCCGGTTTCTTCGGCTTGAATACACAATACAATCTTTACCTGGTCGGAGCTGTTCTGCCGCTTACAATCAACACAATTATTTTATATCTCGGCCAAAATTATTTCATTCCGAATTATAACAAAATAAAAAATGAATCTTCCGCAGACAGCCGTTCATTTGCTAATTCAACATTTTGGACTTTTACCGGGCTCGGTTTATTACTTGCATTTATCCTATATATACTTTCCGGTTTTATTGTAAAACTTTATCTCCAATCAACATCTGCAGTAGAGATTAGCACGACTCTTAATGTTTTCAGAATCTTTATATTAACAATTCCGATAAACTCTTCATTTGCAGTATTAGCTGCATATTTACAGTCTGAATTTGAATTCAAATCGCCGGCGGTTTCCCAGCTTTTTCTGAACATCGCTATTATTTTACTGGTTGTAATATTTTCGACTAAAGCAGGCGTATACACAATTCCTATTGGTTATGTTGTCGGAAGTCTTGCTCAATTAACTTTTCTTTTGGTTAAATCTTTTAATAAAATTAAACTTAATTTGTTTACATTTATAAAAGGGAGCAGAACCGGAAGCATAATAAATAATTCACTTGTCATAACTATTTTAATAGAAGCATTGGGTCAGATTTATTTACTGGCTGACAGATATTTTTTCGGCTCGGTGCAGCAGGGAGGAATTGCCTCACTAAATTATGCAATGAACCTTTATCTTCTTCCCGTGGCAATAATATCTGCGGCAGTTTCAACGGCAATTTTTCCGAGCTTTTCACAATCGCTAATTTCAAACCTTAAAGATGATGTTCAAAATAAGTTAGACAATTTTTTCCGTATAAATCTTTTCATGTTTATTCCAATTAGTTTAATTTTATTTTTTTACGGAAATGTATTAATAAAAATTTTATTTCAGCGGGGAGAATTTAACACCAACGCAACTCAAATGACTTTTGAAGTTCTAAAGTATTATTCAATCAGCTTAGTGTTTTATTCTACCTATGTAGTTATGAATAAATTACTTTACGGAGCTAATTTAATTAAAATACTTCTGGCAATTACAATTTCCGGCTGTGCAGTAAAAGTGGCCGCAAATTTCTTACTGGTTAGGGAATACTTTCAAAACGGCCTTGCAATTAGTACTACTCTAAGTTATTTGTTCTTCTTTTTTGCGAGTATTATAGTTATATCTTATAAACTGAAATTTAAAATAGTATATTTTATGAGGGAATTTTCTTTCGATATAATTAATGGCTTTATCAGTTTTATAATTTCCGTAGTTATACTGCCGGAAAATCTATTCGGCCCTTTTGCATTAAACGGTTTTTTTAGATTAGCAGTTTTTATTGTTGTTTACTTACTCAATGCTAAATTAATTAATCACGGCGCGATAAAACTATTCGGGAATGCTTTCAATACAATGGATCCATTTAATATGAAAAGAAATTAAATTAATTATAAAAAGATATTTTGTATAATCATTAATTCAAATAAAAATATATTAATATGGACAGTAAAAATTTTACCGACAATGATTTCAGAACAAATTTCTATGATTGGTACGATTCAAACTTTAAAAAATTTGTTGGTAATGAAGATACATCAAATATAATTTCAGATTATAGGACCTACAGAAAAAGATATTTACATTTGTTAAAAAGCTATAATAAAGACTCAAAAATAATAGAGCTTGGTTGCGGCTCTGGTTACTTTTTGCAATTTCTTAAACAAGAAGGATTTAATAACATTTATGGAATTGATATTTCGGAACAACAAATTAAAAAAGCTAAACTAAAGGGATTAAATGTTGAGGTTAAGAATGTTTTTGAATTCTTTAAAGAAGATAGAAAATATGATATTGTTTTTGCCTTGGATTTTATTGAACATTTCGAAAAAAATGAATTGCCGGATTTATTCGAAGGAATAAATAAAATTATGAATAAGAATGGAATTATAATTATACGTACTCCAAATGGTCAGGGAATAGCTCCACAAAAATATATATACGGAGATTTAACTCACCTTACGATTTTTAATCCAAATTCCCTGTTTCAAATATTGAAACTTATGGGTTTTGATGAAATTAATTTTTATGAAACTTGTCCTGTTTCTGTAAATTTAACCGGATTTATAAGGGCCGTATTATGGAAGTTGATAAAGGTTGTTTTTAATTCAATACGGATTATTGAATCGGGTGATTGGGATAAAATACTCACTCAAAATCTAATTTGTACTGCCCGTAAAAAGTACTAATAAAAATTTAATAAACTTATCATAATATTTTTTTATTGATGGAACTTATTTGATAGAATTTTCAAATTATATAAAAAAGAATTCTTTAATAGATCGATTTATACGTTTTTTAACTTCAATCTTTTTTGTCTCAATTAGAAGTATATTAAAATTAAATGCAATTAAAGATCATAATATCATAGTAATTTCACTTCATAAACTTGGAGATACTGTTTTTACAGTGCCATCAATCAAAGCATTAAAAAGAAGATTTGATGTTGATATAACTATAGTTTGCTATGAAGATTCAAAAAAAATATATGATCTTATATTTAATGATTTAAAAACTTTATTCTTAAAAAAGGAAGACTTTCATTTAAACGGAAGAATAGCAAATTCTGCCGGCAGAGGGAAAGTAAAAAAATGTCATGCCGGAACTATAATCGATCTTACCGGAGGAATTAATTCGGCATCCTTAATATTTAATAACCGTGCTAAGAAAATTGTCGGATTTGGCGATGGGTATTTTAAAAACATTTATTCTGATTATATTCCTAAAAGAAATACTCCGCACCTTATGGATATGTATTTGGATGTAGTTAAACTCCTTATAAAAGTAGATAATGATAATGAACTAAAATATTTTGGAAAGCATATAAATAAAGAAGGATATATTTTAATTCATCCTTTTGCCGGATGGAAAGCTAAGGAATGGAATTTTAATAATTTTGTAAATTTATATTGTTTAATTAGCGATACCCATAAATGTAAATTTATTCTCCCGGAAAACCGGATTGATGAAGAAAAGCAATCTTTGCTTAAATCGAAGGATATCAACGTAATAATATCAAATCAAATTTCCGATATGATTGATGTAATTAAAGGTGCATCAATTGTAATCGGATGCGACTCCGGTGCTGTTTATATTGCAAGCCTTCTTGGTATTCCTACATTTACTATTTACGGACCGACAAATCCAAGGTTCAGTCTTCCGTACGGAGAACATCATGAATATATTTTTAAGGAAAATGAATATTCGCCCAAATATAATGAACAGTATGGCCCCGGAGATGCAGGAAGAAAAGATTCTACTTATAAAATTATTGATTCAATAACTGTGGAAGAAGTTATGGATAGAATTTACTTATTTTACAAAAAAAATTTTGGAAATATTAACCGGACCGATTAAAGCTTTAATATATTTTGAATTTTGAATTCTTACATATAGAAAAACAATATATATTTATTTCTTTAGGCCTTGCTTTAGCTGCAACAATGCTGTTGCCTTATGCCTGGATTGGAATTATCATAGGTTTAATTTTATTAATTTCTTTTGCCGTCGATGATAAATATATCCTGCCGATACTTATTGTTGCTTATCTGGTAATAACCAGTGATATAAGTGAGGAATTGAGAATTTTTATAAACATTGCGGGCTATTTAATTTTAGTCTATATGTTCATTAAAGAATACGGATTAAAATTTACCATATATAAAAATGTTCCTTTTCTAATTCAGAATTTAATTCTCTATACGATTTTTTCGCTTGTAATCTCTACAATTTTTTCATCAAAGCCTTTAATAAGTATTGTTGAAATTTTAAGGACTTCTGCATTTTTAATTATGATGTATATTTTTTACAGTTTTATAAGAACCGTTAAAGATGTTAAATTATATTTGTATTTTTTACTTGCGGCAGGAATAATTTTAGGTACGGTTATCATATATTTCTTTTTTTCTGTTGGCAACGAAATAACAATTTTTGAATTGCAGGGTTTGGTGCATGAGGGGGGATTTTATCATAATGTAGCGGCAGCAGGAGGAATATTTGCAATTACCATTTCTATTAATCTTGCTTTGTTATTTTATGAAAAATTTAAAGAATTGAAAATAAAAACATTTCTTACGGTTACTTTAATAATTCAAGTAACAGCTCTGCTATTAACCAACAGCAGAGCGGCGTTTCTTGCTGTATTTTTCAGCTCTATTTTTATAATTACCAAACTAAATTGGAAATTATTTAAGAAGCTTTTCTATTCTGTTGCTGGTTTTTCGGTATTAATTATTGCGATATTTCCGAGGATAATAGATATTATCGGAATATTCATCCGGGCGGGAAGGGTTTTACAGAATACACGGTATTATCTATGGGATATTGCATTCGGAATTATTAAGGATCATTTCCTGTTTGGCTGCGGACCCGGAATGTTTAAATATTATATGTACAAATATATGCCTGTTATGTTCGGAAGCTGGACCGCATCCCAAATAAAATGGGTATATACTGAGGCCGGTACCGGGCAGGCTCATAATTTTTTTCTATATAGATTTTCGGAAACAGGTTTTCTAGGATTCATTGCAGCAATAGCTTTAATTGTAATATTTTTCTATTTATGCGCTAAAGTTCTTGCTGCTGTTCGGGGAAACAAATATTGGTATATTGTAATGATTTCTATTACCGGTTCGGGAATTGGTCTTGTAGCAAGATCTTTTTTCGAGTCAACCGGCTTATTTACAAACGGCTGGATTACTAGAGACCTGCCGTTCTGGATTTTATTTATCGTAGTAATCTTCTTTTATGAAAATCTGGTTGTATTAAAAAATAAATTGATTGAATTATAGATTTATAAATGAAAGTATTAATGCTTGCCGACCCGGGCTCGGCGCATACAATTAAATGGGTTAAGCATTTGTGTGCTAACGGAGTTGAGATATATCTGTTTGGTCTTAGAGAATTCAATATTGAAAATTATTCGGGAATAGAAAATTTTTATATTTCTTCAATAAACATTGATAAAGATATTTTCGAAAAAAGCGACGGCAGCTTAAGTAAAATAAAATATATTAAAGCATTACCCTCTATTAAAAAACTAATTAAAGAATTTAAACCGGATATAATTCATGCACATTATGCAACCAGCTACGGACTGCTTGGAGCGTTAAGCGGATTTCATCCATTAATAATTTCAGTTTATGGTTCAGACGTTAATGAATTTCCTTATAAAAGTGTTATTCATAAAATGATTTTTAAATTCATATTGCAAAGAGCTGAAAAAATCTTGGCAACGAGTAACACTTTAGCAAGGGATGTTAAAAAATATACTGGTAAAGATATTGAAGTTACTCCATTCGGAATAGACATGAACATTTTCCGGCCTGATAATAATAAAGAAAAATTTTTTAATAAAGATGATTTAGTTATCGGAACAGTTAAGGCTTTGGAAGATATTTATGGTATAGAATATTTGATAACAGCATTTAAGCTGTTAAACGAAAAATATGGTAATCTTCCTTTGAAACTACTAATAGTGGGTGGAGGAACAAAAGAAGATAAACTGAAAAAATTAGTCGGTGGTTTGGATTTATCGAATGTAACAAAATTTACCGGTGCGGTCGAATATTCGGAAATCAATTCGTACCATAATATGATGGATATTGAAGTATATCTCTCTTTAAATGAAAGTTTCGGCGTATCGGTACTTGAAGCATCTGCATGCGGCAAACCTGTTGTTGTTTCTAATGTGGGCGGCTTACCCGAAGTTGTTGAAAATAATATTACGGGATTCGTAGTAGAAAAAGAAAATATTGAACAAGCAGTATCTGCAATTGAAAAACTTATTCTGGATAAAAATCTTAGAATAAATTTAGGTAAGAACGGACGCAATAAAGTTGAAAAAGATTTCAATATTGGAAATAATTTTAAAAGTATTCTAAAAATCTATTCCGAGGTATCGAAGTGAAAGGATATAAAAATTATTATGACTTAATATAGCTTTAATGCTCATGACAAAATCAATCTAAACATCATTCAAAGAATTCTTTTACATAGGAATATCAATAGTTTAGAAATTTTATCAGATGAGTTTAGAGTAATTTAACCAGGAGTTCGTACATTGAATAAAGTAATAAGGTAAAAGTGTATGATATTGTAAGTTACTAAGGTTGATTCATTTAATAAGGCTATCATAATATGTCTAGTCAAGACCTTATCCATTATTTTCAGTCGGAGGCTGATTAGCCTTAAGTTCAAACCTTAGTAACAAATCTGATATCAAAGAACTTGACCTTATTACATTATCCGATGAATTTACCTCATTTAGTAAAATATTTTTAGAAAAAATTGAAAATGTCTTTGCTTATTTTTTATTAATGAATATTTTTCTTATAAATCATTATGCCGGTTCCGAGAAACACGGCATGGAATACCGTCCGTATTATTTTGCCAAAGAATGGGTAAAAAAAGGGAACAATGTATGCATTGCTGCTTCTTCATTTTCTCATGTAAGGATTGTGCAGCCGGATGTCAAAACTAAGATTACATCGGAAGTAATAAACGAAATAAATTATTGCTGGATAAAATCTCCCCGTTATAAGGGTAATGGCGTAAAAAGATTTATTAATATAATTAGTTTTGTAACCAGTTTATTTAGGTATTCTAATTTTTTCGAAAAGAAATTTAGTCCGGATATTGTTATTGCTTCATCAACTTATCCGCTTGATATTTACCCGGCATACCGGTTGGCTAAAAAAACGGGAGCAGTTCTTGTTTATGAAGTTCACGATTTATGGCCTCTTTCCTTAATAGAACTAGGCGGTATGTCTAAATATCATCCTCTGATTGTATTGTTTCAGTTAGCGGAAAATTTTGCTTACAGGAATTCAGATAAAGTTGTTTCTATTCTTCCTAATGCTCTAAGTTATATGGAGCAGCACGGTCTTAAAAAAGATAAATTTATTTATATTCCAAATGGTATTAATATTGAGGATTGGCATAATGAACAAAATATTACTGTTGATAAAATTGAAAGACTGTTGGAGCTAAAAAATAACGGACAATTTTTAATTGCCTACACCGGTGCACACGGTATAGCAAATGCGCTGGATGCATTCATTAAAGCAGCGTCTAAGGTGAAACATTTGCCGATTAAATTAATACTTATAGGCGACGGCCCGGAAAAGGAAAAATTAATTTCACTTGCAGAGTCATTAAATTCTTCCAATGTAATTTTTATGGAACCTGTATCTCGAAATGCAATTCCAAACATTCTTGAGAAAATGGATGTCCTTTTTATCGGCTTGCAGAATAAACCTATATTCAGATTTGGAGTTAGTCCTAATAAACTGCTTGATTATATGACGGCCGGTAAGCCGGTTATTCAGGCAATAAATGCAGGTAATGATTTGGTTACCGAAGCAGGCTGCGGTATTACCGTTGAGGCCGAAAATACAAATGCTATTGCCGAAGCAATAATTCAATTGTTTCAAATGACTCAAGAAGAAAGAGAAAAAATTGGATTAGCAGGTAGAGAATATGTAACTAGATTTCACAGCTATGAAAAATTAGCGAACAAGTTTTTGGAATCGGTTTTTAATAAAGGATTGGAACAAATAATATAAATATATGAGCGAAACTCGGCGGCACTAAATTTGCTTGAAAATACTTATGATGTTGTTTTTCAATCAACAGTGTTTAGTTTAATATTGGATGACGGATTGAAATTGAAATTATCAAATAAAATGTGGAAATTAGTAAAACCGGAGGGCGGCATTTTGTGGTATGACTTTATTTATAATAATCCTCAAAATAAAGACGTAAAAGGAGCTCCTGTTAAAATGTTAAAAAGCTTTTTCCCCTCTAATCAAATAAAGGTATGGAAAGTTACTCTTGCTCCTCCGGTTGCAAGACTTGTAATAAGAATAAATCCCAATTTTTATAATTTATTAAATTTATTTCCATTTATGAGAACTCATGTGCTTTGCTGGATTAGAAAACCAATTTACTATTAAACTGATTTGATATTTATGGTTTTATAATTTTAATGATGAAAAATGATTACATACCGTTCCATAGACCGTTGGTAACGGATGATGAAATTAATGAAGTCGTTGATACCGTCAAATCCGGGTGGTGGACTACAGGCCCTAAGACTTTAAGGTTTGAAAGTGAATTCCGTTCATACATAGGCGCAAAATTTTCGCTTGCGGTTTCGTCCTGGACTGCAGCCGCTCATCTTGCTCTGGAGGCAATGGGACTTAAAGAAGGAGATGAAGTTATTGTACCTTCCTTTACTTTTACTGCATCCGCAGAAATTGTCTGTTATTTCAAAGCAAAACCTGTAATAGTTGATGTCGATAAAGAATCTTTTAATATTAGCCCGGAAGAGATCGAAAAAAATATTTCCGACAAAACAAAAGCGGTTATCCCGGTGCACTACGGCGGCAACCCTTGTAATATGGATGCAATATTAGAACTTTCCGAATTACATAATTTAAGAATTATTGAAGATGCGGCACATTCACTCCCTGCTAAGTACAAAGGGAAAACTATCGGTACTATTGGGGATGCAACATGCTTCAGTTTCTATGTAACCAAAACACTTGCCGCAGGTGAAGGGGGAATGATTTGTACGGATAACGAAGAGATAGCACGGCGCTGTTCAATAATGCGGCTGCACGGTATTAACAGCGATGCATGGAAAAGATATTCCGATGAGGGCTCCTGGTACTATGAAGTAGTTGCACCCGGCTACAAATATAATTTTACGGATATCCAGGCTTCATTAGGTCTAGCTCAGCTTAAAAAAATAGACTTGATGCGTGAAGAAAGAAAAAATATCTTTGAAAAATATAATTCTCTTTTTGCAGACAATACTTTAATTAAGCTTTATAAATACGGAGAGGAAGTTGAACCTTCATATCATCTTTACCCGGTTCTTCTTCAAACTGAAAGTTTAACCGTAACCCGTTCAAAAATAATTGAAGAGCTGAAAAATCTTGGAATTGGTACAAGTGTTCATTTTATTCCTTTGTACAGGCATCCTTATTACAGAGAGACATTAAATCCGGATATAAAAAATTACCCGGTCTCGGAGCATATATATCCGAGAATTATTACGCTGCCTATTTGGCCGGGAATGACGGATGCTCAGATAGAAAGAGTTGCAAGCAGCTTAAATATGTTAACCAATAAATTTAAAAAATAATATTCTGCTAGAATCAAATAAAAATGTTATTTTAATGTACGGCATTGTAAAAAGAATTTTGGATGTGGTAATTTCAATAATAGCAATATTATTATTGTTGCCTTTTTACTTTGCAATCTCTTTTGTAATATTACTAAGTTCAGGTACGCCTATTTTCTTTTTACAGGAAAGAATGGGAAAAAATTGGGTGCCGTTTAAAATAATTAAATTCCGCACAATGGTTAGGGAAGCTCAAAATTTGGGACCGGATATATCATCGGGAAATGATAAAAGAATTACCGCTATCGGCAAATTCTTAAGAAGATTTAAATTAGATGAACTTCCCCAGTTCTTTAATGTTATTAAAGGAGATATGAGTATTATTGGTCCGAGGCCGGAACTTTTTAAGTACGCAAATCATTTCAAAGATGATTATTCGAGTATTTTAAAAATAAAGCCCGGTATAACGGATTTCGCTTCCGTTAAATATAAAAACGAGGCGGTCTTACTAAAAGAAGGCAACATAGAGAGTACTTATTTAACCGAAATACTTCCAAATAAAATTGTATTATATAAAAAATATTTGAATGAAATCGGCTTTTTAACGGATATGAAAATAATTTTTAATACAATTAAGGGGCTAATTATATGAACAACAAAGCTTCGATTTTTGTTTCTCCTTCCAATTTTTTAAGAAAAATTACATTTATCTTTTTCGATATTATTGCATTTGTTTCGTCTTTAATACTTGCAATTTCCATAAAAGATGAAAGCTCCATTATATTATTCAGCGGATATTTTTACATTGTGCTTTTAACTTTTGTTGTAATAAAGATTTCGGTTTTTTATTACTTTAAGCTGTACGATATTTCTTGGCGTTACGTTTCGTTACAAGACCTGGCAAATATTGCTAAAGCCTGCCTCCTAAGCAACGGTATACTTTTCATTTTTATTTTCGGATTTAACATAGAAGTATTTTCGCCTTTCCCCAAAACTATACTTTTAATCGATCTTGTCTTCAGCTTTTTATTTTCTTCCGGCATAAAAATTTCCAAAAGGATGTACCTGGAAGTAATGAGGCAAAGCATACGTAATGCCGATTTAAAAAGAACATTAATTATTGGTGCAGGCAGCAGCGGCGAGCAGCTTCTTAGAGATATAAATAGAAGCGAAACCAGGAAGTTCCATATAATAGGTTTTATTGATGATGATAAGTTTAAACAATTTTTATATTATCAGGGAATAAGAGTTCTAGGTACCATAAACGAACTGCCGGATATTATTAGGAAGTATAAAATAGATTCCATCCTAATATCCGTACTTTCCGCAGATAGAAATTTTCATCGCAGGATTTTAAATATTGCAAAAGAAGCAGGTGTTAACGATATAAAAGTTATTTCAACAATAAACGACAGCTCCAACACAATTACGGTAGGAGTAAACGATATACGTGATATTGATGTAAGTGATCTTATCGGAAGGCAGGCAGTTTCCATAAACACTAAAGTTATTACCGGCTATATAAAAAATAAAAGAGTTCTTATTTCCGGTGCTGCCGGTTCCATAGGCAGCGAAGTTGCAAGGCAGGTTACTTATTACGATCCCGAACAAATTGCAATTGTTGATGTAAACGAAAGCGATCTGGCCGACCTGAATCTTCAGTTGGAGAGAATGTACAACAACGGCGAAATAAAAATGTACCTCTGCGACATTTCCAACAAAGATAAAGTAGACAGGATGTTTAATGATTTTAAGCCGGATGTTGTTTTTCATGCCGCCGCATACAAGCATGTACCTGTAATGGAAAGATTCCCGGAGGAAGCAGTACGTGTAAATATTATCGGGACTCATGTTTTGTCGTCTGCTGCCAGTGCTTACGGGGTAGAGAACTTTATCTTAATTTCTACGGACAAAGCGGTTAACCCGACCAGTATTATGGGAGCTTCTAAAAGAATTGCCGAGTATATCGTTACCGGCGTAGGAAAATCCAGCAGTTCTAATTTTGTTGCGGTAAGATTCGGTAACGTTATTGGAAGCCGGGGGAGCGTACTACCGATTTTTATTGAGCAATTAAAAAACGGCGGGCCTATTACAATTACTCACCCGGATATGAAGAGATATTTTATGACTATTCCCGAAGCCGTAGCATTGGTGCTGCAGGCTGCCGCAACCGGTAAAAACGGTGATGTGTTTATTCTGGATATGGGCGAACCGATTAAAATAGTCGACCTTGCACACGATCTTATATTGTTAAATAATTTAATTCCCGGTAAAGATGTGAAGATAGAATATACGGGAGTTCGGGAAGGTGAAAAACTTTTCGAAGAAATGCTTACTGCGGAAGAAGGAGTTATTGCCACTCCTCATGAAAAAATATTTAAATCCCGTCTTGTTTGTATGCATAATGAAGATTCGATAAATACTATGGTTGAGGAATTTAAGAACCTGCTTGATTATTCTACTAAAGAAGATTGGATATCGATATTAAAATATTATGTCCCGAATTTTAATCCTTCTAACAAAATCGATCAGTTTGATACGGAAAGCATTAATACCTCACCAATATCTCTTACTGCAGATTCCGGTTCTAAAGCATAACTGTAAATGAAAATTCTTTTTATACCTTTCAAACATATTTATGTTGAAGTTGTTTTATTTTTGGGGCTGTCCGTAATGACTTTTGCGCAGGTAGAAAATGTTCCGGTTGGTCATCCGGTTTACAGGTTCTTAAAGCAAATGCAGGTGGAGGGTATATTAAAGAATTATGATGATGTTATCCTTCCTCTTTCCAGGCGGCAGGTTATGAATGACCTAATTCAAATAGACAGCAGCAAAGCTAAGCTTACCCGCACCGATTTGAATTTCTTAAAAAGAATGGAAGAAAAATTCGGAATGACGGAATTAAATCAAAGCAAAAAGAATTTATTCCATAATTTCCCGTCGCAGTTCGGTGAGAAGCTTTTTTCCGATACTGAAAAACATTTGTACTCATACCGCGATACGGCAATTTCTTTTTATATTGATCCGGTGCTGGAAGGTAAATATATTTATTCAGGTTTGTATAAAGATAACAGTTCGTTTATAAATGTCGGAGGAATTATTCACGGCAGCTACGATAACTGGTTCGGATTTTATCTCCAGGGAACAAATGCCGCCGTATTCGGCAGCAGGGAAGTTGCAAGGATTGATCCGAGAGTTGAACAAAGCTTTACTTTTAATCATACTGATATTAATTTTTTTGATGAAACCCAAGGTTACTTAAGACTTAGGAAAGGAATAGTAAATTTGGAACTCGGCAGGGAAAGAGTACTTTGGGGGAACGGTTATATAGATAGAACAATCCTTTCAGATAACCCGCCTTTATTCGATTTTGTTAGATTCGGTATATCTTATAAAAAATTCAGATACGATTTTCTTCACGGCTGGCTTGTACAGAAGCCTATCATACAATATGTGGATTCACTTGTTGGAAATGTTAAATACAAATTAGCTAAGTATGTAGCTATAAGCAGAATGGGTTACCAGGCTAACCCGTCGCTGTCATTTGGAATTACTCAAATGATAATTTATTCCGACAGACCCTTTGAACTTGCATACTTAAACCCGTTTTTGTTTTGGGAGTCGGCACAGCGTTCCATGAACGACCTGGACAATTCTTTTCTTGCCTTTGACGGAAGGGATAAAATAATGAACGGGCTGGAAGTTAGTTCATCAATTATTTTTGATGATATAAATTTTACATACTTGTTTAAAGGCGAATGGGCAAGAAGCAACAACGGGAATGAGTGGCAGGTAGGTGTTATGACCACCAGTCCGATTATGCCGGAGGATTTGACGTTAAAGCTTGAATACCTGCAGATTAGACCATATATGTTTTCGCATCCGGGCATTGGCGAAGCATTAACATATTCAAGCAACGGTTATCTTCTCGGAACAAACCTGCAGCCGAATTCAGCCAGGGTTTCTGCCGAAATAAATTATAGGGTTAATTCAAGATTAAATTTAAATGTTCGTTATAGTCATTCTCTTCACGGGAATAATATTTACGATAAGAACGGGGATTTGATAGAAAATTTCGGCGGTAATTTTTTAAACAATTTATCCGTTTATTCTTCTAAGTATTCTTATCTTCTAAAAGGAAATTTGGAAGTTTATGATTATTTAAACGCAAACCTGCAATACGAATTCGGATACGGATATTATTTGAATTTAAATTATACATACTCCGGAAATAAAATAAACGGAGTAAGAACCGATGATAATATTTTTTGGACTTCTTTTGTTGTGGATTTTGAATGACGCTTAAAATATTTAACACTTAGTGTCTTTGTGTCTTAGTGGCAAAAAACAGCCACAAAGACTCTAAGTCACCAAGGATTCATTAAAGTAAAATAGTACAATGAAGTTATTATTTTTTCCAAAATATTTAACACCTTTATATGGCTATTACAGCAAACTTAAAGGTCTACATTGTAGAGTGAGATTGTGGATTATTTAAAAACCTTATTTTATTGATGAAATTTTTCTTATATACGTTTTTCATAATTATCGTAGGTGCCGGATTTACATTCGGGCAGCATTATAAGGTGCTGGAATCAACTTCTGATCATGTAAAAGTTGAATTTGATTTTCGGAACAGCTACAGCATTATTGATACACTTATTTCGGGAAGAGAATTCCAAAAGATAAGAGGCTTTAGCTATCCTATGGGAGAAGCGGGCGAGCCATGGCTTCCGGCTTTTTATATACACATCGGTGTGCCGGTTAATTCCAATCCTTCCGTTAAGATACTTTCAGTAGTTAAAACCGTTTATCAAAATAAATTTATAGTGCCTTTGCCTAAACAGGATTCCGTTGTAAGGCCGATTTCAATTAAAGATTTAAATGAAAAGATTTACGGTTCCGACAAATTATATCCCTCGGAAGCATCGAATATTATAGACGATTATTTTTACCGTTATTCCAGGATAATAATTTTGAATAGCTCGCCTTTCCAGTTCAATCCTGTCTCGCGGGAATTAGTATTCAACAAAAAAATTGTTGTCGAAGTTGATTTCGGGAACAGTTCGATATCCAAACTTCAGGCGGTAACCGGGATAAATGATCCGAAGACTAATCAATTTTTGAAAAGTTCTGTTGTAAACAGCAAAGAAGCAATGCAGTTTACCGGTTTGATTAAATCAGACGAGGTAAATAAAACTCTTTCAACTAATTCTTATTGGTTTAATCCCAACAAAGATTATTTTAAGATTTATATTAAGAATAAAGGATTATATAGAATTACTTATAAAGAGCTAATAGAAAGCGGCGTCCAGATGAATGATGTACCGCTGGATAAACTTGAATTATATAATAACGGTCAGCAGGTTCCTCTGTACGTTGTTGATGTAAATAAAAACGGAATTTTCGATGCCGGGGATTACTTTGAATTTGTAGGCTTCCCGCCGCCTGCAACTGCTTATTGTTCTTCAAATATATATAATAATGATAATGTATATTTCTTTTCAACTCAGGCGGATTCTGCCGGATTAAGATATAAAGTAACAAACGGTTATTCCGATAAATATGATTATAGCTATCAGACAAATTATACAAAGTTACATTTCGAAAGAGATTCGTTGTTCGAAAACCTTGGCTATGCCGTTAATGACCAAAGAGATTTCTGGCTGTGGGATAATATCTCCGGGCAAAACGGAAGTGTTTTACACGGTTTTAATTATCACTTTAACAGTATGAAAGGTTTCAATACAGATTCTGCTAATGTTACTTTTAAAGTTCAGTTACAGGGATTAACAACCAGCGGAAGCTGCGGATTAAATCATAGAGCTTATGTTGTTCTTAACGGTAAAACAATATCATCAATAATGTGGAGTAATCAAAATACTGCTACTTTTAACCAAACCGTAAAAATTTCAAACAACGACTTTCATATTTATCCGACCGGCAATGTTTTGGAAGTAATTGACAAAGGAGATGCATGCCCAAGTGCAGGCAGCGACGAAGTTGCCGTCAATTGGTTTGAGATTGATTACTGGAAAGATAACAGGGCAGACACTAACCATATTGAATTCAGCAGCCCGCCTAATGTTACAGGTATAATCAGATATTGGACTTATAGCTGGCAAAGAGATACCGTTACGGTATTTATTCCTCAAGAAAATAAGGTAATTACCAATCCTTTAATTCCACATGATCAATATAACTCTGTGCTATTTGTTGATACCGTATCTTCTCCGGTAGATTATTTTTGTGCCGGTAATGATTATTTCCTTTCTCCCGATTCCATAGTAAAAAGTATGAAATCGGATTTAAGAAGCACATCAAACGGAGCTGACTACATAATTATTGCAAATCCGGATTTTAAATCCGTAGCAGAAAGACTTGCAAATTTCCGCCAAACAAATTTCCCGGATACTTCAATTCCTAATCCTAGAATTAAAATAGTTTATGTTAATCAAATTTATAATGAATTCTCAAACGGGCTTTTAGATCCCTTTGCGCTTCAAGCGTTTGTTAAATATGCATTTTATAACTGGCAAAAACCTTCTCCGTCTTACGTTGTTCTACTCGGGGATATGAGTCATGATTACAGACATGTGCTTACTACAAGCCGGCCGGACTTTGTTCCTTCTATTCCGTATTTTACGCCTGTCTACGGCGAAGGTGTAAGCGATAATATGATTGTTGCAGTTTCCGGTAATGATGTTCATCCCGACCTGGCGATAGGAAGGTTATCCTGTGAAACTGTTGCGGAGGGTAATGTTTTAGTCGATAAGCTTGTTAATTATCCGGCAGACAATACAAAGCAATGGAAACAGAATGTTTTACTTATATCTTCCGGTTTAAGCCAGCAGGATGAACAGCAATTAGGATTAAACTTGGCAAGTGACGAACTAAGGCAAAATTATGTTGTTCCGAATGGATTTAAAGCTACAATGATTATGCGATACCCTGATCAGCCGGACTTTATTAAATATGAAGGAAGCGGACCTCAAATAAGGCAGCAAATAGATAACGGTACTGTACTTACTAATTTTTACGGGCACGGCGGCGGCTATCAATGGGATTTAACTTTTCTTAATGACGACATTTATTTACTTAATAACGGCGGCAGGCTTCCGCTTATTCTTAGTCTTACATGTTATACTGCCCATTTTGATGATCAAAATGTTTTCGGCGAGCAATTTAACAAAGTACCCGGTAAAGGGAGTATAGGATTCTTCGGGAACGTCGGACTGACTTATTGGTTGGTTGGAACTTATCTGGACGGTTTAATCTTTAATCAAATTTTTAACAAGCGGAATTATATTGTCGGTAAAGTTTTTCAGGATATAAAAGACATTGCACCTGCTACCGGATACACTACAGGCCAGATCGCTTTGCTTACTTATTTAGGAGACCCATTGCTTAAACTTGCAATGCCGGATAAACCGGATTTTAGATTAACCGGTTCGGATATTTCTACCGGAAAGGAAAGCGCTGTTGTTAATGATACTCTTCAAGTTAAAGTAAAAGTGCAGAATTTGGGTGTTGTTTTTCCCGGTGATTCGGTAACGGTACAATTATTTGTAAGTGCACCGGATACTTCTTATCAGCTTCCTCAAAAAAGATTGCCTAATTTTGCCCTGGAAGATTCGGTTTATTTTACATGGATACCGAATAAGGCAGACCTTTATACCTTAACAGCAAAAGTAAATGAATCCGATATTATACCGGAAATGGATCACTCGGACAACTCGGCTGATGTTTCATTTGCAGTTTTTAATTTGAACAATCCCAACATAATATCTCCCATCGACGGATATTCTACTAAAAATAATTTTATGGATTTCAAAATTGCAGATATAGGTTCTTACATATCCCGTTCGCTGGAATATTACATACAAATAGATACTAGTTTGAATTTTCACACACCAATTAACTCTCCGACTTTAACCGCCTCCGACGGGCTGGTAACATGGAGAGCGAACAACTTAAAGCAGGGCATTTATTACTGGCGCTCCAGAATTTATAACGGGCAAGATTCAAGCAGTTGGAGCAAGCCCCGGACATTTTCGATTAATAAATCCGGCATTAACGGCTATTACTTTTCAGGCAGGCAGATGAGTATGTATGATGTTTATAATATGAATCTTACTGATTCCGGCTTGGTTTTAAATACAAGCTATCTGCCGCCGAGACCTTCGAACAAAACTTTTCTGCAGGATGTTTATTCTTCCAACTCTTCTGTTTTCGATTCAACCGGGATGACTGCAATTACAACAGACGGTAAGTATATTTATTTCGGGTTGATATGGTATTATGCGATGAATTATAACCGGAAGGGCTATACTAGAATTTATAAATTAGGTACCGGCAAAGACGGCACGGTTAAAGGGCAGTATTACGGTGTCATCCCGAACTTCTATGAACCTATCCGTGATGCTATGTTTTATTTTCGCGACGGTTATATTTATGTAGCAACGGGAGATCCGTACAGTTTGTTAAGAGTTGATAGGATTACCGGCGACACTGTTAGAGTAAAAATACCGGAAGGAATGTTAAGAGTGAATGATTCAAGAGTGCAGACAGGCTCATTTTATCTTGCTGCTGATAGCAATTACGTTTACGATTTAGCTGTAGCCGACAGTACGGGTGATAATCATTATATACTAAGGACGTTTGATCCGGCAAAAAATTGGGCACTGGAAAAGCCGGACTTGCGGCTAAGCAGTACGAGTTACCAGGGCTTTACCGGATTTTTTGTCGCCGACGGATATTTGTTCCCTTATGAAAATTATGAATCCGGTTTTATGAGACGAATAAGGATTTCCGACGGTTACTTTGAAGAAGAGTGGGTTACTTATACTCCCTTCCAGGGCTATTATGCATGGTGCTACGACTGGCAAAATAATCTTGTTTATGCATCGGTTTACAGGAATAACTTCGTTCCCAAAATTTCCATATTTAAAGGAAAATATCTGGATGTATCGGGTAATGTATCAACAAATGTTATTGGTCCGGCAAGCAAGTGGAACAGCCTTTCCTATTCGGTAGAGAATTTCGATAACAGTGCATCTTATAGTGCTCTGCTGTTAGGACAAAATAATATAACTAGAAACTGGGATACACTTAAAACAAAACTGCCTGCTACTTATTCGTTAAGCAATGTGAACAGCAAAAAATACCAATACTTAAAAATGAACTTTATTTTTACCGATTCAACCTTTTCAAGGACTATGCCTGTAAGATTGAATTCGGTTACCGTAAATTATTCCTCACTGCCGGATATTTCTATTTCCTACAATGACGTAACAATTTTCCCGGATACCGTTTTGCAGGGTCTGCCTGTAAATATTAAATTGATTTTGCATAATTACGGTCTTACTAAAGATGATTCGTCAAACGTTAAGCTTTATCTTAACACAGACGATTCTGCTTTTTATTCGAAAACATTTTCACTTGCTGCAGATAGTTCCTTGCAGTTAAACACACAGATTCAAACGAGTGATTTATCCTCCTATAATACTGTTACAGCGAAAGTTAATTCTCCGACAAATGAATTTTACACATTCAATAACATTGCTTCAAATAAATTTTATATTGCCAGGGATACAACCAATCCTTCTTTAAATATTACATTTGACGGAAAGAAAATCTTAAACGGAGATATTATTTCTGCCAAGCCTAAAATATTAATTTCCCTTAAAGACAACAGCCCGTTCCCGCTGGACACAGCCGATTTTTATATAATCTTCGATAACAATCCTTTTGTGTTTAACCGGCCGGATGTTCACTTTTCTTATACTCCGTATCCGCACTCGGAAGCGGACATAACATGGACGCCAGCTCTTGCCAACGGAAGGCATACTTTGGACATTCTAGCTAAAGATCATTCGGGAAACTATACGGATTCTTCCGCCACTCATATTGAATTTTATGTTTATAACCAGTCCGGTATTCGTAACGTTTATAATTATCCCGATCCCTTTAAGTCTGATACCTATTTTACATTTCAATTAACCGGAACGCAAGCTCCCGATGAACTGTATATTAGAATCTTTACTGTTGCAGGCAGGCTTATAAGAACTATTAATGTTCTGCCTTCGGAATTAAAGATAGGTTTTAATAAAGTTTATTGGGACGGCAGGGATCAGGACGGAGATATTATTGCAAACGGTGTATATTTTTATAAAATTATTTATAAGAACGGCAGTGTGGTAAAATCGGAAATTCAAAAGTTAGCTAAGATAGAGTAAC
>JBJKQP010000018.1:0-4157 GCA_046705105.1 Ignavibacteriaceae bacterium | reverse complement strand
TGAATCGAAATATCAAAGTAATTACTGCTGCTTTAAAAAATAAAATGTTGAATTACAGAATTTGTCTCACAAGAAAAAATGAGATAGGATTTATTTTAATTTTTACAAGCTAAGTGAAGTCAGACTTACTACGCAACCTTAACCTTCCGGAAATTACTTCTGTATTGAGCCGGAGTAACACCTGTAACTTTTTTGAAGGCTGCATAGAAAGCAGATTTGGAATTGAAGCCGGCTTCGTATCCTAATCCCAAAATACTGAATTGATTTCCTTTATCGTTCTCAATTAATCTTTTAACTTCTTCAATACGGTATCCGTTTACATAATCATAAAAATTTTGATTGAGCTTTGTATTTATAATCTCAGAAAGATTGTGAATCGAAATATCCACCTTAGATGCAAGCTCTGAAAGGTTCAGGTTGTTTTGCAGATATGGTTTTTCATCCCTCATTATTTTATTCAGCTTTTCAATTATTTTGGAAGCAAATTGATCAGACAAACCCGATTTTTTATAAGATTCGTTTTGAAGTTTTGATAATGGGTTATCCGGTTCAATTAAAATTACCTCCGGCTGACGGAGACTTTTATATCCTATTAAAAATATAAACACTGCCATACCGATGTATATTAGAATATTTGCCCTAAGTTCTTCACCATAAAAAATATTAGTTGCATAAGAAATTAAAACTATAAACCAGACTGCCGCAGTACCGATTACAAAATATGCCAGCCATCTCAGATTGATCCTATCGATATTTGAGTAAGAATTTTTTATCCGCTTATTATATTTTACTGCTTCCCAAACGGAAAGGTAAGTATAAATTACGCCGGAGACGGGGATCAAACTGCCGATAATTGCAAAGTGCCAGGGAACAGGATAATTTGGTATTAACAGTTTTACATAAAAAGAATGCGGCTGAAAATAAAAAAAGAACAGTCCGTAAATCTGTGTTATAAAAAACGGAATAAAATTCAGCCAGTAAACAGGTTTAAATACTTTCTTATTGCCGGTTAATAATAAAACATAAATAAAAATGTTCGGGCCATATAAATAGGGAAATGTCGCATTGACCGCTAATAATTGAGGAAACTTCATAATCTCACCGGTAACGTATAAGACACTGGATACCAGATCGATTGCAAATAAAAGCATGGTAATCGCCAGAACTCTATTGGCAATATGATTTTCTTTTTTGCGAAATAAAACTATCGAAAGCTGAACTGCCTGGGCAGCACCGATGATGAGGATATAAATTATTATTTGTTTGAACTGCAGCATTAAATATCATTCCAGGTATTAATTATAGAATATATTTTTGGAGCAGTAAAATTCCCGTTTCTTAAATTATTTAAAAGTAAAATACAAAAGCAAGGAATAAATGTAATTTTACCGAATTAAACTAATAAAAAATTTCAATAAATAATTATACAAAAGATAGTGTGAAACATTATTTTCAGAAGATATAAAAGATATAAAGACGGATGAGTTTGTTTCCCCCTTTTTTCCAAATATTTATGTTTAAAAATTTTTTTAACTAAATGACAATTGAACGAAAACAAGAATATTCTCCCTTAATTTAAAATAGCTGTCCCTTAACTAAATTTTCCGATACTTGCAAAACCATAGCCGGTTTAATTCATTTAATCCGTAATTCAGTTTGTGGCGTTAAATGAATTATGGGAATTATCCCTGATTTAACCTAAGCTCTACTTTATCACAAAGAGTTTTAAAGCAGAAGTTACAACCACAAACTATTTGCGTTAAAAAAATATTTATTTACATTAATGCATAAGATTTCTAGAAATTAACTAATATTTTAAGGAGCAGAAAATGAAGCATTTTTTTTACCGCTATAGGGGTATACTTATTTCTTCAATTGTTGCTCTACTTGTCGCAGTTTTATGGATGAGCTGCGGGAACCCGCCGAAGAATAATCCCGTAAGTGCCCAATCCCAGCAGCAGGCACTTACAATGAACAATCCGTTGATTCAAGCAGTAGTTCCGGTACAAAACAAATATACGCCTGAATTAATGAAACAATCGGGTGTAATAGGTACTGCAATCGGAGTGAATTCAAACGGTAAACCGGTTATTTTAGTTTTAACAACGACAGACATTCAGTCTACAGCATTAGCAAAAGGTAGGGCAACTCCCATACCGGCAAAACTGGAAAATGTACCTGTAGAACAGTTTGTATCCGGTAAAATTATACCTATGCAGTTAGCAAAAGGTAAGCCGGGCGGAGGAGGAAACGGTAAGGGCGGCGGTTCCGGTTCAACCGTAAGCCATACGGCAATACAAACTCCGCCAATTCAGTTGGGAACCTCCGGCGGCTGGGCATTAGATAAGTCTTCGAACGGTTATTGCTGTAGCGGGACATTAGGATCATTAATTACAGATGGAACGAATTTATATATTTTAAGCAACTACCATGTTCTTTACGGAGGTTATCTTAATAATAATAACCAAATTATAGAAGCACAGACAGGTGACGATGTTATACAGCCCGGGCTTGTTGATTTAAATTGTAATTCTTCCGATGGACAGGTTGTAGCGACTTTAGTTGATAATGGGGGAAGCCTGACTGATCCTGCTACAAGATCTGCTACAAATGTTGATGCGGGCATTGCTCAAATTGTCGGTGGTATGGTCGATCCTTCCGGTTCAATTTTAGAAATCGGAACAATATCGAACTCTACTTTAGCTCCTGCTTTGAATCTATCGGTTAAGAAAAGCGGAAGGACAACAGGACTGACAACCAGCAAGATTATCGGTTTAAATGCAACTGTAAGTGTTCAATATGAAAAGTACTGCAATGGGCCTGTAGATTTTACTCAGACATATACCGGTCAAATAGTTGTTAGTAATAAAGGCAGCAAATTTTTAAATTCCGGTGATTCGGGTTCATTGATGGTTGAAAATGTAAGCACTAATCCGCGAGCTGTCGGATTATTATTTGCCGGGAGTAACACCGCGGCAATTGCCAACCCGATTAATGATGTACTAGATTATTATAGCCAAAATTTCGGAAAAACTTTTTCAATGGTTGGACAATAATTAAAAAGACTTAATTTAAATACCGCTCCAAATGGGGCGGTTTAAATATTAATAAAAATAAATTATTCAAAGCTTATGGGGAAAAGAAATTTAAATAATATCGTTAAGTTTATTACGGTATTTAATATATGCTTTTTATTAATTTTTTCATTAACTAATTGGGAATGCAGTTCATCCAATAATAAAAGTAAAATGAATAAGCCGTCAATTAAAGAAGTCATAGAAAAACATTCACGGGATATAATGTCTGTACCGGGAGTTGCAGGAATTTATCAGGGAGAGACCAAAGACGGAAAGCCATGCATTAAAATAATGGTAGTAAAGAAAACCGAAGAGATAAACAAAAGAATCCCCAAAACACTGGAAGGCTATCCGGTAATAATTGATGTTACGGGCGTGATAAAACCGATGAATCAAGAAGAAGGGAAGCAACAATAGTTACATAATGCAGCTTATCCCAAAGGTTCCTTTTAACAATTCAATATCAGTTCTATTGTTTTTATTTCCTGCTTATAGCGATATTGCCGTTGCCTACGCTTAAATCTATGCTGCCTGAACCGCTGCCTAGAGTACCGTTTAAGTTTCTGCTGCTTGAATGCATGTCGGCAAAATTTAAACCGTTGTTGCTTATAATGCCGTTGCCGACCTTAGCATTAACAGCCGCATTTGTATTGCCCGGAATATTTAAATTAATTGTACCGTTGCCGACAGACACGGATACATCACATTTATCACTCAGAACAACACCGGCATCTGCTTTCCCGTTGCCAATATTTATTGCCAGGTTTTTAGTTGAGGAATTAACACTTACGTCCCCGTTTCCAAGGCTTAAGTTGTAGTTGAAATTATTAGGAATGGTAATTTCGAAATTAATCATATAAGTTCTACCGTCGTTATTCGGCTGCACTACTTTTAATTTAACATCGCTGGCTGTTTTTGATGTGTTTATGTCTATATCCTTTAAATGTTCTTGCGCATCGCTTTTGCTTATGCCGCTTTTAACTTCCTTGGTGATATTACAGTAAATATTCTTTGCGGTATCGGAAGCAGATATGTTAATAGTACCGTTTGTATTTTCAACGGCAAAATCCGTCTGCCCGG
>JBJKQP010000017.1:0-11475 GCA_046705105.1 Ignavibacteriaceae bacterium | reverse complement strand
CGCATAATGTTTCCAACAATCTTTTTGTAATTATAGGCTTGGCATTGGCAGGGGCTTTCTGGGC
The DNA here is from genome assembly GCA_046705105.1 of Ignavibacteriaceae bacterium. GTDB lineage: Bacteria > Bacteroidota > Ignavibacteria > Ignavibacteriales > Ignavibacteriaceae > FEN-1297. Next base: position 11,411 of record JBJKQP010000017.1, on the reverse strand, counting down.
GTACGACGGATGGAACAACGTAACCTTTGTTGCCGGCGAAGTAAAAAATCCGCAGCGTAATGTACCGCGTGCTTTGCTGTTCGGAACAATAATTGTCATGGCAGTTTATGTTCTTGTTAATGTTGCTTTTTTGTATGTCCTTCCGGTAAAAATAATGGCAAAGTCACCGCTTGTTGCGGCATCTGCAGCGCAGGTTATTTTCGGAACCGGCGGTGCATCTTTAATTTCAATTGCCGTTATCATTTCAACATTCGGCGCATTAAACGGCAGCATACTTTCAACCGCGCGTGTTCAGTTTGCAATGTCCAGGGATAATCTGTTTTTCAAAAGTATAGGAAAAATTCATCCCAAATTCGGTACGCCGCATGTTTCGCTTTTGGTCCAGGGAATTTGGTCGTGTGTGCTGGTAACCTCCGGCACCTTTGATACGATTACTAACTATGTTATTTTTGCTGCATGGTTATTTTATGCATTAGGTGCTGCCGGAGTATTTGTTCTGCGAAAGAAAATGCCGGATACTCCCCGTCCGTACAAAGTTTGGGGGTATCCGTATATACCGGCTTTGTTTGTTATTTTTTCCGCACTTTTTTTGTTTAACACAATAATTTCGGATACAAGCGAAGCTGCAATGGGGCTGTTGTTAATTTTGCTTGGACTTCCGATTTATTTTTACTGGAAATTCAAAACAAAAAAGACGGAAGCTTAATTCGATAATCAATTGAGTGACTCAAATGAAAAATAAAAGGTTTGTAATAATCGATGCAATGGCATTGGCTTATAAAGCTTACTTTGCTTTTATAAACCGCCCCTTGGCAAGTTCCAAGGGAGAACCAACTTCTGCTGTTTACGGTTTTTTAAATCAAATGTTAAAAATTCTTGAAGACCACAAGCCGGATTACATTGCAGTAGCTTTCGATTCCAAAGAAAAAACTTTTCGGCATGATAAATATGAAAATTATAAATCTTCCAGAGCTGAAATGCCGGACGATATGATTCCTCAAATCGATAGGATTAAACAAATAATTGAAGCAATGCAAATTCCTATTTACATCCTTCCTAAATACGAAGCAGATGATATTATCGGAACAGCAGTTAAAAAAGCCTCTAAATTAGGACTGGAATCTTATGTAATTACTCCCGATAAAGATTTTAATCAGCTTGTAACGGATAAAGTTAAAATTATTCATCCCGGGAAAACTACCGAGGATATTGTTATTTACGATATTAAAAAAGTTAAAGATGAATTCGGTTTTGACCCTCCTCAAATGATTGATTACCTGGCTCTAATTGGAGATAAATCAGATGATATTCCCGGTGTTGCCGGTATTGGGCCTAAGTCTGCAATTCCTTTAATTCAAAAGTTCGGTTCGGTTGAAGAGATTTATAAACATATTGATGAAGTGGAAAAAGCCGGAATAAAGAATAAATTAATTAATGGACAGGAAAGTGCCGTTATATCAAAAGACCTGGCTACCATCCACTGTGAAGTTCCGCTTGAGTTTGATTTTGAATCCGCAAAATTTACAAAACCGGATTTTGAAAAGCTTAGAGGAATATTTATTGAGCTTGAATTTAAAACTTTATACAGCAGGCTGCTTAACGTATATAACAACGGTTCAAATAAAACGGAAGAAAAGGAAATAGCTGATGAAGAAATTCTTGATGAAAAAATATCTTCTTATGATAATGAAAAGACTACATACAAATTAATTACCGAGGTTAAAGATGCAAAAGAATTGGTCGGAATGTTAAATAAGCAGGAACTTTTCATCTTTGATACCGAAACAGACAGCCTGGATCCTTTTACCCTGAGGCTTGCGGGTGCTTCATTTGCGGTAAAACCGGGCGAAGGATTTTTTGTCGCAATAAATCCGGCGGCTCAAAAATCCGGTTTGTTTGAAAAAGATTTAAGTGATAGACTTGCTCTAAGCGAATTTGTTAAAATATTTAGTCATGTTTTTGAAAACCATAAGATTAAAAAAGTTTGTCAAAACGGTAAGTTTGATATTGCAGTTTTAAGAAGTCATGGCATCGGAGTTAATAACTTTTATTTCGATACTATGCTTGCAAGCTATGTAATCGATCCCGACCAAAAGCATGGAATGGATGAGCTTTCCAAAAAATATTTAAAGTATAAACCAATACCTCTTTCGGATTTAATCGGTACTAAAAAAGATCCTTCTAAAATTTTTGATGTAGAACTTACAGAACTGTCATCTTACGCCGCAGAAGACGCAGACATTACATTACGTTTGTATGAAAAATTAAAAAAGGAACTTGAAAAAGAAAATCTGAATAAAGTTGCATATGATATTGAATTCCCCCTTGTCCCTGTTCTTGAAGATATGGAACGTGAAGGAGTTAATGTTGATACGGGAGCACTCAATTCCCTAAGCAAAGACATGCAAATTTTAATAGACAATTACACAAAGCATATTTATGAATCTGCCGGGGAAGAGTTCAACATAAATTCTCCGCAGCAGCTTCAAAAATTACTTTTCGGCAAGCTGGGATTAACTACAGGAAAGAAAACCAAAACCGGTTATTCTACCGATGCTCGTTCACTGGAAGCTTTAAGAGGTGAGCATGAAATTATAAGTTTAATAGTGGATTACAGGCAGATATCTAAACTAAAATCAACTTATGCCGATACACTACCGAATTTAATAAATCCCCAAACCGGAAGAATTCATACTTACTTTAATCAAACTGCTGCATCTACAGGAAGGCTTTCCAGCAATGATCCCAACCTTCAGAATATTCCTATTCGTTCGGAAATGGGTAAGGAAATTAGGAAGGCATTTGTGCCGCGGAATAAAGATTATGTATTGATTAGCGCAGACTACAGCCAGATAGAACTAAGAATTCTTGCAAGCATTTGCGGCGATGAAGGCTTAACCAAAGCATTTAAAGAAGGAGAAGATATTCATAGAAGCACAGCAGCATTAGTCTTTATGGTAAGGCCTGAAGATGTTACACCGGATATGAGACGCAAAGCCAAAGAGGTAAATTTCGGAATACTTTACGGTATAGGTCCTTTCGGATTAAAAACCAGGCTTGGAGTGACACAGACCCATGCAAAAGAAATTATTGAGACTTATTTTAATACGTTCAAGCGTGTTAAGAATTATATGGATGACTCGGTGATGAAAGCAAGAGAAAAAGGATTTGCCGAAACATTGTGGGGCAGAAGAAGATTCCTAAAAAATATTAACAGCAGCAACAGGGTTGTAAGGCAATTTGAAGAACGTGTAGCCATAAATATGCCCATTCAGGGAACTGCTGCCGATATGATAAAAATTGCGATGATAAAAATTCACAAAGAGTTATCAAAAAAGAAAACGAAGACTAAGATGGTTTTACAAGTTCACGATGAACTATTATTTGATGCTCATAAAGATGAAGTTGATGAGCTTAAGCCCTTAATAAAGGAAATTATGGAAAATGCTATGCCGATGAACGTTCCTATTTTGGTAGAAACAGGTGTGGGAGATAACTGGCTTGACGCTCATTAAAATTTTGATATAATTAATCCTGCTATGAAATTTAAGAATGAAAAAATAAATAAAATTTTGTGCATAAAGCCGCGGGGTATTGGAGATATAATTTTATCAACTATTGTAATTGATAATTTAGTTTATTACTTCCCTTCCGCTAAAATAGATTATCTGATCGAAGAGTTTGCTAAAGATGTGGTTGATAATAATCCGCTCATTAACAAAGTACTTACTATGAAGAAGACGGATTTTTTTATTAAGCCTGCATTGAAAGTTAGGAAGGAAAAATATGATCTGGTCTTGGATATGTGGTCAAATCCCTGGACTGCTCAAATTACTTTTTTATCCGGAGCAAAATATAGAGTAGGCTTTGCATATAGAGGAAGAAAATACGCTTATAATGTTTTAGCAACCTCTAAAAGAGGTGAACACCACTCCGCGGAACATAATCTTGAGCTATTAAAAGTTCTTGATATTCCGATCATATCCAAACACATTTATTATTTTGTTTTTAATAAAGAGGAGAATCTTGGTAGAATATTTTTGGAAAGGAATATTCCGCAGGGTTATTCTGTTTTGGGAATAGTACCTTCGGGCGGATGGTCTTCCAAAAGATGCGATAAGGAAAAGTGGGTCGATATTTGTAAAGCCGTCTCCGAAAAATACAAAACAAAATTTGTTATACTTTGGGGACCGGGTGATGAAGATGATGCAAATTATATTTACAATAACTTACCCGGGCATGCTATTATGGCTCCCAAAACAAATTTAACGGCAATGGCGGGAATAATAAAAAACTGCAGTCTTGTTATTGCTAATGATTCCGGTCCAATGCACATGGCTGCAGCAATGGGAGTACCGACTATCGGTTTGTTCGGACCAACCGATCCGCAAAAGCATGGCCCTTATACGGATAACGCAGCTTACGTAATTAAAGATGATTTATTCTGTATAATTTGTAACCGGACGGAATGTCCCTATAAACACGAATGTTTTACGCAGCTTCCGGTTAAAGATGTACTGGATAAAATAGAATATTTAATTGAAAAAAGCCGGATAAAAATTACAAAGAATGAAAAAGCTTGAATTTTTCTTTAAGAATATCTTGTTGAATATTCTTTTGTTTTTTAATTCACATGATGATAAAGGTGGAATAGTTCCCGGTAAAGATTTTGAAAAAATTCTTTTCATCAGGCTAAACAGGATCGGCGATGCTCTTGTAGTTACTCCCCTGCTTCATGAAATAAAGAAAAAGTTGAACAGTAAAATTTATTTACTTGCGGATAAAAATAATTTTGTAGCCTTTAATAATAATACCGATGTTGATGAAATATTGGTTTTTGATAAAGATATTAAGGGATTTCTAAAAGTACTTAAATTTATTAAAACGGAAAATATTAAAACTGTTGTAGATCTTCATGTTGATATTTCCACAACCGTAAGTTTTTTAATTGCACTGTGCAAAGCTAAAAATAAATTCGCACTTGAAAAGTCTAATAAAAAAATCTACACAAAAACTGTTAAGACTTTAGACGGTTCAAAGTATCATATTGTTGATAGGATTTTGGAAATATCCAAACTTTTTGAAATTGAGCCGGATAAGAATAATATCAACATTCATTTTACTCCGGCAGAAAGTTCGGTTCAAAAAGTGCAGGAATATCTCAACAAGAAATTTCCGTTAAAGAAAATTCTAATCGGTATTAATATATCTGCGGGCAGTACAGCCAGGTTTTGGGGAATAGAAAATTATAAAAAGCTAATTAATTATTTTATTCAATTTGATGTAAACCTTATCATAATTTGTTCACCGACCGATGTTAATCTTGCAAAGGAAATATGTAATAATAAATATTACTATTTTTCTTCTGAGAATTATGATGAATTTGCATCAATGATTTCCGGACTTGATTTTCTATTTACACCGGATACCGCAGCAGTGCATTTGGCATCCGTATTTGAAATTCCGGTTTTCGGTTTATATGTAAAATATAATACTGAAGATATGATCTGGTCACCGTATAAATCAAAATTTGATTGCGTTGTAACAACCGAGCCTAACTTGAAAAATATGACATTCGAAAGTGTGAAAATTAAATTACAGTTATTCATCGAAAATTTTAATTTTAGTTTTATAAATGATTCAAGGTAAAACTTTTTTAAATCCTTTTGCATTATCCAAAAGAATCAGCCGTCCCTTAATTCTTGATGGAGCAATGGGCAGTATGCTCCAGCAGTCAGGGTTAAAGAGCGAAGGTTCATTATGGATGTCAATGTCCAACATTAAAAACCCGGATAAGGTATTTAAAATTCATAAAAGTTATATAGAAGCCGGAGCAGACATAATTACAACAAACACATTCAGAACTAATCCGGCAGCAGTTAAAGAGTATAAAAGAAAATTAAATCCTAATAAACTGGTTAAAGAAAGTGTTAAGATTGCATTTGAAGCGGCTTCGGGGTATCCCGTCTTCATTGCCGGTTCAAATGCACCGGCAGAAGATTGCTATCAAATAAACAGGACTTTAACATACAAAGAGCTTTTGTTAAATCATCATAATCATATTGATTTATTGATGAATAATGGCTGTCATTTTATTTTAAATGAAACACAAAGTCATTTTGATGAAATAGAAATAATTTGTAAATATTGTAATAAAAATAACATCCCTTACATACTAAGTATTTTTGTTAATGATAATTTGCATTTGTTATCCGGTGAGATAATATTTGATGTTATTCCCATAGTGTATGACTTTGCTCCGCTTGCAATTGGAATTAATTGTATTAGACAAAATACTTTTCGGAAAATTTACAAGAGACTTAATCCTAAAATTATTTGGGGAGCATATTTAAATTGCGGCAGCGGTGAATTTAGAGATGAAAATATTGCTTGCGGAGTAAGTCCCATCGAATATAAAAATGAAGTTGAGAAAATATTGCCGAAGCAGCCGTCATTCATAGGTGCTTGCTGTGGTTCAACGCCGGAACATATTAAAGAAATAAAAAAATTATTGGATGGAAAAGTTAAAAATTAAAGCTCCGGCCAAAATTAATTTGGGGCTAAACATAATAGAAAAGAGGAACGACGGTTACCATAATATTGAAACTGTATTTTATCCAATAAGATTATATGATGAACTGGAAATAATTAAAAGTGAAAGGTTTTATTTTAAGTGCAGTAATTCAAATTTGAGAATTGATAAAAATAATTCAATAATTAAAGCGAAGAAAATTCTGGAGAAAGAAACCGGCATAAATTTTAATTGCCGGATTACTCTTAAAAAAAATATTCCAATCGGTGCTGGATTAGGAGGAGGAAGTTCTGACGCGGCATCGATTTTAAAAGCTTTGGATAAATTATATGAATTAAAAATTACAATCTCAAAATTAGAGCAATTAGCTGCCGATATCGGTTCGGATGTTCCCTTTTTTATCAAAGCCAACCCTTGCTTTGCCGCTAAAAAAGGTGAAGAAATGAAAAAGATCAATTTATCACTTCCCTTCCCTATCTTAATTGTTAATCCCGGAATTCATATTTCAACAAAGTGGGCTTATCAAAACATAAATCCTAAAAAACCGGATAGAAGTTTGCTAAGTATTTTTAATAAATGTCAAAATGATTTCGAATTATTAAGAAAACTTGTAAAAAATGATTTTGAAAAGATTGTTTTTAATAAATTTCCTGTGGTTAAAGAAATTAAAAAACAATTATATAAAGAAGGTGCAATGTTTGCCTTAATGACGGGAAGCGGTTCCACAGTGTTTGGGGTTTTCCCTGATTTAATAACTGCGAAAAAAGCCGAAAGAAAATTCAAAAAAAATTATTTTACTTTTATTCATTTAGATGAAAAGTATTAGTTAATTCGTTAAATTCACGTTTGTTAGAATTAGGGAAAATGTATGACTGCAAAAACCGGGAAAATTTTAATAGTTGACGACGACGAGGATGTTCTTTATTCGGCTCGTCTTTTATTAAAACAACACTACTTAATGGTACGCATCGAAAAAAAACCGGAAAAAATACCGGAAATACTTTCCGCTGATAGTTATGATTTAATATTGCTCGACATGAATTTTTCCGGTAACGATACTAGCGGAAGCGAGGGTTTTAAATGGCTTAAGAAAATTCTTCAGGTAGATCCGTCTGTAGTTGTTATTTTAATAACCGCTTTTGGAAATATTGAAATGGCCGTAAAAGCTATTAAGGACGGTGCAACTGATTTCGTATTAAAACCGTGGCAGAATGAAAAATTATTGGCAACGGTTTCATCCGCAATGAAGCTTAGAATGTCTAAGCGGGAAATAGATAATCTTTTATCCAGGCAAAAACAATTAAGTCAAGATCTGGATCAGCAATTTCACGATATTATCGGTACATCCGAAGAGATGAAAAAGGTTTTTAGTACCATTCAAAAAGTAGCTGGTACGGATGCAAACATATTAATACTCGGAGAAAACGGAACAGGGAAAGAATTGGTGGCAAGGGCAATTCATAGGCAGTCCAAAAGGAAAGAACAAATTTTTTTAGGTGTTGATATGGGGGCATTAAGCGAAAGCTTATTCGAAAGTGAGCTGTTCGGATATACTAAGGGAGCATTTACGGATGCAAAAGAGGACAAAGCCGGTCGCTTTGAAGTAGCTTCCGGAGGTACGCTATTCCTTGATGAAATAGGAAATCTATCTTTTAATCTTCAAATGAAGCTGCTTGCCGTACTGCAGAACAGGCAGGTTGTAAGACTCGGATCAAATATGGCAAGGCCGATAGATATTAGATTAATATGTGCAACAAACCTTCCGTATGAAGAACTTGTTTCCGAAAAAAGATTCCGCCAGGATTTGTTGTATAGAATAAATACCGTTGAAATACATATGCCCCCGTTAAGGAAAAGAGTTGAAGATATTCCTTTGCTTGCAAACCACTTCTTGAAAATTTACTGCAAAAAATATAACCGCACCTTAAAAACACTTTCACTGCAAGCGCTTAATAAGTTAGAACAATATAATTGGCCGGGCAATGTTAGAGAACTTCAGCATATGATTGAAAGAGTTGTAATTATGAGTGAGTCTGAAACACTGCAGCAAGATGATTTTTACTTTACATCTCAGGATGTTAAAGATGAAAACCTCTTACTAAATAATTATCATCTTGATGATGTTGAAAAGAAATTGATTATAAAGGTTATAGGCAAACACGGCGGTAACCTTACAAAAGCTGCAAAAGAACTGGGCTTAACACGAGCATCTCTCTACAGAAGATTGGAAAAATATGGCTTATAAAAGGTTCAGCTTAATAATTCTTTTTAGGACTGCCCTGCTATGCATTTCAATTTTTATACTATTTTATCTTATAACAGATACACATTTATATGCAACTACTTTTATTGTCGGTTTACTAATAATATATCAAATTTATTTATTAATTCACTTTGCACAGAGAACAAACAGGGAAATTGCCCGGTTCTTTAATTCCATAAAGTATTCTGATTTTTCTCAAAGTTTTAGGAGCAGTATTAAAGGCTCGGCATTTGAAGAATTAAACGGTGCTTTTTCGGATGTAATTGAAGAATTCAAAAAAACTAGAGCGGAAAAAGAAGAGCACTTCCGTTACCTGCAAACCGTAGTACAGCACGTGGGAACCGGCTTGCTGGCATACACTGATAACGGTGATGTTGAACTAATCAATACGGCGGCCAAAAAGGTGTTGAAGATTCATGGACTAAAAAATATATCGGAATTAAATAATTTTAGCATGCAATTGGTCGATGCGCTAAATAAAATAAAGGCAGGAGACAGAATACTAATTAAAGTTGCAGACAACAATGAACTATCGCAGTTATCTATTTATGCAGCAGAATTTAAGTTAAGGAACAACCATTATACACTCGTTTCAATAAGCAATATTCAAAACGAGCTTGAAGAAAAAGAGATGGAAGCCTGGCAGAATTTAATTAGAGTGCTTACTCATGAAATAATGAACTCTGTTACACCTATTGTTTCACTTTCCTCTACTGCCAGTTCTTTACTTGAAGAAATAAATAATAAACTGGAATCGGACAAGTCACTAAACAGTGACGAACTTGAAGATATAACTGGTGCACTAAATACAATTTTAAAAAGGAGTAAAGGACTTCTGCATTTTGTCGACGATTATAGAAACTTAACCAGAATTCCGGCTCCTAACTTTCAACTGGTAAAAATAGCTGCTTTGTTTGATCGTATTAAAAAATTATTTTCCGAACAGTTAGATGAAAAAAATATCGTATGCATCTGTAGTGTAGATCCGAACGACCTTGAGGTAACAGCAGATCCGGATCTTATTGAACAGGTACTAATTAACTTGATTTTAAATTCTATCAAAGCTTTAACCGATACTGCTGGTCCTCAAATAAATCTCTTAAGCAAATTTGACGGCCACGGAAATATTATAATTCAGATAACGGATAATGGCCATGGTATACCACAGGAGTTGCAGGAGAAAATTTTTATACCGTTCTTTACTACCAGAAAAGAAGGGTCCGGAATCGGTTTAAGTTTGTCCAGACAAATTATGAGGGCACACAAAGGCGGTCTTACTGTAAGCTCCGTTACCGGGAAAGAGACAACTTTCACTCTAAGATTTTAATTGATATCTCACGTTATGCACCTGCTCCGGAATAATGGAAATTTGGAGTATAAGAATTCTTCCAAACTGCGCGTTCGCTCAGGAGGTATTCCGATACTCCAGCAAATAGGACTTGATATCCGGATACTTCTAATGTCCTTTATTCAATTGTTCAAGTTAAATTAAGTATGCAGAACAATAGAACATTCTAATTAAGAATCCGATCCCTACCAGTCCGGATTTAGTTTAGCATAGTAGGAATCCGATAGCAACTTTGCGTAGGATGACTTACCAACTTCTTCTTCCGCCTGTTCCCCTGTTTCCGCCGCCTCTGGAATTTCCTCTGCCGCCGCGCCTGTTTGTGTTCTTTGGGCGGGCTTCGTTAACTACAATTTTATTGCCTTTAAATTCTTTTGTATTTAATTCATCAAGAGCTTTTTGTGCTTCTTCTTTATCATTCATTTCTACAAATCCGAAGCCCTTAGATTCACCTGAAAACAAATCTCTTATAATTTTAACGCTGCGTACCTTACCATAACCGTTAAATAAATCTTGTAACTCGAAGTCGGTTGCGTCCTTTGGTAAGTTCCCTACATAAATGTTCATATTTAATTTATCCTTTATTTATTATTGTTTGTTTTGCAGAATACTTATTACAGGATAACCCGGTAAGTAAACTGAGATATTAAAAATTATATTATTGAGAAAAAAATTCGATGGGAAATTAATAAAAATTATCTGAATTTTTTATTTAATGCAAATTATTATACTTAATAATTGAATTAAAATTCCCGACGAGACGGTATTTCTTATAAAGTTTTATATCTTTATTCTTTTATATAAAATTACTTATGTTATTATATGAAATTTTTATATAATAAACTAATATTATTGCATTTTAAATTTAAATTTATTTAAGAAAACTATTTTTGCAATCCCTAGAAAAAATAATAGATTATTATGATAAAATAGCAGATAAATATGCTGTAAAATTTCAAAACGAATTGAATAAAAAGCATTATTAATATTTAAAACAAATGAGGCTTACATTATGAATGAAGGTGAATGGATTGATATTACTATGCCAATCCGGAATAACATGGTACATTGGCCGGGCGATACGGACGTAGTAGTTAAAAGAATAAATTCTATAGGAACCGGTGATGCTTATAACTTGACCAACATATCAATGAGTGCCCACACTTCAACACATATGGATGCTCCGCTTCATTTTATTGATAATGCTAAAGATATTTCTACTCTTCCTCTTAATGCCGTAGTCGGAAGAGCAAAAGTTATTGAGATAAAGG
>JBJKQP010000016.1:0-18095 GCA_046705105.1 Ignavibacteriaceae bacterium | reverse complement strand
TTTCCTTTAAGGACTTCTCTTCGTAATATTAGTTAATAACTGGAGTTACGCATTCAACTAAAATTAGAGAAAATTTAACAAGTAGTTATAATTAAAAAACTAATTAAGATGAAAAATGTTGTAATTTCATATATTTTTTACCTCTCCACCTAGCCCCCTCTCCTTAGTAAGGAGAGGGGGACGGGGGTGAGGTTTATTTTGCGTAACTTCAGTTAATAATTATTATTGTCATTTATCACTACGATTTTAATTTTTTATTATTGATGTATATGTTTGAAGAATTATTTTAATATTTTTTTAAGAGATATGAATATAATTGTTGATGAAAATATTTCATTTGGTAAAGAGCTTTTTTCACAATTCGGAAAGGTAATATTGCTTCCCGGCAGGCAGATTACAAATTCGACATTGAAGAATACCGATGTTCTTGTTGTTAGATCAATTACAAAAGTTAACGAGCAGCTTTTAAAAAATACTCCCGTTAAATTTGTCGGTACCGCTACTATAGGAACAGATCATATTGACAAAGAATATTTAAAAAACCGCAATATATTTTTTACCGATGCTAAAGGATGTAATGCCGACGCTGTAGCGGAATACATTTTTACTTCAATTTTTTATTTGGCTCATAAATACGGAATAAAGATAAGAGATAAAGTTATAGGTATTGTGGGTGTTGGTAATATAGGCAGCCGTATTGAACGGCTTGCTAAAGCAATAGGTTTGCAGGTTTTAAAAAATGATCCTCCTATTCAGCGAAAAACCGGAAGCAGTGAGTATGTTCCTCTGAATAAAATTTACGATGCGGATATTATTACTTTGCATGTACCTCTAAACAAAGAAGGAGTAGACAAAACGGTTCGATTGTTTAATGAAGATAATTTAAAACTACTCCCCGGCAACGTAATTTTTATGAATGCATCCAGGGGACAGGTGGTTGATAATAATGCTCTTCTTAAGACAATGGATTCACAAGATCTAAAAACCGTTTTGGATGTTTGGGAAACCGAACCGGATATAAATATTGGGCTTCTTGATAAAGTTGAAATAGGCACGCCGCATATAGCAGGTTATTCCCTGGAAGGAAAAGTAAACGGTACAAAAATGATCTACAATTCGCTTTGTAAATTTTTGAATACGGAGTCTTCGGGAAACCCGGTACTCCCGGTTGTTAAAGATTCCGTTATTGAAGTTGACACAGGCATCGAAATTGAGGAATTATTATTTAAGATCTTTAATAAGGTTTATAATATTAAAAATGATGTTGATAGAATGCGTTCAATTAAAAGCAAACCTGTTAATGAACGCGCCGGATATTTTGATTTACTAAGGAAAAATTATCCGCTAAGAAGAGAATTTTATAATTACAAAATTAAATTGAACCAGCCGGATTCCGAAACGGTTAGAATTCTTAAAGCATTTAGATTTGAAGTAATTGGGTAGTTATTATTTTTATATTGCTTTATTGTTAAACTGTCATATGCCATCATATTAATACCAATACGGCAATAAAACAATTTAACAATTAAAATTTTATTCCGGGATTTAATTATAAGACTAATGCTCCCCCTTATATTCAACCAAACCTCCGCCGAATGTGGAAATCCATATGTTGCCTTTGGAATCTTGGGCAACGCCTGTTACATCGTTTAAATTTAAATTGGTATTATCTTTATTAAAAACAGTAACATCCGAAACCGAGTTAAATTTTACCAGCCCCTGATCGGTTGCAACCCACTTTGTATTATTCTTATCTATAAAAATAGCGTTGGTCTGGCTATAGGACGGAGTTATATTAGCATTTTGCCAGTTTACACCGTTATAATAAGAAAGTCCTCCGCCAAAGGATTGCTGGGTACCGAATCCAACCCAAATAGTTCCTGTATGAGATTGAGCGATTGCACGGACATTATCATTTACAAGTCCGACACCGACTTGAGTAAACCATTGCCAGGTGTTATTTGTAATTTCAACCAAACCCCTGTTGTATATACCAGTCCAAACATTGCCGGAATTATCGGAAAGAACACTTGTAATTTGAGTATACGGTACTATAGAATCTCCATATGTATACCAAGTTCTGTTACCATTATACAAGGATGATTTACTTAAGCCTTGTTGTGTAGCAATATACCAATTGCCGGCTTTATCAAAACAGATTGCATTTATAAAGAAACTGGGAAGAACTGCTGTTTTAACCTGGTAAACTTTTACGGAAGAACCGTCATAGGTTATAAAGCCTCGGTCGGTTCCAAAAAATACCGTTTGCTCTGCGTTTACCGCAATACAATTAACTTGTTTGCCCGGCAATGCGGCATATAAGTTACTGCCGCCCCAGCTACTGCCGTTAAAGCTTAGTACCCCCAAGTCATTAGTTCCTACCCAAACAACATCGTTTTTACCTACACCGACGCAAGTAAGATCATCGGTTTTTATCTGGGAGTTTTGTGTGGTATAAGAACGCCACAAGGTAGTATCAATTAAAAATACATTAGCTGATCCTACATTACCGCTGCTGACCGTAACATTTACACTATCATCCTGGTAATTCATTTTATGAAATCTAACATTATAATTACCGGGCAGGATGTTTTTAATAATTGCGGGAGTGACTGAACCGGTACTGCTGTCATTAAGTAAAATCTCGGCACCCTCCGGTTTACTGTCGCAAGAAATACTTCCAAGCATTGAATTGTTATTAGCAAAATCAATAAATTTTTTTTCTTTAACTCCTTCAACAATTTTAACCGTAAAACTGGTATCTCTAAATAAATTCTTTTTTAAAGTTACCAGATGATTACCGCCTGCCAGCCATGTAAGGCTATCCGGTGTTACTCTTCGCCTTTGTTTTCCGTCCAGATAAACTTGAAAGCCTTCCGGGTTTGTACTGATATAAATATATCCGTTAGGCGGCGGAGAATCCGGCGGTGTTACGGATATTTTCTGATTACACGAAATGCAAATTATTCCGGTAATTGAAATTAAAAGCAATTCCTTAATATATTTTTTTATTTTTATTCCGCTTTTCATAATTAGATTTTCAAACCCGTTAGTTACCTCCCTTATACTCAACCAGGCCGCCTCCGTTTGTTGAAATCCAGATATTGCCTTTCGAATCCTGTGCAATCCCGGTAACATCGTTTAAGTTTAAATTGGTATTATCTTTATTATAAACAGTAACATCGGAAGCCGAATTAAATTTTACCAGTCCCTCATCTGTTGCAACCCACTTGGTATTATTCTTATCTATAAAGATAGCATTAGTGTTGCTGTAAGGCGGAGTTACCATTACTGTGTGCCAGCTTACTCCGTCGTAATAAGAAAGTCCGCCGCCATAGGATTGCTTGGTATCAAATCCTACCCAAATTTCGCCTGTAGGAGATTGAGCAATAGCACTGACATTTAAACTCAAAAGTTCAGTACTGCTCTGGCCCCACCATCGCCGGGTGTTATTAGTTATTTCCAACAAACCACCGCTGTATGTACCTGCCCACAGGTTTCCGGAATTATCATAAAGGACATCCGTAATTTGAGTAAAAGGCACAGTAGAAGCAGGATAAGTATACCAGGTCCTGTTTCCGTTAACTAAGGATGATTTACCTAAACCACCTTGAGTAGCAAAATACCAGTTGCCTGTATTATCAAAACAAATTGCGTTAATAATATAGTTTGGAAGAATTATCGGAAGATATCTACCCCCGTATATTCTTGTATTTATTTGAGAACCGTCGGTAGTTATTAACCCTCCGTTCATTCCAAAGAACACCGTTTGCTCCTTGTTTACGGCAATACAATTAACTCGTCCACCCCCAACGGAACCATATAAGAAAGTGCCCCCCCAGGTACTTCCGTTAAAGCTTAATGCAACCAAATCGTTTGTTCCTACCCAGACTACATCATTTTTACCTACGCCGACACAGGTCAAATCATCGGTTTTAATTCCCGAATTTTTTGTGGTATAATAACTCCATAACGTTGTATCAATTAGAAATACCATAGCTGATGATACACTGTCACTTCTTATCGCAACATAAACACTATCATCCTGATAATTCTTTTTATGAAACCTTACATAATAATTACCGGGCAGTATGTTCTTAACAGTTGCCGGAGTAAATGCGCCTGTGCTGCTGTCGTTAAGTAATATTTCCGCACCTTCCGGTTTACTATCGCAATAAATACTTCCGCGCATTGAATAGTTATCCGTAAAATCAACAAACTTCTTTACTTTAACTCCTTCGACGATATTAACCGTAAAACTGGTATCTCTATATAAATTTTTTTTAAGAGTCACCAGATATTTCCCGCTTGTCAGCCATGTCAGGCTGTCCGGTGTTTCCCTTCTCCTTTGTTTTCCGTCCAGATAAATTTGAAAACCTTCCGGGTTTGTACTGATGTAAATATACCCGTCGGGAGGCGGAGCATCGGGTGGAGAAACAGATACTTTCTGATTACATGAAAATAAAATTAAGTCTGCAATTGTAATAAAAAACAAATGCTCTATTACCCGCATTGATTTTATTTTTATTTTGTCTTTCATAACTATTTATTCAAATCCAAGCGACTTTAAATAATCTCTCGTGAATTTAATATTATAATCTATTCTAACATAAGAACCGAAAATTCCATAACCGCCTTGAACATTGGAATAATCAGGTTTGTCCAGTGTTACCGTGTAAGAATTTAAACCGTTCTGTAGGGAAAGATAATAAGTAGACAAACTGACACTATAGACTACAACTTCAACTTCCAGACCGGCAATAGAAAAATCTTTTTTATTAAGACCATTCTGGGGAACTTCATTTAATATTTTCCCTATTGCACTCATATTAACTTGAACAGAATTAACATCGGTTTGTTTGGGATAAACCGGTTTTTGTACACCATTGTCTGATACAAAATATAAAGGTACTTCCAATTTCCTTTCTACAGAAGAGCCGTTAGTATAATAAATGATATAAATTTTAGGTGAATAAATTGTATTATCCAGCTTTGCCCATTTAACCGTAACATAATCATTACCGTTGTCAGGAGGAACCGACACGTCGCTCTCACCGCTAAAAAAGTTATATTGCCCCACATCAGGAAGCTTTGTACTGGACTGCAGCAAAAATCCCTTGGGCACTAAAGCTTCAATATCAACATATTGATTTCCTTCCGGTTTCAGATTATTAACATAATAACAATGGACAGAATCCTTATAATGAGATGTATCTGTTCTAACAATTGTTGTATCTCTCATCGGGTATAAAGTATCTCTATACCACATATTAACCCTGGCTCCGATAACGGCAGGGTCCTGTGTATTGGTCAATGGATTGTATCCGTCCGCAGGTTCATAGCTTCTTGTAAGCGTTACAATCTGCAGGGAAGTATCGCTTCTTATAATGCCTGTTAAATCATACCTTTGCCTAAATGGTGCATTAGGGCTAAATGTATTATTACAAGAATAAACAAATAGAGCTGCAGTTATAGTTATAAAAAAATGTAACAGGTGTTTTTTCATAATTTAATTTTTAAAGTTGCTGTTGGCAAAAACGGCAGCATATAAACACGCTGACCGGTATTACGTTCGAAATAGAAAATATTCTTCCTGTTATAAACATTAATTACACTGGCTTCTATACCAAATTTCAACGGATAAATTTCAAAATATTTACTTACACTTATATCCATCCGGTGGTAATCCGGCAAGCGCCCGAGGTCTTTATCCGATAATATTCCGTACGGCTGGTAGTTTTCATAAATCTGCCAGTTTGAGTAAAAATCCTGAAAATTAAATTTATTATAATATCCCAGACTTTGGGTAAAAGGTAAACCGGAATTGAAAATCCATAAAACACTTGCCTGCCATCCGTCACCGAAGTTGTAATTAAGAATTATATTAAAAGAATTTCTAATATCGTACCGGGGATAATAAATCCATCCGTTCAAATCTTTGTAGGCCCAGCTCAATGTATAGGAAGCAGTAATGTTAAGAGGTTCCTTTGCATATTTAAGCTGAAATTCCCACCCATATGATTCACCGCTGGCAGAAAGCAAATCAGGATCGGTACTAAGAATTTTATTATCATTTAGTGTAGGAATATTTTGCAGTACCTTATAATATGACTGCGCATCGAGTGATAAGAAGTCGGTAAAATTTATATGGGCTCCGCCGGTATAAAGTATTTCCTTTGCAGGCTTAAGATAACTCGGTGTTATAATCCACGGATCAAATAAAGATATTACATCGTTTTCATCCGACAGAGTAGTTATCTGCTGATCATATAATCCCCATGCAGCCTTAAGTGATATAAACGGAGAAATATTATAAGTTAAATTCACATAAGGATCCAATAAAGAACTGCCGTCCGATTGAGATAATCCCACTACTTCAAGTCTTGTTCCGACACTAGCACCGAAATTTGAAAGACGTAAAAATTTGTAATATGCATAAACAGCAATGTTACTTCCGTGTGAACCTATATCCGATACCGCACCGTAAGAATTTTCCAGGAATAACTTGGTATCCAGGTCTTTTATTTCAATGCCTGTATGCAGTTCGTCTTTTGAGTTGAAAATATAAGTGAACTTTGTATTGTAGGTAATATCGGTTACATTATTGGTTTTAGGCAAAACGTTGCTGAGTTTTTGAATAACTTCACCGTCGAAATTACTCATTGATAAATCCATTTCAAAAAATAAAGGGGCATCGGTAACCTGGAACCATCTTAAACCAAGAATATTATTAGACCACTTCATATCCTCGATAAAAGGATCGCTGTTAATAAGTTTATCCCCGCTGAAAAAACCGTCAATAACAAATTTAGAACCCTTAATAAAATTTGGGTTGGAATAATTTAGTTTAAAAGATGCGTCATAAAAATTTATCGGTGCAGTCTGGTTATTTAAAAATTTCTTTAATACCGCCGTAGAATAACTTTTCCTTCCGGTGACTATAAATGAACCGTACGGAATCGGTCCTTCCACAAGAGCTTTGCCGGTAATAAAGCTGGAAGCTGCCTGGGCACTATATCTGTTTTTGTTTCCATCCTTCGTAATAATGTTTAATACCGATGAAAGTCTGCCGCCGTATTCCGGCGGGAAACCACCTTTATAAAATTCCACGCCATTAATCATATCCGGATCGACAACGCTGAATATACCAAATGCATGGAACGGGTTATATATTGTAACACCGTTTAATAAGACCAAATTTTCATTACTAGGGCTGCCTCTAACATAATATCTTGCAGAAACATCTCCGGTAGATTGCACTCCGGGAATATATTGAAGAGATCTGAACACATCGGCTTCGACACCCTGGGGAACCATTTCGAGGCTTTTCATAGAAATTCTTTGAAGGCCCAAATTCGTTTCATTTTTTTGAACAATGCGCCTGCCTGTTTTTTCTACCGGCTGCATCATTATGCTGGTAGGCGTAAGCCTAACTTTAATGTCCGTAATTTTATTTGGTCTTATATAAATCTTTTCATATTTGGTAACGTAGCCGACATACGAAATAACAATCGTATAAGTTTTTTTGGCAGGTATGTCGGGGATGAAAAAATATCCTCTTGCGTTGGTTGATGCGCCTGTGTTTAATTCTTTAATTAACACATTTCCAAACGGAAGCACTTCTCCGCTTGTAGAATCTACTACAACTCCTCTTAAAGACCCTCTTAACTGGGCTAAACATTTCCCGGTAAATATTCCCGTCATGCTAAAAAAGATAAGTGTCGAAATCAATTTAAGTTTATAGAGGTAAACACTTCGCATTAATTTTTTTCCCGATCAAATTTCGATTTTATTTTTTTGCAGCGTATTAAAAGTTAATGTATTTAATAACTGAACGTACTTTTATTTCCTTCGGCAGCCATAATATAAAAATACTGCCTGCATAATTTTTTTTAGTATTGAAATTAAGTTATCACTTTTACTTTGGGAGTTGTATAAATATTATTATCAGAAGTTTATTCCATAATAGCGCCGCTTTTTTAACCCTAATTAAAAGAGGAATTTTATAAAGGAGATTTTTATAATCCTATTGCTAAAAAAACTCTTCATTTAAAACAATATTTTTTGTTTTGTAATCTATATTAAATATTAATTTTTCATAAATCAAGTTAATTTTTAAATCCAAGTTTGTAAAATGCAATAAATCTAGCTAAATTTTATAATAAGGCTGGTACTAAGTTATTATTAACTATAAAGGAGGAGAATTAGAATGTCTTACCGAACCCTTCCCCGATTATTTGAAGAAAGCGTAAATAAATTCGGCAATAATATTTTAATGTGGGAGAAATACAACGGTGAATATGAAGGTACAACATATCTACAAATGAGAGAGCTGGTTTATAACTTTGCTGCCGGCTTAATAATATTAGGATTAAAAAAAGGAGACCGGGCAGCTTTAATTTCCGAAGGCAGAAATTTTTGGGTAATGAGTGAATTGGGTGTGCTATTTACAGGAGCAGTAAATGTTCCAATCTCGGTAAAAATTGATGAGCTTTCCGATCTTAAATTCAGGCTTGCACATTCGGGATGCAAATTTGCAATTGTGTCTGCTTCTCAAATTATTAAGATTAGAAAACTAAAAAAGGATCTCCCGGAACTTCAAAAAACAATTCTTTTAGATAAAGCAGACAGTTATGATGCAGATGAAATATTTGTTAATGATGTCTTGGCTGCCGGTAAAGATTGGCTGAAAGAACACGAGAGGGAATTTCATGCGAGATGCAATTCAATATGCGAAAATGATTTCGCAAACATTTGTTACACATCCGGCACAACAGCCGATCCCAAAGGCATTATTTTAACTCACCGGAATTACACTGCAAACGTTGAACAATCTTCAGCAATTCTTGAGATACCGGAAACTTATGTGTCTCTGCTAATTCTTCCCTGGGATCATGCATTTGCACATACGGCAGGCATTTATACTTTAATGAAAAACGGTGCAAGCATGGCATCGGTACAGCTAGGCAAATCTCCGATGGAAACATTAAAGAACATTCCAGTAAACATAAGAGAAGTAAAACCAACCTTTTTACTGAGTGTACCTGCCTTAGCAAAGAATTTTAAAAAGAGTATTGAAAAGGGCGTTAGAGAAAAAGGGCGCACAATTGAAAAGCTGTTTAACAAAGCACTTGCATTTGCATACGATTACAACAAAGAAGGATGGAACAAAGGAAAGGGAATTCAAAAATTAAAACAGCCTTTGTACGCTCTTTATGATAAATTAATTTTCAGTAAAATCCGCGAAAACTTTGGTGGGAAATTAGAATTTTTTATAGGCGGCGGTGCCCTGCTGGATATTGAACTTCAGCGATTTTTTTATGCAATAGGAATTCCAATGTTCCAGGGTTACGGATTAACGGAAGCAGCACCGGTAATTTCGGCCAACGTTCCTAAAAAACATAAACTCGGTTCTTCAGGAAGTATAGTACCTAATCTCCAAGTTAAGATCTGCGATGAAACGGGTAATGAACTTCCAACGGGAGAAAAAGGGGAAATTGTAGTTAAGGGTGAAAATGTTATGGCCGGTTACTGGAAAAATGAAAAAGCAACATGTGAAACTCTTAAAGACGGTTGGCTGCTTACGGGAGATATAGGATATCTGGATGAAGACGGATTTTTATATGTGCTTGGAAGAGATAAAAGTCTGCTCATAGGAAACGACGGAGAAAAATACAGCCCGGAAGGAATTGAAGAGGCTTTAACAAACCATTCCGTTTTTATTGAGCAGGTTATGTTATTCAACAACCAGAATCCTTACACCTCGGCATTGTTAGTCCCCAATAAGGAATCTTTATTAAGAGAACTAAAGAAGAAAAATATTTCGCCGGGTGATAGAGAAGGACACGAGGAAATTTTAAGACTTTTGCAGGTGGAAATAAATGAATATTTTGAAGGAGGTAAATTCGAAGGACTATTCCCCAAAAGATGGCTGCCGGTTGCCGTTGCGGTTCTAGGTGATGGTTTTACGGAACAAAATCATTTGTTAAACAGTACGCTAAAAATGGTTAGAGGTAAAATTTCGGAATTATATAAAAACCGGATTGATTATTTATATACATCTGAAGGTAAGGATATTTTCAATAACCAAAATATGACTATAGTAAGCAGATTTGAAGAAGACTACCAATAATAAATTGAATTTGAAAATCTTCTATATTATTTTAAATATGAATATTAAAGGAATGCAAAATGACTGATACTTCCTACGAACACATATATTTGAGCGATAACGGAATAGCCTTTATAGAAAATACAAATAGCAAAGTAATAGAAATAGTAATAGAACATATTGCATACGGTTGGAGTCCTGAGGAAATACAATTTCAACATAATTATTTAACACTGGGACAGATATACTCTGCTTTGGCCTATTATTGGGATCATTTTAAAGAAATGAACAATGAGTTAAAAGATATGGGACAAAAAATATCTGTATACAAAAAAAATTATGCATCAACATTATTACAAAATAAATTAAAGGCAAAGAAAACCGGCTAATGGCATTTTGCTATTATATGGATGTTCATATACCTCGGGCAATAACCAATGGTCTTCGTTTAAGAGGTATTGATATTTTAACTTCTCAGGAAGATAATACTTCCCAATTGTCTGATGATAAGTTGCTTGAAAGAGCAACCTTACTAAATCGAGTATTTTTTACTTTTGACAGCGATTTATTACATATTGCTTCAAGATTTTTAACTGATAATAAGGAATTCTCCGGTCTGGTTTTTGCTCATCCTGTTGAAATAACAATTGGTCAATGTATTCAAGATTTGGAAATTATTTCACAAGTGTTGGAATTTGAAGAAATGAAAAGCCAAATTGTCTTTCTTCCTTTATAACTATTAATAACATATTGAGATGAAACAAACTCTTTTTATTGCACACAGAGGGGAATCAATTGATGCACCCGAAAATACTTTAGCCGCAATAAACCTTGCATGGGAAAGGAATGCGGATGCAGTAGAGGTAGACGTTCATTTAACATCCGATAAAAAAATTGCTGTTATTCACGACTCAAGTACCAGACGTACCGGAAGGAAATATATAAAAGTAAGCAATCATTCTCTCTCTGAGCTGAAGAAGATTAATGTTGGTATTTTAAAAGGAAGCAAATTTGCAAGTGAGACAATCCCGTCTCTGGAAGAAGTACTGGATACCGTTCCGGTTAATAAAATGTTGGTAATTGAAATTAAAAGTAGCCCGCAAATTATAAATGAACTGTATAACGTAATTAAGAAATCCAAAGTTAAGCCTGAACAAGTAAAAATTATCGGCTTTAATTTACAAACAATGACTTATTTAAAAGAAAACTTTAACAGCCATGAAATATTTTGGATAAGAAAAACCGGAATTAATTATATTAACTTCCGTAAATCTAATTTTCATAATATTATTTCAACTTCCCTTAAATTTGGTTTCAGCGGTCTTGATGTAAAATATTCTAAATTGCTTAACAGGCAGTTTGTTGATGAGGTAAAAAAGGCCGGTTTAAAATTATTTGTATGGACGGTAAACGAACCTGAAATTGCTAAAGAATTAGTAGACATAAATGTAGACGGGATTACAAGCGACAATCAATATTACATAAGGAAAAATTTAGGTTTTCTATAACGGAATTATTCCGGTTCATAAATACAATAACATCTAATATTCTTGATCCTCCCATTGTTCTTTCAGCCAAATGCTGATTCGCTTGAGCGGAAATATTAATCACCAAAGATATAAGAGTAGGAAAAAGATTATGGTTAAGACACATTACTATATTTAAGAAAAAACGTACTAAATTATTATTCCTAAAAATAGTCGCTATCCCACGCACCCAAATCAAATTTTTTCCGGATAAATTTTTCGGCAGATTTACAATATAAACTTCTCAGCGGAGGTACTAACATAGAAATTCCCGCAAGATCGGTTATAAAACCGGGCGTTAGTAATAGAAAGCCTCCGATTAAAATAAATAATCCGCTGAACAATTCCCTTGTAGGTGCTTTTCCTTCCCTTAATGCTTGATTGATTTTTCCTATTACTCTAAACCCTTCCTGCTTTGCAAGGAATGCTCCCACGCCTGCAGTAATTATAATTATAATTACCGTATTTAACGGGCCTATAATTGCACCTATTTTTAATAAGATATAAAGCTCCAGCACAGGTATAAGCGCAAATAAAAAAAACAACTTAACAAACATGATTTTAACGAATTTTTAGTTTGGAAATATTCCCGTTTTACAATTCTTATGATAAGAAAATTTTCTTACCAAAGAAAATCACAATTAAAAACGTCAAAGTCAAATTATAAAATATTAATAAATATTATTATCGTTTAATCAATTACTATCAAGTGCTTCTCTTAAAGCTACCAGGCATTTATTTATGTTCCGAACATTTGATGTATAGCCCATTAAACCTATTCTCCATATCTTCCCCGCAAGTGCGCCTAACCCGGCTCCGATTTCAATATTATGATTGTTAAGAAGATAGTTTCTAATTTTTAATTCATCTACACCTTCCGGTACGGTAACTGTAATCAATTCGGGAAGCCGGTCTTCTATTTTAACAAAAGTATTTAATCCTAATTCTTTCAACCCTTTTATAAAAATATCGCTATTATCTTTATGACGCTTCCATGCATTTTCCAAGCCTTCTTCATGTAAAAGAAGAAGCGCTTCATACAGCCCGTATATAGCATTTATAGGTGCCGTATGGTGGTAAGTTCTTTTTGAACCGCTGCCCCAGTAACCGGTTACAAGATTTATATCCATAAACCAGCTTTGTACTTTTGTCTCTCTATTCTTTATTACCTCTAATGCTCTTTCGTTAAAAGTTACAGGCGATAGACCGGGAGGACACGAAAGGCATTTCTGACTGCCTGAGTATACGGCATCTATTTCCCATTCATCTACTTTTACCGGAATGCCGCCGAGAGAAGTAACCGTATCTGCAACAGCAAGACAATTATATTTATGAGAAATTTCGGTAAGAGTTTTTATGTCTGTTCTGGCTCCGGTGGAAGTTTCCGCATGTACAAAAGCAGCAAGTTTAACACCGGAATTTGCTTTTAAAGTATCTTCAAATTTTTGGGGATCGATTGCACTTCCCCACGGTGCATCTATTACAACAGGCTGTCCTCCGCATCTCTCAATTATTTCTTTCATCCTGCCGCCGAATACACCGTTAACACAAACCGCCGCTTTATCCCCGGGTTCAATTAAATTTACCAGACATG
Organism: Ignavibacteriaceae bacterium; assembly: GCA_046705105.1. Classification (GTDB taxonomy): domain Bacteria; phylum Bacteroidota; class Ignavibacteria; order Ignavibacteriales; family Ignavibacteriaceae; genus FEN-1297. The sequence continues at coordinate 4,864 of JBJKQP010000016.1, read as the reverse complement.
TTTCCATTCCTACCGAGCCCGGACCGGATACCGGGAAAGTGACTTCATTATTTGTTTGGAATGCATACTTTAATTCCGATTTTACATCATCCATTAATTCTATAAATGCGGGATCAAGATGACCGATTGTAGGTTTAGCCATCGCCGCAAGTACACGCGGATGTACGTTTGAAGGACCGGGCCCCATTAATATTCTTTCGGGAGCATTAAATGATTTTCTTTCCATTTTATAATTAAATCCTTTCCTTGATTTTTTTACAACTATTATATCATAATATCAAAGCATAGAGGAGCAAGCTTCAAATATCTATTTATTGATGATTAAGCACCTGCCTATTTTCATTATACTTTTTTAGTTTAAGGAAATAATCCGGCCGCCTTCAAAATTTCAATTAAATTCTTTTTCTCTATATTAGTTAACCCTGTAAGCGGTGAACGAGGCTCCCCGCCGAAATAACCAAGAAAATCCATTGCCGCCTTTAAGCCTGCAACACCGTATGTTGAAGTAACAGCTCTATTAACCGCCAGCATTTTCATCTGAAGATTTTTAGCCTCAATGTATTTTCCTTCTTTGACATAATTGTAAATTTGTACACATTCATTCGGCGCAATATTTGCAAGTGCAAGTATTCCCCCGGAAGTACCCATGCATAAAGCCGGATATAATATAGATGCCGTTCCGGCAATTGTTATAAAGTTGTTTGGGGTAAGATTAATTATTTCGGCAAGCCTTGCGATGTTTTCTTCACTATTTTTTATTCCTATTATATTCGGATGTACCGCTAGTTCCGCAACTGTTTCGGGTTCAATACTTACTCCTGTAAACTTAGGTACATTATAAATTAGAAGCGGAATGGTTATGCTGTCAGCTACTTCGTTAAAATATCTTATAAAGGCATCGTGTTTCATCCGGCCTTTATAAAACGAAGGAGTAAGAATTAATGCAGTACCGGCGCCTAGTTTTGCAGCATCGTTTGTAAGTGAAACTGTATCTTTAATTGAATCGGAACCTGTACCGGCTATTAAATTTTTATCTGCGGGAATATTTTCTTTAACGAATTCAATTAGCTTTAGCTTTTCTTCTTTGGTAAGAAAAACACTTTCTCCGTTGGAACCGAAAACAACATATCCGCTTAGTCCGGTTTTATTCCAGCGTGATAGATTTTCTTTTAACTTGTCTAATGCTACCTCGTTATTTATAAACGGAGTAGCAATCGGCGGCATTATTCCTTGTATCATATAAAGTTAATATAATTAATAAATTTACTTGGTAAAAATATTTTTAATAACAAAACCTAAATTTGCAGGCCTTTCCGCCAAACGCCGCATGTACCACGGATACCAGGCCGCTCCATAACTTATTAAGACTTTTAATTTATAACCTTCCTTTACAAGTCTTAATTGTTCGGAGGTTTTTATACCGTATAACATCTGGAACTCCAGTTTATCTTTTTGAATTCCCATTTTATAAGCAGCTTCAATAATGTTATTAATTAAATTAATATCGTGTGTGGCAAAGGCTGCCCTTATACCGTTGTTTTTAATTTCATTTAAAAGAACTTCCGAAAGCCGGAAATAATTTTTATCCACATCCTGTTTCAATTCAAAAGCAATTTCCTTAGGTTCGTTATACGCACCTTTAACCAGCCGGATTGAAGGTTGTATTTTTAATAATGCATTTAAATCATTAACCGTTCTATGCAAATATGCCTGAAGACAAATGCCGGCGTTTGAATATTTTTCTTTAACCTGTTTGTAAAATTCAATTGTATTTGACGTATATGCACTTCCTTCCATATCTATCCAGACAAAATTACCGGATGATTCTGCATTTGCGGTAATTAACTTAAAATTTTCAAGAGATTTTTCAAATGATAAATCCAGACCTATTTGAGTAAGCTTTAATGATACTTCCGTTTGAAGTTTATTTTCCGTAACATTATCAATAACTTCAATGTAACGGTTTGTAACCCAGGCTGCCTCATTCAAATCCGTAATATTTTCACCCAAGAGTGTAAATATAGTGGGTATCTCTTTTTGCAAAAAATCTTTAGCTGCCGATATTGCATCGTTCAATTCTTCGCCGGGCAAAAACCTTTTAACCGCTTTCTTTACAAATTTGTATTTGGGAACATGATTTAGAAGCCATGGATTTTTTGAGCCCCACAATAAAAGGTCCCTGGATATACCCATGAATTTGTTACTCCAAAATGTTTGATGAAAGGATTAAAAACAATACCGCTTCTAGGAAATACAAAAGACGACAAAAACAACAGCTTAATCTAATGAGCCGAAAATCAAACTTCAAACTTGTTTAGGTTATTAGTAATTTGTTAATAGTTTTTTGTCTGTACTCAGATCCAATTTTAATTATGAATATTTCACCTTATACCGTGGATTATTATCTTTTAATTAATAACAATTTTTTCTGGAAGAAAATAAAAATAAATATTACTTTAAGAATGAAATAAAAAATATTACTTAAGTAGGAGATGAAATAATTTTTAACTCGGCTTATTCCCGGTAAGATAAAAATGGGTGAAGAACTTAATGAATATATAAAACTGCTTTTTAACTTGAATGATCCTATTTATTATTCAATACTCTTTGTAGTAATAGTTTTTATGCTTATCTACATAATCTTTAAGCACATAGTTTTCCCACTTCAAAAAAAACATTTGGACGAGACCAATGCTCTGGAATTAAAAAATGCAAGACTAATGGCTCTGTTTGCCGAACTGGATCCCGATCCCGTAATAAGAACGGATATAAACGGAAAAATTATTTATACAAATGATTCGGCAAAACACCTGGTTAAGAAAGGTGACATTACGGGAAAATTAATTAACGAAATCATTCCTCAAATTGATATCCCCGTTATAGATTATATTAACACAGACAAATCAAGTTCGTTTTTATTCGGTACCGAATCAGGGAATTATTCCGTTCTGTTTCGAGGAATATCTTCATTAAAAATAGCCCAATTATATTTCCATGATATTACGGAAAAAACCGAAAATGAAAAAAAATTAAAAAATTTTTCCGGCAGCTTGCAAAATAAAATAGAACAAGAAAGACAAAGAATTGCCGCCGAACTACATGATAGTATCGGTCAGGATTTATTATTATTAAAAATGAATTTAATAAATAATTATAATTCCTCAATAAAGAACGGCAACGGGCAAGAATATTATAAGGATTCGATAGAATCGCTTCAGAAAATTATTGCGGAATTAAACGTAATCCTATTTGATTTAATGCCGACCACTCTTAAAGAAATGGGACTTGGCCCATCGCTTGCTTCAATGGTTAATAAAATTACGGCAACCGGATATATAAACGGAAGCTTGAATATTATTGGGCTTAATGAAAGACTAAATGAAAAACTTGAAATTAACATTTACAGAATAATCCAGGAAGCTTTAAGTAATATTATAAAACACTCAAATGCAAAGGAATTTTCGATTCAATTTATAAACAGGAATAATAGAATTAAAATATTAATTTCGGATGACGGTAGCGGGATACCGGAATCAATAGAAAATTCCGCCGGTTTCGGATTAATAAATATCAGAGAAAGAGTTGAATATTTTAACGGCATTTTTAAAATAGATACTTCAAGAAAAAACGGTACGCTCTTAGTTATGGATATTCCCCTGGAAAAATAAAAATGACTACAAACGATCAAATAAATATTTTAATTGCAGATGATCATAAATTGTTCAGAACGGGACTGATTAAAATGTTAAACGGATATCCGGATATTTCGGTTTGCGGTGAGGCTGAAAACGGAGAAGAGTTGATTAAAAAATATTTTGAATTAAAACCCGATATATCCTTGGTTGATATCTCAATGCCGGTTCTCTCCGGTACAAGTGCTGCTAAAAAAATTAAAAGCCGGGATAAACTAGCAAAGATTCTTTTCCTTTCTATGTTTTATTCGGAGGAACATATATACACTTGCCTTGTCTCCGGCGGCTCCGGCCTGGTAAGTAAAAATATTTTGGAAGACGAATTGGTTTTGGCTATTAGGAAAATTTATTGCGGCGAAAGATATTTCGGCAAAGATTTTGCCGGCGAAAAATTAACCGAACTTATTTTGAAATTCGAATCCGTTTATTTGAATAGGATTAATGTAAAAAAACCGGATCTCTCTAAAAGAGAATTGGATGTATTAATGCTTATAGGCGAGGGATATACCAGTGCAGAAATATCAAACAAATTAGTAATCGATATTCGCACTGTAGAGACGCATAGGACTCATATAATGCATAAGCTGCAGCTTCAATCACTTTCGGAGCTTATAAAATATGCGGTTCAATATAATTTATCTATGGAAGGTTGAGACAGCAGAAAATTTTTCATTACCGGATTATATACTCTAAATTTTAAACATTAAACTTTAATAATTAAATTATGACTTTCCCGTACTTTGTATTAGCTATTTCAATAACGGTTTGGGCACTCGTTCCATTCCGGCAATATAAGAGAAACTTTTTTGTCTTTTTTTTAATAATGGCATTACTAGACCCGGCGTTATTATTGTTATTTTCTATATTTCACTTTCATACGGTCAGGTTTTATTCTGCATGTTCAATATTTTTAATTTGTTCATTACTTGACATTAACAAAATAAAAAAAAGATATTTATTATTTATCTTTATCACAGTACTAAATATATATTTTTCTGCCTTTGCAAGTACACCTTTAGTTAAGTTTTATTTATTATTACAGGACCTGATAATCCTATATTTAATATTTAAAAAAACTTTATCGGATATATTCCGGAACCATAGAATTAACTTTTTTTATTTCATTTTAAATTTATATATAATAACATTGATATTTAAAATCATAATAGTAA
>JBJKQP010000015.1:0-18129 GCA_046705105.1 Ignavibacteriaceae bacterium | reverse complement strand
CTTCTCTAACCGGCTGCTTAATATGTATCAAACTGTTTTTTTCAAGGCTTGCATCAAAAGTAAAAATCCCGTCTGTTGTAATCGATGAAGAAATTTGCTTAAACGTTTCCAATAGTTTTTTCTTACTGGTTAAATAATTAATACTATCGAATGTTGAATAAATAAAATCGAATTTATTTTTAAAAGGAAGCATTGTCATATCGCAGCAAACTTTGGGTATATTATTATTTTGATCGGACTTAAGCATATATCTGGATAAATCGCTTACAACCAGGTTAGGAAAAAATTTTACAAAATTATTAGCCAGGCTGCAATTTCCCGCGGCAAGCTCTAAAACCCTAGCTTCGGGATTTAATCCCGGTTTAACAAGTTCGTATAAATATTTTGCCCAGGCATTATAATTTATCTTTCTCATTAAGTAATCATATATCAATGATACTTTATAATAATTTTCCGATATTTTATTCCGATTCATTTCTCCTTCTGTTTAGAACAATTTTTTTTGCGTAAAGGTAAGCTTTAACCATACTGGATTCATCCGCAATACCTTTACCGGCGATATCAAAAGCAGTACCGTGATCCGGCGAAGTTCGAACTATAGGCAGTCCTGCAGTAAAATTTACACCGCTGCCGAAATTAATTAACTTAAACGGAATTAAAGCCTGATCGTGATACATTCCGAGTACCAAGTCATATTTGTTATATAAACGGTTTGCAAAAAAAGCATCCGGTGAATAAGGCCCGGATAAATATTCCGAATATCTGCTTGTACCGATTACGGGTTTGATAATAACAATTTCTTCCCTGCCAATCAACCCGCTCTCGCCGGCGTGCGGGTTTAAACCTAAAACCGCAACTTTGGGTGATTTAATGTTAAGATCATTTTGTAATGTTTTTATAACTACATCAATTTTATCTTTTAAATTCTTTTGCGTAATTAATTTAGGAACATTTTTTACAGGCTCATGAATTGTTAACAACGCTGCATTCATTTTACGTGAAAGGAACATCATAACAAAATTTTTAACTCCGGACCACCCGGCATACATTTCAGTATGCCCCGGAAAATTCTCACCCGCCAGGTGTATTGCGCTCTTAGAAATCGGAGCAGTTATTATCGAATCGCAGATTTTTCTTTCCGCCAATAGATAAGAATATTTAATTGAATTAAAAGCAGCTCTACCTGACTGAACCGTCGGAATTCCTATTTTAATCTTCGGCTTTCCCATTGATAGAACAGTTACACCGTTATCCGCAATCCTTTCTAGATTTCCGGTTATATTGTATTCAAACAACGGTTTAACTATTTCCGAATATTTTTGAAACACGTTTTGAGGACAAACGAATACGAATTTATCTTTGGAGTTAACCGCAAATTTATTAAGAGTTTTAATTACTATTTCCGGTCCTATGCCGTTTGTATCGCCACATGTAAAAACAGATTTATTCATCAGCTTTTTTGTAAAATGTAATTTCCCGTGCCATCCTTTTCGACGAATTCAAATACCCTATAGGGCTTTTCATAAATCCATTCTTCAACCATCTTACCGTACTGGTTCGAAGCGCGTTCTATCTTTTTAGGTTTCCCGTATTTAATATAAATTTTACCGCGGTCGGTAGCCGCTCCGTTTTTACCGGACAGAGTTGAATAATTTTTCTCTGCAAAATCTATTCTTGAATAAAACTCATTCATCAGCGGATTATAAGCGGTTTCCGGAGTAGGATCGTATCTCTTCCAAAAATTAAACAGAGTTTTTGCATAAGAGTTTGCATCGGTGCTTAATAAAGAATCAACCGTGAAATTATTTTCAAAATCTTTTAAATAAGAAATTGCTTTTTTGGGGTTCCTTAAGGAGAACGGTTTATTGATCCATTCCACCATCAGCGGAAAATGTATTGCCGGTTTTATTTTTTTATTCTCAAAAATGTAAACAACATAGGCACCTTCCGGAAGTTTTTGGCTAAATCCGTTTACAATAAAGTTCCTCCTAAGAAATTTAGCAGCAGTGTTATTTTCAAGTACTACTTCATCTTTACATTGCGCAAACGAAATGCCGGCATCAAAATACTTATTAATATTTTTATTATAAAGAGTATCTTTTCCGCTGCTTATAACAACACGAATCGATCTTAAAGCGGTATCGGCAGCCGGAATTATTAAAGAATAACTTTTTTCGGTAAACGGAATAAAATTATTAAAATTAGTAAGCTCAAATAATTCCTTCCCTTCGCAATTTATTTTATTCTCATCAACAACAATAGGCTTTAAGTATCCGGCTTTACCTTTCCTTCTTGCATCTACTATTATGGGATGCATTCTTATATCACGGTTTGAATTCAACCAGGTTATAATCGGAAGTAAATGATAAATGCCTGCTTTAACATTAAAATTAATATTGCCTTGAGAATAAACATCTGTTGAGAGCGTCTCATTAAAATTTTCGGTTGAGATTTCCTTATCTTCTGTTTGCCTTGTAACATAGTTGGATAAAGAATCCGTAACTTCAAGAGAAACTCTATATCCGGCAGAGTAACCCTTTTCTGTTTTAAAAAAAACGAACCTGCTGTAAGGAATTCTAAAAGAATAAGAGACAGTAGCCAGCGAATCATGCGGGACCAGATGTACTTCCGAATATAAAAAACTATGCAGCATTTGTTCGAAAGTCGAATGTCGCCTTTGTGCAAATGCAGAACAAACGAATGAGAAAAAAAATATAATCATTAAAGCAAGGGCACATAATTTTTTCATTGGCCTATAACCGAAATATTATTTTTCTCAAATATAAATTATATTTTGGACTACCGCTAAATAGAAATTTTTACTCTTACTACCAGTATAGATATAGTTCACCTATTAAAGCATATTAATTTTCCGCTGTATACGGAATATTAATTTAGGAAACCTATTGAGATAACTTTATTAGTGAAATGTTTGCCCGGAACCACTTTTGGGAACAATTCCGACAATAAATGCTTTAGCTGTTCATATTATTCAGGAATTCTTTATTGTTTTTAGTTCCCCGAATTTTATCCAGTAGGAAATCCATTGCTTCCACAGGATTAAAATCGCTTAGTATTTTCCTAAGTATCCAGACTTTTTGCAGTTCGTCTTCTTTCATTAATAAATCTTCTCGTCTTGTACCGGAGCGGTTAACATCGATAGCAGGGAAAATTCTTCTGTCGCTCAAATCGCGGTTAAGAACAAGTTCCATATTACCGGTTCCTTTGAACTCCTCAAAAATAACATCGTCCATACGGCTGCCGGTATCAATTAATGCTGTTGCTATAATTGTAAGACTACCGCCGTCCTCAGTGTTTCTGGCAGCGCCGAAAAATCTTTTTGGCTTATGTAGAGCGTTTGCATCAACACCGCCGGAAAGTATTCTTCCGCTATGAGGAACAACTATGTTATGCGCCCTGGCAAGTCTTGTAATACTATCAAGAAGAATTACAACATCTTCTTTTGCTTCAACAAGCCTTTTAGCTTTTTCAATAACCATATCCGCAACCTGAACGTGTCTTTCGGCAGGTTCATCAAATGTTGAACTGATTACCTCACCTTTTACGGAACGTTCCATGTCTGTTACTTCTTCGGGACGTTCGTCTATTAATAAAATAATCAATTTAATTTCAGGCTGATTCCTGGTTATGGAATTTGCAATTTTCTGAAGCAGAATAGTCTTACCGCTTTTAGGCGGAGAAACTATCAAGCCTCTCTGTCCTTTGCCTATAGGCGAAAGAAGATCCATAATCCTCATTGAATATTCGCCGGGAGCAGATTCAAGAGTAATCCTTTTTGTAGGGTAAACCGGTACAAGGTTGTCGAAAAGAGTTCGTTCCCTTATTCCTTCGGGTTCCAAACCATTAACGGCTTCTACTCTAAGCAGGGCAAAAAACCTTTCACCTTCTTTCGGTGGTCTAACCTGCCCGCTTACAAAGTCACCCGTTCTCAAACTGAATTTTTTTATTTGAGACGGCGAAACGTAAATATCATCGGGCGAAGGCAGGTAGTTATAATCGGAGGAACGCAAAAAACCGTATCCGTCCGGTAAAACTTCCAGAACGCCTTTTGAAAAAGTCAGTCCGTCTTTTGCTGTTTGAGCTTCGAGAATTTTAAATATCAGCTCCTGTTTCCTTAGGTCGCTGTACCCTGAAATACCAAGATCTTTAGCTATTACATTCAGCTCAACGATCTTTTTTGATTTCAGTTCAGAAATATCCATTGGCATTTTATTGGTCCTAATTATTTGTTTATAGTTAATGTAATTAAGTTGATTAAATGATATTATATTCTTATCAAAGGTTTAATACAGGATATGCCTTCCAGATAAAAACAAAAAAATTTCCCAAAAAATTATATAAAATTGATAGGAACAAGCGGCTTATATGAAACATAATGTTATTTAAAAAAAATGTCAAGCAATTTTATACTTTTTGTAACGAAGTTTTTATTTCTGCCAGAAGATACATACTGCCCAAAACAACAAGGCAGTTATCCGGATTATGTTCTTTAAATTTCCTTACATATTCACTTGGATTAGATTCCGGTAAAACAGTTATTTTAGTTTCGACCGCAATTCTTTGAAGTTCCTCTATTTTACAGGACCTTTCGTAACTGATTTGTGTAACATGTATTTCATCAAAATAAGCACTGCACATTTTTAGCATTTCTTTTACGGCTTTGTCTCTCATAACGCCGAACAATAATACTTTCTTGCCGTACTTATTTTTAAGTTTATTAAATTCGTTTAAAAAATTTTTAATCCCATCAGGATTATGTGCGGAGTCAAAAATAATATCAGGATTATGTAAATAATACTCAAATCTTCCTTCTAATCCTGTGTTTTTAATTACATTTTTTATTCCGCGTGAAATAAATTTCATATTACTTTTTGATATAATCTCAGACACAACAAGACCTGCAAGCGCAGCATTAAATTTTTGATAACTTCCTTTTAAGGGAACGAAATGATCATCAAGCTCAATTTTTTGTTCAACATTGCGTCTAAGAATAAGTTTAAGGTTATCGTCCTTTACATTTACATAACCTTCAACTTTATATAATACACTGTTGGTTTCTTTGCATTTTTCTTCAACAACCAAAGCTGCATCGTTAGGTAATTTTCCTACAAACACCTTTGAATTATCCTTAATAATCGCTGCTTTTTCGGAAGCAATCTTTTTAATTGTATCTCCAAGAATATTTGTATGCTCCAAACTGATTGAGGTTATAACCGATGCTATAGGTTTAATAACATTAGTAGCATCAAGTCTTCCCCCCAGGCCTACTTCAATAACACCATAATCAACATTATTTTCATAAAAATATTTGAAAGCCATGGCTGTTGTTACTTCGAAAAAAGTTAGCTGGTTTTGTTTAATATAATCCGAATTTGTATTAACAAAATCTGCAATGTAGTTATCCGTAATTTGAATATTATTGATTACTATTCTTTCGTTAAACTTTACAAAATGCGGTGATGTATAAAGCCCGGTTTTGTAACCCATTTCCATCAGCATACTTGTAATAAAGGAAGCCGTACTTCCCTTTCCGTTTGAACCTGCAACATGAATGGTTTTAATTTTATTCTGCGGATTATCCAGTTTATTTAAAAAGCCCTGTATATTTTCAAGCCCTAACTTAACCCCGAATGTATGCAGCGAATATAAAAATTTTAAGCCCGATTCAATATCCATAAATTTATATCTTATAGGAAGCAGTTAAATCCGATAGTCTATCAATATTCTTATCAATGCAAAATTGCTCAATCGACTTAATAATTTTATTAGACGCGGAAGGATCAATAAAGTTTAATGTGCCCAACTGAACAGCGGATGCACCTGCTATTAAAAACTCCACAACGTCTTTCCAATTCATAATTCCACCGATACCTATGATAGGTATATCAACTTCTCTGCTTATTTCGAAAACTTTAGCAAGAGCAACAGGTTTAATTGCCGGACCGGAAAGTCCTCCGGTAATGTTCTTTATTTTCGGACGGCCCGTATGAATGTTAAAAGCAGTTCCTACTAAAGTATTTATTGCGGAAACGGCGTCTCCGCCTTCTTTCTTTACTACCGATGCAAAATCTGCAATGTATGATACATTGGGTGAAAGTTTTATTATAACCGGCTTATCTGTTACTGATTTAACCTTTCCCGTTATTTCTCCTACAGCCTTCACATTATTCCCAAATTGCAGCCCGCCCTCTTTTACATTAGGACAAGATACATTAATTTCAAATGCATCAATAGTTTCTTCTTCCGTAAGAATTTTGGTACACTCTACATATTCTTCAATTGTACTTGCTGCAATATTACAAATAAGCGGAACATCAAATTTTTTTAAGAACGGAATCTTTTCTTTAAGAAAAACCTCCACACCTACATTTGCAAGCCCAATGGCGTTTAACATACCGGAAGATGTTTCAACTATTCTTTGCGGAGGATTTCCTTTTCTAGGTTTTAAACTTAAAGATTTTGTAACTATTCCGCCGATTTTATTAAGGTCTACAAACTCAGACATCTCGCTGCCGTAACCTACCGTGCCGGAAGCAAGTAAAATAGGATTCCTAAATTTAAGAGGCCCAACTTGAACCGATAAATCCACACTGCTCATATCACAACATCCTTAACATTAAAAACCGGTCCGTCTTTACATACAAGTAGAAATTTGTCCGGATTTTTAGTTGACTCAATAGGACATCCCTGGCAGATACCAAATCCGCAGGCCATAGCACATTCGGTAGATACTTCACATTCATAATCGTTATCAATACAGAAATTCTTTAGAGCCCGCAGCATCGCATTCGGACCGCAGCCGAAAATTTTTATTACCGAAGAATTAAGTTTGGATAAATTTTCTTTCAGTAAATCCACAACCGTGCCTTTATACCCGAGTGAACCGTCATCTGTGGCAATAAAAATATTCTTCATGCCGTAAGTAATTACATCTTTAAATGTTCTGCCGCCGATAAAGGAAAGGATATTTTTCTCTCCGGATATCTTTTTAATTAAATAAGGAAAAGGTGCGGCTCCCAAACCACCGGCAACTACAACAGCAGTTTCAAAATCACCTTCAATATTAAATCCGTTTCCCAAAGGTCCTAGAACATCTATCGTATCCCCGGGACGTTTTTCCGCCAGAATTTTCGTTCCTTCACCGTATATGTTAAAAAGTAAATAAAAGAAATCACCCTCCACATCGCAAACGCTGAACGGCCTTCTCAACAGAGGGTAATATGATTCACTTACTCTTACATTTAAAAACTGTCCAGGTCTAATTGAATTAGAAACTTTGGGAGAATGTATCTTTAGTAGAAAAATCCTGTTATCCAGTTCTACACAATTTTCAACGTGAGCATCCGTAACGAACAACGCAAATCCTTTTTAATTTTTTTCCGGGAAAATTTATACATGGTTTTAGTTTGGTTCAATCCGTGGGAAGGGACTAATTTATTCAAAAAAAATATATTCTTTATTTATCCTTAAAATTTCTTTTACTTATCATATCCTATTATTAAACTTATCCGTTACCTTAGACAGGCTCTTCTTTTAAATCGTTTAATAATACAAAACAAATATAATACAAAAATAATTTAAATAAGAAATATCTTTACCCAACTTTTTATTTGAACGACTGATTATCGGACAAATTACTTAAGCAGAATTAATTTTTTAGACGAAATAAATTTCCCTGCTTTTAATGTATAAATATAAACACCGGAAGCATATAAGCCTTTAATATTTTTATTAATATCAGAAGAAGAAAATTCAACCGAGTAAATTCCGCGCTCTTTTTCTTCTTTTACCAATGTTGTTACTAATCTTCCAAGTATATCATATACTTTTAAGGTTACCAATGCTCTTTCCGGAACCTGGTAACGAATTACTGTAGAAGGATTGAAAGGGTTAGGATAATTCTGATACAATTTATAACTATTTATAGGAGAAGCTGTCTCTTCAATTCCGGTAGTAGGAGTTAGATACTGAAAATCATCCAAATACAAGGTGCCGGCCGGTCCAAAATTATTTTGTACGATTGAAAGATTATAATATAATTTGCTTACACTTAAATCTATAGAAGGGACTTTTATTTTAACAAGTTTCCACCCGGTCCAATTAAGCGAATCAATAAATGTTTTTTGATTCTGTAAGGAATCGGTAGTTAACGAACAATAAATTTTATTATTACTTAAATCCCCGAAAATCCATAAACCAAGGTCGACGTCATTTTCCGGTCCAAAATTTATTTCTTTAAAATTGGAGAGGTTAATTTCTCCACCGGATTCTGAATTAAATCGATAATCCAGTTGACCGGCCTTACTTCCGTGAACTTTTTGATAAGAAATAATTTTAAAAGCTGCATTTGGTTTTGTATCTCCTTCGGCAGCTAATTTCCAGCCTTCCGAGGATTCAAAATCATTTAATACGGCACCGAAATTATTTTGCATTTCAGAAGTTTTAAAGTTTATTTCAGTCGTATCTACAAGTGAAATATTGTCATTATCAGCAATTCCTCCGCCAATGAAAATTTTATAATTCTCATTTGCCGAAAGCGGATCACTGGGTTCAAAATAAATATAGCCTTTATTCTCAGCAGTAAAAATATTAACTCTGGCAACAGGTATAGCTGCTCCTAAAGAATTACTTAAGGATATTTGATGTGTTAGTGAGCTATTGTTAACAGGTGCATCAAAAATCAATCTGATCTGTAAAGTTGTACTTAGTCCGGTCTGGTTATTTTGCGGATAAGTTTTTAATAGTATTAGTCTGTTTCTATTTTTAGTCATAAAACTAAAAGTATAGTCAGCGGGAATTGGAACAAGCCATTTGCTTTTTGCATCCTTCGAAATAGTCACTGTATATTCGGTAGATTTTTCCAATGGAATAGAAGGAGTAAAGGTGATGCTTTTGTCATTATTTCCCCAGATAAATTTACCGCTTGCATTTGGAATTATTAAGAAAGCATTTTCTACCGATTCTTTATTCATGGTTTTGTCGAAAGTAACTTGAATAGAGGTACCTGCGCTAATACTATCGGAAATATTTTGGGGAGAGTGAGAAAGAACTTGAGGCGCAATTGTAGTGTCGTACAACAAATTTTTATCGGCAAAAACTGTTTTGTTTGCTTCCACCGTAACAACGGAGGAATCCTTAAAAAAATTTTCGCATTCATAAATTAATTTATATTGCCCTGGTGCAAGGCTATCAAACATAAAAAATCCGTTGTTGTTTGAATCTCCGTTATAAACTTTATCCCCGGGTTCCAAAATAACTTTGATATTATTTAGAGGCTTAATGTTATCGTGTTTAGATGTTATAGCATAGTAATTAACAGATTGCTCCGGGTTCCTTACTATTCCGGCTATCATGCCTGTGTTAATCGGTTGGAGATTGAAATAAGAGATAAAAGCTTTTGCAATTGCCCATGCTTCATGTTTTTTATACACAGAATTCAATAACCGGTAAGATTCCGGAATGTAATCATGGAAAGAACCTTCGGATAAAGTGCCGGGCATATTTAAACCTTTAAATACTCCAAGGTAAGCCTTACCGGTTCCGTAAAAATCAAAATCGCCCCTATTGTATTTGTTGGTGGTTCTATGCGCATTGTAAATTTCGTTTGTAATATAATTTCCCATAACCAATGAGCCGGGATAAGTAGGAGTTCCGTCTCCTCCTTGAAATAAAACAAGTGTATAATTTGATTTCCCGTCATATCCGTTGCTGTGGATAGCATGAAAATAGTCCACATTATTAGAGTTTGCAATTGCAACTATTTGAGATAAAGGCAAATCATCCGAGGTATTATTTGTTACGCGCGTCATTATAATATCTGCATTATAGGCCTGCAAAATATTTCTAAGATATAATCCCTTGGCCAGGTTGCCGTCCGATTCCCAGAAACCTGTAGCCGCTATATAACGATCGTTTGAATCATGGCCGCCGTGACCGGGATTTATACATATTTTTATCCCGGAAAAATCCTGCGCAAGTACAAACTGACTAAAGACTAAAATTGAAATTAACGAATAAATCAGAGACTTCATGATTCCCCCTATTTACTAAAATTTAAAGTTAGAAGTTGAATTACACCGTCGTAAGTATTAACAACAAGCTGATTGCCGGAAGGAGCCCATTCCGGGTACATTTCATAGACATCTTTTGTATCTGTAATAGAGAATTTTTTTTGTCCGTCCCACGATGCTATATATATATCGGATGATGTAACTCTATAGCCGTCATCTTTATCTACCATGAAAGAAATCCACTTACCATCAGGCGACCATTTAGGATAGTTTGCATAGCCTAACCTGGAAATAATATTTCCGTTCAAATCGGCTACGAACGTACCTTCACCTGCACATGTAAATAATAATTTGCTGTTATCCGGCGAAACAGAAGGCCATATGTAATTTTTATTTCCAAGCGGAGCCAATATTTTCTTTTTGCCTCCGATATATAAAGCAATCTTGCTGTTTTCAATTAAAGCAAACGGTTTATCCATTATAGCAATTGAAGATTTCTTTAATGTTTTATTAGCTGAAATTACATTTAAATTATTTTCAACTGAATAGACTATTTTGTTATTACCTATATATCTTGGAGTGGATAGATCCCGTTTATCGCTTACAATGTTTTCAACAATCCCGGTATTAATATCCATAGATTTTAAAGTAGAATATTTCCTGCCGTTTATATATTTGTCGCTTCTATAAAAAACCAAATTACCTGTATTGGCTGCATTAAATTCATAACCTGCACCGGTTTCATTATTAAGTATTTTTATAAATTTAGTTTTAAGATCATAAAGGAATAATCCTTTATAATTATCGGTGGTAAAAAATATTTTTGTCCCGTCCTGTGAAAATTTAGGGAAATAAAATTCCCCGTCATTTATATTTGTCAGATCAACTTTTTTTTCCAAAGTTATTGTTTGCGAAAAAGTAATTGTGGACAGAAGTAGAAAAGGAAGAAAAATAATATTAAGACGTCTCATATAATTCCCGATTTAATTTAATTATTATTTTATTTAGCAACATATGTTACATTCAATTGCCATTCTCATTTCAAAAGCTTTCGGAAGAAGAATCTCAAAGCCAAAATTATGAGTTTATTTTAAATATTTCTTCTTATAAGTTTGAAGAAATGCGACAGATGCAAATATTCGTATTTTATGGGCTTGTATTATTTTCGGAAAAATCCCGCTTTAGAATAAACCCTTTTATTTTCAAACAAATCTATAAAAAGTGTTGATAAGTTAAAAACAGATTATTAAAAAATAAAGAAAAAATTTTAGACTAATTTTTTTTAAGATAATTATTTTCAATACTAATTATTTTATTCAATCTTTTTTGATGCCTGCCGCCTTCAAATCCGGTATTAAGCCATGTTTCCAGAATAGACTTTGCAGTTTCTTCACCTATAGCCTTTGCTCCGATAGTTAATACATTTGCATTGTTATGGTTTCTTGCACTTTTCGCCGAAAATTCATTAAAACAATTCGCTGCTCTAATTCCCGGCAATTTATTAGCTGTAATTGCCGAGGGATTGCCCGTGGCATCCAGAATAATTCCGAAGTCTACGGAATTCTCTTTAACTTTTGATGCTACTGCTAAAGCAAAATCCGGGTAGTCACATGAATTCTCGTCGTATGTACCGACATCAATAACCGTATAGCCTTTACCTGCTAAGATTTTCGATAAGATATTTTTCAGTTTGAAACCTGTATGATCCGAGCCGATGGCTATTTTCATAGATGACGGATTTGCACTAGGGTTAACATCCCCGGCTTTAATTGTTAAAGCAGGCTCTTTTTTTACAATTTGAATTTTTTGTTCCTTAATTTTATCCATAGCTGAAGGAGTGAGCAGATCTTCTTTATCTAACGGCAGGACTTTTACTCCCTTTTTTATCAGCTTTAAGATGTCTAGTTCCGTAATTAAATTTTTACTCATTTATAAAAGGTAAAGATATTTTTAAAGATGCTGCGACAATTTATTTAATCTAAGGTAATCTACCACTTTTTTAACATCCTGCGCCTGATCCCGTCTGCAAATTAATAAAGCATCGTCTGTATTAATAACAATCAAATTTTCTATACCAACAACTGCAGTAAATTTATCGGGCGAATATATATAAGAATCCGTCGCCATATCGGCATACACATTGCCAACAATTGCATTTCCGTTTCCATTCTTTTCGGATAATTGATAAACTTCTTCCCAGCTTCCGACGTCACTCCAGGCAAATTCTCCTTTTGTTAAGAAAACTTTCCGGGATTTTTCCATTATTCCGTAATCAATTGAAATATTTCTTAGCTTGCCGTAAACATTGGAAAGAGTTTCTTCGAAGTCTGATTTACCTATACGTTTTTGTAAGGTTTGCAAACCTTCAAACAAATCGGGCATATAAATTTCAATTTCTTTAAGAATAGCATCCGTACGCCAGATAAACATACCGCTGTTCCAGAAAAAATCGCCCGACTCTAAAAATCTAACTGCAGTTGCATAATTGGGTTTTTCGGCAAAAGTATAAACCTTAAAAATATTATCGGCAACCGTTCTTTCGTCTATTTGAATATATCCGTAACCGGTTTCCGGACGAGATGGTTTTATCCCTATCGTAACCAATCCTTCCGAAGTAAAAGCAAACTCCGCCGCTCTTTTAATTGTCTTGTGAAAAGATTCAACATCACGGATTATATGGTCAGCCGGAAGAACCAAGGTTACACTGTCCTTGGCTTTATTACCGGTAATTATAGAACCCAATCCTATGCAAGCAGCGGTATTTCTTCCGAACGGTTCTTCTATTATATTTTCAACCGGAATTTGCGGCAGCTGTTTTAAAATTTCCTGTTTTTGCACTTTATTTGTGATAATATAAATATCTTCATTATTTACAATTCCTTTTAGTCTTAAAACAGTATTCTGTATCATAGTATTATCACCGAATACCTGCAAAAGCTGTTTAGGTAATTTCTTCTTACTTCTAGGCCAAAACCTAGTACCTATTCCTCCGGCCATTATGATTGCATATAATTTCATCTATAATATTTCCTTAACTTTTAGTGGTTGAATTTTTTTGCCAAGTTCTTCGGCTCTATTTAAATAACCCGTAATATCGACTTCTTTTCCCTTAACAACAGCCACAATTACAATAAGACATGCTCTAATAGATTCAATAATATCTCTGCCCGGCATTAAAGTTCTTGTTCTTATTAGAAGTAAAGATTTAGAAATAATTTTATGCATGTTTGCAATAATTTCAAAACCTATCTTAGCGGATAGTTCACCATTTGATTTCATTATATCGGCAAAATTCAGTAATTCTTCAGGATTAATTTCGTTTTTAGATAGCTGCTTTAACATCGCATCAATCGGTTTTATTTGTTTTAATATTTCGGTTTCGTAATTCTGTAAAAAAATCTCCTCGCTGTCTTTTTCATCTTCCAGAATTATTTTTTCTTTTAATATTTCATTTTCCGGTTTTGTAAAAGCATCTTCATCCGGTTTTCTTTTGGAAAGATCAACTTTAATTGAACCCCCGTTGTTATTAATTGAATAAACCGGTTCTGCATTGTTTCCCGCCTTATTTAATTTGTTAATCGCTTCTTTGAATGCCGCCGGGTTGGCAGTATCCAGCATGTGGTTAAGGTCCCTAATAAGGTATTGACTATGCTCTTTAAATTTTTCAGATAATTTAAAAAAATCTATCTGTCCTGAAGTTAGGTAATTATAAACTTCATTTAGCCTAATAGCAAGAGTAGAAAGTTCCGTAATTTTCTTCATTTCCTTAATATCGTTTTCCAAATCGGAGGAACGAAGAATAGATTCTCTAAGAAGAGCAACAACTTCAATTTTTTCAGTACTTAATCTTAAATTATTTGAAGCTGCCGAGATACTTTGGACAATATATTTTTTAATTAGGTCCATTTACTTTTATAAACTCTCGGTACTCGCTTGCTAATATTACAAGTTATTTCATACGGAATTGTAGATAGAATTTTACTCCAATCCCATGCATCAATTTTTAAATTTTTATATTTACCAAGCAGAATAACTTTCTGCCCTACTTTCACATTATCATTGCCTATATCGAAAATTATCCTGTCCATAGTAACCCGACCGACCTGGTTATAAATTTTCCCGTTTAAAATTGCTTTTGCTTTGTTAGTAAGATTTCTATTATATCCGTCTGCATATCCGATAGGCACAGTGATAATTTTAGTATTCCTTTTTGCCGTAAATAATCTTCCGTAACTTACACTTTCACCTGCCTTCAATTCCTTTACATCGGCAACATAGGCAATGATAGACATGGCAGGCTTTAGAGAAACTGATTCCGAGGTTTCAAGTGATGGATAGTAACCATACAAAGAAATACCGGGTCTTACCATATCAAAATAAGCTTCCGGCATGTCTAGTATTGCGCCGCTGTTAGCTGCATGAATAATACCGGTATTAACTCCATTCGCTCTTAACTTTTCTATTACCTTGTTAAACCTTTCCAGCTGCAAATAAGCAAACCCTTTTTTCTTTTCGTCCGCGGTTGCAAAATGAGTATAAATACCATCGATAATAAAATTTTTATTTTTACTCAATTTAAATATAAAATCAAATGCATCATTATAATTTACCCCCAACCTATTCATACCCGTATCCACCTTAACTTGAACTTTAATTTTATCAAAGTTTTTTTTGTTCGGCAATTCCTTTCTGCTTTTTAAAAGAATATCCAAATGTTGCTTACGAAAAACAGTCGGGATAATATTATTATAAAACACCGGTTTTACGTTATCTTTAATTAGCGGCTCAAAAACCAGAACCGGTTGTTTTATTCTTAATTTCATTAATTCTACGGCTTCATCCAAAATAGCTACCGCAAAATATTCCGGTTTTTTATCTTTCAATAAATTGAGGGTATTAACAATCTCATTAACACCGTGTCCGTAGGCATCTGCTTTAACAACCGCCATTATTTTTCTATTATTAACCTTCTTTCTAATATTCAAATAATTATACATTAAATTAGAAAGATTTATTTCTGCAAAAGTAGGGCGCATTAAGACACAGTAAATTAATTGTTTGCAAAATATAATTTTTATTGAAGTTATAATCAATCAAACTGAGATTTAATAAATAATTTTTAATTCTAATTTTTTAAATATATATTTTTCTCTTAATTGAGAAGATAGTTTCATGTATCATTCTTAATCTTGATAAACAAGAGGTTGTTATTCCCAAAAAATAATTTGATATACTATATATAGTATAGTTATTTTAAATTATTTTTTGGCATATATATTGTTTGAGTTAATACAATTTTTTAAGAAAATAGTAACATAAGGAAAAAAGATTTCTTGACATTGCCCACAGCATATTTTAATTTTCAATAAAAAATTAGGTGAAATGCTAACTGAATTTGGTAGAATTTTTGCTTTTATGCTAGTCTCTGTTTTCTTTGTTGCCGTAGCAGTTATTGCAGCAAAGTTTATAAGACCCAGCAGACCAACACGCGAAAAATTATTAACATACGAGTGCGGTGAAGATGTGGTAGGCACTCCGTGGGTTAAATTTAATATTCGCTTTTATGTTGTTGCCCTCATTTTTTTAATCTTCGACGTTGAAATTGTACTTTTAATTCCCTGGGCTATGGTTTATAAAAGCTTTGGTCTCGGCGGATTTCTTGTGGGCGCAATTTTCCTGATACTTTTAGGATTGGGCATGGCTTACGAATGGCGAAAAGGAGACCTTGAATGGACTAAGCCGAAAGTTGTGCCCCCTGTTATTAAAAAAGTTCCTATTCAAGAAGAAGTTGAGGCTTAACTTGTTGAATCATATCCGGGTAATAAAAAATACAGATAAAACTTATTACCTTTCGTTAAATAAATTGAATACAAATTTTACATTCTAACAATGGGATTATTAGATAAACAATTCGCTACAGACAGTATAGTTATAACAAAAGTTGATGACCTACTTAATTGGGCGCGTCTTTCCTCACTTTGGCAAATGGGTTTCGGACTTGCTTGCTGCGCAATTGAAATGATGGCTACATCTGCTTCTCACTACGATTTTGACAGGTTCGGCGTAATACCCAGGCCTTCTCCTCGTCAGTCCGATGTTATAATTATCTCCGGCACCGTTACTTTAAAAATGGCTTTGAGAATAAAACGTCTTTATGAACAAATGCCGGATCCTAAGTATGTTATTTCAATGGGAAGCTGCTCTAACTGCGGCGGTCCTTATTGGGAGCATGGCTATCATGTCTTAAAAGGTGTTGATAGAGTTATCCCGGTCGATGTTTATGTGCCCGGATGCCCGCCCAGGCCTGAAGCTTTACTTGAAGGTTTGTTAAAACTCCAAGAAAAAATTAGAAACGAAACTTTGGTGAAAAAAAGCGCATGAAATCTGCAGAAGAGATATTCAGTATTTTGAAAGAAAAATTCGGGGATGCCGTTATTGAATTGGAATCAAAAGAGCCTGTTGAACCTTTTATTACAATCAGTCCCCTGGAAATTGACAAAGTATGTATCTTCCTTCATGATGATGAAGCTTTATCATTTGATAATCTTATGATATTAAGCGGTGTTGACGATGCAAACGGTAAAAAAGTCCCTGATGAAGAAGGAGGGACAAAAATAGAAGGTGGAACTTTAAGTGTTTACTATCATCTTGAGTCTGTAAAATTTAGACATAAACTGGTACTTAAAGTGTCTGCTCCAAGAGAAAATCCGGAAGTTTCATCGGTGGTTGATGTTTGGCGGCATGCGGACTGGCAAGAGCGTGAAGCTTATGATATGGTAGGGATAAAATTTTTAAATCACCCGGATTTAAGACGTATACTTATGCCGTACGATTGGGAAGCAGGTTACCCGTTAAGAAAAGACTATAAAAATCCCGAATACTATCAAGGTATGAAGGTACCTTATTAAATAAATTTATGGAATTTGAAATTTGTTAATTAGAATTTATTAAAAATGTCATTTGAAATAACAAACAATTCACAATCAAAAAACGGGCTCAGAACCGAACAGATGGTTCTTAATATGGGACCGCAGCACCCATCTACTCATGGTGTGCTAAGGCTGGAACTAGAACTGGAAGGTGAAATAATAACCAGCGTTAAACCACATATCGGTTATCTTCACCGCTGTTTTGAAAAACATGCTGAAGCAATGACCTACCCTCAGGTAATACCTTATACCGATAGAATGGATTATCTTGCTTCTATGTATAATGAGTTCGGATATGCCGTTGCTGTTGAAAGACTGATGGGAATTGAGGTTCCTGAAAGAGTCGATTATATACGGGTTTTTATGGGTGAATTAAAGCGGATTGCTTCCCACCTTGTTGCTCTCGGAACTTACGGTTTGGATATCGGAGCATTCACTCCTTTCCTTTATTGTTTTAGAGACAGGGAAAAAATATTAAGCTTATTTGAAATGACCTGCGGTGCAAGATTGTTATACAATTATATCTGGGTCGGCGGCCTTTCACATGATTTGCATCCTGATTTTGTTAGAACTGCAAAAGAATTTGTTCCTTATTTCAAACCAAAGATAAAAGAGCTTAACGATTTATTAACTAATAATAAAATTTTTATAGAAAGAACCGCTAACGTCGGGATTCTTCCGGTGGATACGGCAATTAACTACGGAATTACGGGACCTAATCTACGAGCAAGCGGAATTAAATGGGATTTAAGAAAAGACGATACATATTCTGTTTACAATAAATTCGATTTTGATATCCCGGTGGGTCAAGGATTAATGGGAACAGTGGGTGACTGCTGGGACAGATATTATATCCGCATACAGGAAATGGAAGAAAGCTTAAAAATAATTGAACAAGCTTTAGATCAAATACCTGAAGGTGATGTTACTTCTGCAATACCTAAAAGAATTAAGCCGCCTGCAGGACAAATATATTCGAGAGGTGAAAATCCCCGCGGAGTATTAGGATATTTTATAATAAGTATCGGAACTGTAAATCCGGTTAGAGTTAAAGTACGAGGACCGTCCTTTGTTCACCTTGGTGTTATGAATGAATTGTGCAAGGGACATATGGTAGCAGACATCATTGCCATCCTTGGTAGTATTGATATAGTTTTAGGAGAGGTTGA
>JBJKQP010000014.1:0-8979 GCA_046705105.1 Ignavibacteriaceae bacterium | reverse complement strand
GGTAATATCTGGGCAGCAACTTATAATTATTTATGTGAGTTAATTGATTCTAAAAAAGGGATTTTCAAAAATTATATATACAACAACTGGCAAAATAAATTATTTCGTCTTTCAGTTTATCCGGATGTGAACGGAAATTTTTGGATCAGTTCAAGAAAAGGGCTTTTGTATTTCAATAAGTTTACCGGACATGTTAAACGATATTCTTATGATCCGGATAATCCCAACAGCTTGAACAATAATTTTATTAAGTCACTCTGCCCGGACCCAAAACAGCCGGATAAATTCCTTTGGATAGGAACTGCAGGCGGAGGATTGAACAAGTTTAACTATGCAGCAAAAACATTTACTCATTACACGGTTAAAAACGGTTTGCCGAATGACTTTATTTACGGAATATTACCGGATAAAAAAGGTAACCTTTGGGTTAGTACGGACAAAGGCCTTTCAAAATTTAATCCGGTTTCATTAACATTTAAAAACTATGATATTTCCGATGGCCTGCAGAGCGATGAATTTAATACCGGCGCGTATTTCGAAAGTAAATCAGGTGAAATGTTTTTCGGCGGGATAAAAGGATTGAATTATTTTTATCCCGATAAAATTAAAGATATTAAGTTCATACCGAATATTGTTATTACAAAATGCGAGGTCCAAAAGGAATCAAATTCTAGTAATAAAAATACGACAGCTTCTGTAAATTTATATGAGAAGAGCAAAATCCCATCCTTTCCATATAATGAAAACATAATAAGTTTTGGTTTTGCAGCTATGGATTATTCGGCTCCGGAGAAAAACAAATTTGCATATAAGCTGGAAAATTTTGATAAAGGATGGATTAATTCCGGTACAAACCATGATGCAACGTACACAAATTTGCCGCCGGGTGATTACGTCTTTCATGTAAAGGGAACAAACAGCGACGGCGTTTGGAACGAAAAAGGAGCTACTTTTGAATTCATTACCCTCCCTCCCTGGTGGAAAACCTGGTGGGCATACTCGTTATACACGGTTTTATTTTTAACTCTGCTTCTTTTGATAAGAAGATATGAATTAAACAGGTTAAACTTGAAAAACCAGTTAAAACTGCGAAAAGTTGAATCCGATTCGCTGCGTCATCTGGATAAGTTGAAATCGCGATTCTTTGAAAATATTTCGCATGAATTTCGAACACCTCTTACTTTAATTCTCGGTCAAATTCAAAGTGTAATGTCTTCTAATATTTCGGTAAATGAAAAAGGGAAACTGCAGATAGCAAATAGAAATTCTAAACGCCTGCTTACTTTGATAAATCAACTGCTCGATATTTCTAAAATAGAATCGGGAAGCATTAAATTAAAATCGGAACAGCATAACATAGTTTCATTTCTTAAGAGTTTATTTTACTCTTTCGAATCAATTGCAGAATTAAAAAAGATAAGAATGAAATTTGAATCGGAACATGAGAACGTTCCGGTTATCTATGATCCGGATAAAATGGAAAAAATATTTTATAATCTTTTTTCAAACGCATTTAAATTCACTAAGGAAGGCGGCGAGATAAAGGTTACATTTAGCGTATCCGGCAAGTTTGTAAAAATCATAATTAAAGATACAGGAATCGGTATTCCGGAAGACAGACTTAAAAATATTTTTAACCGTTTCTATCAAGTAGACGGTTCTGAGACTCGAGAATTTGAGGGAACCGGAATCGGTTTATCTCTTGCAAAAGAATTGGTCGAACTTCATAAAGGAAAAATAACCGTAAACAGCAAAATCGATGAAGGCTCGGAATTCATTATTACTCTTCCTTTGGGAGATAAGAAGCTAGAGTCGGAAAAACCAGTTGAAATTATCAAAGAGAATTCTTTCCAACATCAGCATGAAATTGAATCAACTGATCAAATTAAAGAATCCGGAATCCGGCATCCGGTATCTGAAGAAAAACAAAATATAATTTTAGTTGTTGAGGACAACGCAGATATAAGATCCTACATCCGCGAACAATTAGAGCAGGAAAACAAAGTTATAGTAGCTTCGAACGGTGAGGAAGCAATTTCAAAGGCCAAGGCAGAGATTCCCGATTTAATTATTACGGACATTATGATGCCTAAAATGGGCGGATATGAATTCAGTAAAGAAATTAGAAAAGATGAAAAGACAAGTCATATTCCGATTATTATGCTTACTGCCAAAGCAGGACTTGATGATAAAATTGAAGGATTGGAAACCGGAGCCGATGCATACCTTACAAAACCATTTAGCGCAAGAGAACTTATTGTCAGGGTTAAAAATTTAATTTATCAAAGAGAGCAGCTAAAAAAGCGGTTTAGCAAATCGACGATTATCAAACCGTCCGAGGTTTCCGCGGTTTCGATAGATCAGGAATTCCTGCAAAAAGTAATTGACATAATCGAAGCTAATTTTGAAAACAGTAACTTCAGTACTGAAGAACTAGCAAATGAAGTCAGCATGAGCCTTTCACAGCTAAACAGAAAACTTAATGCATTAATTGACCAGCCGGCGGTACAGTTTATCCGTTCTCTCCGTCTTCAGCGCGCTGCGGATTTAATAAAACAAAATGCGGGAACGATTGCCGAAATATGTTATAAAGTAGGCTATAACGATCAGGCATATTTTTCAAGGGCATTCAAAAAACAATTTGGATGCTCGCCTTCCGAGTATAAAATTCTTTAATTTTTTATCATTTCATAATTTACTGCCTTAAATACGGCTCACATGCGCAATATATCCTAACATTTGCGCAAAAAGTACAAGACTCCCATACCTTACAAAATTACTTTTGTGCTGAAAATTTATTCTTCAAAAACATTTTTAAAACAGTGAATATTATAACAACCAAAGGAAAACTAATTAAAGCCGGTAAAATTGAGCTTGAAACGGAGATAACTATCGATTGGGAAATGTTGAGTAAAGTGCAATTGCCCGGAATTCCAATTGGAAGCAGTTTTGAGATAACAATTGCTTTTGATGAGAATGAATTTATTTCCGGCAGAAACGGAATTGTATGGGCAACTTATGATTTAAAGCAGGCCGAGATAATAAGAAATGCTCTGCTTGCTCTTCAAATAAACACTGAAATAATAAAGAAGGTACATTCTACGAACAGTAAAGTTTATTTGATGAAAGCAGCGAATGAAAATGAAATTGAAGATGCGGTTGATTTTATATGGAAAAGCGGCAGCGGTCTGCGGCTTAAACCCGACTGGACGTATCCCGACGGCACAGTAAATATAAGCTTTGAACAATGGCTCAGCGGACAATAGTGCCATCAAAAAATTAATAATAAAAGATCATTAAATGTAACAAAACCCAGGAGGCGGGTCATGAATAAAAGCATAACCTATTTATTTCTAGTAACGGTAATCTGTTTTTTAGGATTTAAAACAGAAGCACAAAACATTCCCACTTTACAGGATATTGTGACAAAAGTTAAAACTAATTGTCTGCCTGAAAAAAGTTATGATGTAGATGTTACTCAATCTATAAATGCTCCGTCAAGTTCAAAGATAGGTAAGTCTATCGCTTCGGGGCAAATGCTTAGACAAAATTCATTCAGTACAGAATACAACCCCCAGAACGGTCTTCACATCAAAAAAACAAAAACTGTAAATAAAAGCATTAATAAAAGTATTGCCTCTACATATCCTCAAACGAATGCAGGAAACGTAAAAATATTTGTGAATTTAAATACGGTTTTTAAGGATGTAGACTCATGGCAAAATGTAAATATTACTCCAATTAAACTTAACGGTGCAAATAACTTTTTAATAACCGGCAAGTACAGTGTTATAGACTTCAAAATTTGGGTCAATTCGGAAAACTATTACGTCTCTCGCTTAGACTTCTCAGTTAGCGGACATGAATTTGCTCAGACTGATTTCAATTGCAAGCGTGTTGATAATAAATACTGGCTGCCGTCTGAAGTTAGTATTAGTCATACAATGGACGGTTCCCAAATTACTCAACATTTCGGAATTTATAAATTTCAATAAAAATATGATTACAAATTTTTGAGGTTTTATATCATGAAACAATTAAATATACATTTTAAAATGTCGCGTTATTTAAGTTTTATACCGTTCGTAATTTTCATTTTTGTTTTTAGAGTTAATGCACAGGTTCAAACTCAATCTTTTCATTTAGAAAAGCAAGAAGGATTTCCAACTTATGAATTTGATACAGGCTGGCAGGGCGGCTCTATTCTTGGTATAGGAGGATATGTATATTTTGGTGCATCTATTGGCGGTACTTTAGCACACATTAGAATAAATGGGCATGTTACCAGTGACTATCAAAACCCATACACTTTTATATCTTTTTACGGCGATAGCGCTAATGCATATATGCAGTTAGGATTTACTTCTACAGCTAAGTATAAATTAAAAGTACCGGATATAGGTTTTGGCGATTTAGGTGGAAATTATATAGGTGATATACCTCTATTAAATGTTGATTTAGCATTAAATGATAATAAAAATTTCACTCCTTTAAAGTTAAAGAACTCATTTAATTTATATGATGAATGGCCGCAAGATATACCAATAGTTGCATATGAAAAAAGTTTTGGCAAGAAAAAGATCGTAAGTATTGAGGTAGGACTTACATTAGGCGCAGGCATGACAAATAAGATTACCGATAATTATATGAGTACAAGTTTGGGTTACATATACAAGAGCGGTACGGGAGTCGCTAAACTTGTAGACAGCGATCCCTATGTAATAAGCGATATAAAAGAGCATATGGCAAGTGATATATATTTAAATCTTATACCTAAAATAACTTTCAGTGTAACCGTCTGGGGTGTCGGCGGAGAAATAACTATACCGATAGTAAATTATCCTATAAAACTCTCAGAGGATAATTTTGTTACTTCTTCTGCCAGCGTATCTTTTAGTGCGCAGCCCGTTACATTAAGTGTTGCACAAAATGGTAAAGGAACGGGTACTGTAAAAATTAATAGTGTTCAGCAAAATCTTCCTTTTGGACCTGAAACGCTTACACCAGGTACTCAAGTTACGCTTGAAGCTGATCCCGCTAATAATTCGCAGTTTAGCGGATGGGGAGGTATCTATTTAGCTAACGGTCAGAACCAAAATCCTGTAACAATTACTATGGTTGCCAATGAAAATATAACTGCGAATTTTGGTAATAATTATGCTAAAGATACTGTTAAATTTATGGCGGTTAGTGCTAGTACTTTGGGAAAAATTAAAGTGAATGGAACAGTGCATGATATGCCTTATACTGGAGTATTTAATGCAGGCTCACAAGTGGGCATTGAGGCAATACCATACAACGGCAGTTGTGATGAATTTACTTCCTGGTCAGGTGCAATTGGTGGAAGTGATAATCCGAAAATATTAATTATTGGTAACTCAACAGGTCACCAATACATTTATGCCCAATTTAGTACAGCAATATATCACTTAAAATTTGAAAAAGGCGGAAACGGTAATGGGGTAATTTCTATTGGTTTTGGAAATCCTAAAACTTTGCCTTTCGATACTACTTTACTATGTGGTAAAGTAATTACTGTACAAGCAATTCCTGCGAGCAACAGCGTCTTTACAGGATTCACCGGAGACGCAACCAGCAAATACGATATTATATATAATCTTCATATGAATAAGGATAAAAATATTACTGTTAATTATGCAAATGCTACTAAACATAAACTAACATTTTATGTAGATATGGGTGTTTATATGAAACTGCAGAATGATGGTTTCAATCCGGCAACTGATAGTTTAGTTTTAAGGGGAGATTTCGAACATTTTTTCGGAGAAAAGGATTGGTCCGGCAATAATTATTTACTAACCAAAAATATAAATTATAATACGGTATACTCAAAAAGTATTGACTTTCCTGATTCTGCAGTTGGAACAAAAATTAGCTTTCATTATATAATACTCCACAACGGTAAAGAAATCTGGGAAAATAGAGCAGGTTTTAGAACCTATACATTAAATTCAGATGCGAATCAGTATACTTCTACAGTTTATTTTGATGATAGAACTGCGGTTGGCACTGATGCTAAAATTACCTTTATTGCGGAAATGTCGAATTTATTAAGTACCGGATTTGACAATGATAATAATTTCATAGGAGTAAGAGGAAATTTATACCCGTTAAACTGGAACTACAGCGCCTTAATGCAGCAGGAAACTGCCAATCCAAATCTTTATAAAATTACAATGCAATTGAACGGAACACCCGGTTCAAAAGTTCAATGGAGTTTACACTGCGATCCGGAATCATTATTTGTAAACAACGGCTGGGGAATTATCTACAATAACCGGTCATTTACATTTCCACAATCCGATACAACTATAGGGCCTCTTATGCCCATCATTGAAAAAATCGGGCAGGTTCAGAATGCCGGTAATGTAAAACTGGCACTTGAATATAATTCCACTCTCGGTACGTTCGGGATAGGAGATTCATCATTATTTTGGCCTGCTGCCAACGGTTCTGATTATTTAAGCTTGGGGGGATTATGGATCGGAGGAAAGGTAGGCCGTGATGTTCGTGTAATGAATGCGGATTATTACGGTCCGCCGGACTGGTTTCAAACAGCCGGCTCTAAAATATCTTCCGTACCGGGTATATCGAGTCAGGATATTTCATTTACCTATGATGATTCGCTTGCCGGATCAACTCCGTTAGGACTTAGAGTGTTGCAGAAAAGTTATGAGTGGGCCTCGTCCGGAGCGAATGACTTTATTATCTTAACATATAATATTCAAAATCGCGGGATCAATGCATCCATAAACAACATTTTGGCAGGCTTGTGGCTGGATGCCGATGTTCCGCCCGACCCCACAAAGAATGTAACCGGTTATGATGCCTCGCGAAATATGATATATATGAGCAGTTCCAGCCAGTCCGGTGGTTACGTAGGGTTAAGGCTTCTCGGCAATAATAATCCTCATACGGCTTACTCTTATAAATACGGCGGCGATCCGCAAACCGACACTGCTCGCTGGACAATGTTGAATGAAGGCATTGCAGCAGCAGGAACTCAGGCAGGTGATTATCGTATGCTCGAAGCTGCAAATCCTTTCTCTCTCAGCAGTGGACAGCATCGTGTTATATCCTTTGGTATCGTTCTCGGCAATGGGCTTACATATCTACAGACTCATGCCGATTCAATGGAAGCACTCTATGAAAGGATGATTGTTACCACAGGTGTAAAGCAGGAACAAACAGATCAAAGTTCCATGGCCTTCCGGTTAAGTCAAAATTATCCTAATCCATTTAATCCGTCAACAACCATACAGTATAAGATTCCGGCAGCAAGCCATGTAAGTCTTAACATATATAATATGCTGGGTGAGGTTGTCGATAAGCTGGTAAACAAAAACCAGAATGCGGGTACTTACAGTGTACAGTGGAAACCTGACTTACCAAGCGGAATTTACTTCTACAAACTTATTGCTAATGTAGCGGGCGGCAGTCAATCAAAAAGTTTTGTTGAAACGAAGAAGTTGATTTTACTTAAATAATTTTTATTCTTCTTCAAGAAAAGCATCGCTCGTGTAGCCGGTAAACTCCAACCGGCATATCAAAGATACTTTGCAGTGAGGACAGGTTAAATTTATTTTTTCATTCTCAGTCGAGAACTTATCGAAGATCAAACGAACGGGCTCAAAGCATGAAGGGCAGTCTTGTACTGATAAACCGATATGATTCGGGACCTTCATGCTTTTATCTATTCTCCTCCAATTTTCTTCCGGCGAAGCAAGGTCTGCAAATTCCCGGATATTTTCCGGGGACTGGATAAGCCTTTTTATTTCCTCGTTTAATTCTTCTGTTTCCATAAAAATTCTTTTTTAAAATATATCAATTATCGATAAAAAAGAAAGAAATACCCGTTAAAAATTTCCAATAATTTTTATATATAGATTGCTTAATATATTTTAACACCATAAGTTGCAGTTTCAATAATCCGCTTTTTTATATTTAAATCCGATTTGAGTAACACATAAAGATTTTCTGTAATACGAACGGTTAGTAAATAAATTATTTGCGATATATAAAATTCTTTAAAATATATCTTTTTATAATTCATTAACTGCAAAGGGAAACAATATGAGCGCAATCGGACTTTCGCCCGTTGATTGGTTGATCATAGCGATTTATTTCGGCTTTGTTATCGGGATCGGGTTTTACCTGAAAAAATTTACTAAGAGTGAAAACGATTTCTTCCTTGCCGGAAGAAAAAACAGTTCGTGGGTGGCCGGACTGGCTTTCCTTTCTGCTAATCTGGGTGCTCTTGAAATATTGGGAATGACAGGTAATACTTTTAAGTACGGCATGTACGTTGCGCATTTCTACTGGATAGGCGCAATACCCGCAATGTTGTTCCTCGGTATTTATATGATGCCGTTTTATTACAGCAGCAAAATTAAATCCGTGCCGGGCTACTTAAAACTTCGCTTTGATGAAAAAACAAGAGTGCTTAACGGAATTGCTTTTGCTATAATGACTCTTCTTGTTTCCGGAATTAATTTATATGCAATGGCATTAGTGCTTCATACTTTCTTCGGATGGTCGTGGCATGTAAGCATGTGGGCTTCTGCCTTAACCGTTGCGGTTTATGTTACACTCAGCGGATTGATGTCCGCAATCTTTACTGAGATTATTCAGTTCTTTTTAATTTGGTTCGGATTATTTCTTGTATCGGTTCTCGGTCTTATAGAAATAGGAGGAATACATCAGGTACTTGCTCGCATACCGGATTCATTTAATACTTTGTGGTCAACATCCGGCAATCCTGCAGATAACGGAATGATGATTACATGGGGCGGAATAGTTTTGGGTCTGGGATTTGTTCTTTCGTTCGGATACTGGACGACGGATTTTCTTGTAGTACAAAGAGCATTCTCTGCTAAAGATTTACGCTCGGCAAGAATGACTCCCATTATCGCTTCTTTCTTTAAGATGGCAATACCGTTTATTGTTATCCTTGCCGGA
>JBJKQP010000013.1:0-32362 GCA_046705105.1 Ignavibacteriaceae bacterium | reverse complement strand
CTGCGGGATTCGGCTTATCCTATGGTAAATATGTTTGATGCACTGGACGAATTGTTTAAGCTTATGGGAATAATTTCTCATATCAAGAGAAAAGACGAGAAAATTCCGCCGCTTGAAATTCAGAAAGAATATCTGAAAATTCTGCAAAGAAATAATTAGTTAATTAAGATAGCGGAAATTAAACTTGGAACTACTTGAACTGAACTTACACCCCAACTGGCTGAGTTCAAGTTCATGAGTAAGTTTTAGTAGTTAAAAGATTTAAGATGAACCGATTGATTCGCAATTCATAAATTTATATAGACGGTGCGTTAATGATTAAGAAAACAAACATAGATGAGATTCAAAATTATTTGATAGATGCTTCTAATTTTAAAGGTACCTGCGAAGCAGTATATATGCCGGAAAGTTCGGCTGATGTTTCGGAGATTCTCAGGGAAGCAAATAAAAACAAAACTCCGGTTACAATTGCCGGGAACGGTACCGGCTTAACCGGTGCACGTGTGCCGCAGGAAGGAATTGTAATTTCTACCGAAAAATTAAATAAGATTATTGAAGTAAATGAGAAAGAATATTATGCAATTTTGGAACCGGGTGTAATACTTTCAGACTTTCAAACTGCGTTGAATGAAAAAAATCTTTTGTATCCTCCGGATCCTACTGATAAAAGCTGCTTTATCGGCGGCACTGTTGCGACAAATGCTTCCGGTGAAAAAACTTTTAAATACGGACCTACAAGAGATTTTATACTTGAACTTGAAGTTGTACTTGCAGACGGAGAAATTATTAACTTAAAACGCGGCGAGTGTTTGGCTAGCGGATATAAAATTAATTTGAAAACCGGCACAGGCAAGCAAATGGAAATTGAAATTCCTGAAATAAACATGCCTAATGTAAAAAATGCTGCGGGGTATTTTTGTAAAAAAGATATGGATGCAGTCGATTTGTTTATCGGTTCCGAAGGCACTTTGGGAGTTGTAACAAAAATAAAATTAAAGCTGCTGCCTAAACCGGAAAAAATTATTTCCTGCGTTGTGTTTTTTGATAATGAACTAAACGCACTTCACTTTATAGAAAAAGCAAGGGATATTTCCTTTAATACTAGATTAAGACATGACCCAAGATGCATTGAAGCACTTGCGCTTGAATACTTCGATGAAAAAGCATTAAAATTTTTAATTGAAGATTACCCGCAAATACCACAATCCGCAAGAGCAGGTGTCTGGTTTGAGCAGGAAGTTACAAGCGAAAACGAAGAATTCTTTTTTGAAAGCTGGATAGATCTTGTTAATGAATTTCACGGTGATGAAGAAAGTGCATGGTTCGCAGTAACGGAAGAGGATAAAAAAAGAATTTTAACTTTTAGACATGCAATATCTGTAAAGATAAATGAATATATTTCTAGAAATAATCTTCGCAAACTTGGAACAGATGTCGCAGTGCCGGATGATGAATTTGAATCGCTGTATTTCTATTCAAAAGAATTAGTTGAAAAAGAAAATATGCCTTATGTAATTTACGGGCATTTTGGTAATTCGCATATTCATCTTAATATGCTTCCGGGGAATGAGGATGAGTTTAATAAGGGAAAAAATATTTATTCGGAAATTTGCAAAAAAGCTGTGGAGCTGGGAGGAACGGTTTCCGCAGAGCATGGAATTGGAAAGGCAAAAAGAGATTATCTGCTTGTAATGTATGGACAAGAAACTGTTGACAAAATGTTCCGGTTAAAGAAAGCCTTGGATCCCAATTTAATTTTAGGGCGGGGAAATATATTTAAAGTATAATTTAAAAGAAGAAATCCCGCACTTCAACTTCAACGGCATCCGGGTCGTGCCGGTGCAAAAAGTTGATAAATTCTTTAGCAAAAACTTTATCCTTGTTTTCTTTTTTAAATTCTTCTACAAGTTCTTCAAGCTTTTGATGATCCAGCGTGCTGTTTACATAATGCTTTTCTTCATGGTCATCAAACAGCCTGTAAATTACATGTTTTTTCTCCATCATATGTCCCTGTTTTTAAATTAAAATTGTATCTGCATGAAGTATATCCGAATATAATTCGTTTTTAATTGATTCGGAATTTTTTCTTGCTTTAGCCAGAGCATCCAGAATATATCTTCTAGCAGTAAAAACTTTCCTCTGATCATCACCCGGTTTACCGGACGATGCATTAGCTTCATCTAAAAGTAAAAATCCAATATAAAGATAAGAATACATTTCAACAAGGTCTTTTGAGGCAACTTCCTGAACGTTAACATCTTTTTTATCTTTAATATACTTCAAACAATCGTTAAACATTTCCCTTATTTCTTTTAAGGAATCAAGCAGCTTAACAAGGCTTCCTTTATATTCTTTCTTTTCGCAGGCATCAAAGTATTCACCCAAAACATTGTTTATTACTCCGCCGGAAGCTGCAACAATCTGCAATTGAGACGTACCCTCGTAAATACTTGTTATTCTCGCATCCCTTGTCAGTCTTTCCACGTTAAACTCCCTCATATAACCGGTGCCGCCGTGAATTTGAAGTGCATCGTAGCAAAGTTTATTTGCGGACTCGCTCAGCAGATATTTCGTCATGGGAGTTAACAATGCAACTATCTTGTTAGCTTCTTTTAATTTTTCATTTGCTTCCAGGAACGGTTTCTTCAATGCCTTAAGCTTATCAACGCGTTCTTCATATTTTTCTTTTTTATCCAGCCAAATGCTTGTAGAATAAAACAAAGACCTGTTGGCTTCCAGAGTAACACGCATATCTATAAGCATGTTTGCAATTACAGGGAAATTATAAATCGGCTTTCCGAATTGTTCCCGTGCTTTTGCATATTTAAGTGCTTCTTCATAAGCTTGCTGGGCAATACCAAGCGACTGGGCACCTATACCAACTCTTGCCCTGTTCATCAAATACATCACGTATTTCAGCAGTCCGAATCTTCTGGTACCAACCAATTGTGCCGGCGTATCGTTAAATTGAAGTTCACATGTAGGTGATCCGTGAATGCCGAGTTTATGTTCTATGCGGCGGACTTTAATTGTCTCGTCTCCATAGCAGGCAAACATGCTTAACCCGCGGGCGTCTTTAGTTCCCGGTTCGGTTCTTGCCAAAACAAGAAGCACCTGGCCGTTGCCGTTGGTTATAAATCTTTTAACTCCGCGCAAAAACCATTTACCGTTTTCATCCTGGTAAGCACTTAATTTTACGGCCTGCAAATCGGAGCCGGCATCGGGTTCCGTAAGTGCCATTGCTCCAGTATATTTACCGGAAGAAAAGCCTGGAAGAAATTCTTCTTTCTGATTATCATCCGCAAATTGTGCAATTGTTTTTCCGATATCCTGAAGTCCGAATAAATTCATTAAAGAAGCTTCGGCTCTCGAAATAATTTCAACGGCCATCATGTATATTGTTGTAGGAAAGTTTAAGCCGTCGTATTCACGCGGTAAAATCATTCCCATTAATTCTGCTTTGGAAAGCATTTCC
The DNA here is from genome assembly GCA_046705105.1 of Ignavibacteriaceae bacterium. GTDB lineage: Bacteria > Bacteroidota > Ignavibacteria > Ignavibacteriales > Ignavibacteriaceae > FEN-1297. Next base: position 28,887 of record JBJKQP010000013.1, on the reverse strand, counting down.
AGTGCTTCTCTCGTTCCCTTTGCATAAGTTACTTTACCGTCTTTAAACATTGCACCTTCTTCGTCAATTTCCGCTGCTTTGGGCGCTATAAAATTTCCGGCAATGTCTCCCACAACCTCCAGAACTTTTTTATAATTTTCTTTTGCATCTTCATAATCGACAGGCGCATAATCATATTTACCGGTTTGAGAATAATTTTCTTCGGTCAGCTCAACAACTTCTTTAAGTTCCAGCCTATCAAAATGATATAAAAGGTCGGGGTTATCTGAAAAATAATTCGGCATTGTATTATCTCAATTTTTGCTTAAAAACATTTATGAACATGGGAATAATTTGCATTGCATCACCTACTATTCCGTAGTGTGAAATATTAAAGATTGGTGCATCGGGATCCGTATTTATTGCGATGATTTTATTTGATTCCGACATTCCCGCTCTATGCTGAATTGCCCCCGATATTCCGCAGGCAATATAAAGTTTGGGTCTAACCGTAACGCCTGTTTGTCCTACCTGTCGGTCGTGGTTAACAAATCCTGCATCAACGGCAGCGCGGGAACCGGCAACCTCGCCGCCGAGAACATTTGCAAGTTCGTAAATAAGTTTAAAATTTTCTTTCGTTCCCATTCCGTAACCGCCGGAAACAATGATTGGCGCAGCTTTAAGATTTACTTTATTTTCTTCTCTGTGCTGTTCAATAATTTTTATAATGTCATCTATTCCATCCGGTTGGTAGTCAATTTTTGTAACAATCCCTTCAACCGGTTTATCAAGAGGTTCCAGGCGCATTACGCCTTCCCTAACGGTAGCCATTTGGATCGGGTTATCGGGTGTAATAATAGTAGCAATAATATTTCCGCCGAAGGCAGGCCTTATTTGAAGAAGCAGGTCTTCATATTCCTTTTTTAAATATTTAACTTTAGAAATTTGGAGATCAGTGCAATCGGCAGTTAGCCCGCTTTTTGTATGCGAAGCGACGCGCGGTGCAAGGTCTCTGCCTATAACAGTAGCGCCAAAAAGTACCACACGCGGTGAATACTTTTCAACAAGATCATTCATGATCCTGCTGTAAGGCATGGTTTTATAATGTTCAAGCTGCGGATGATCGGCTGCCATTGTTTCTATTGCGCCGTACCTAAAGGTTTCTTCAATAATATGCTTTACATTATATCCTATTACAACAGCTTTTAAATTTCCTTTGAGATTTTCAGCAAGCCTTCTTCCTTTAGATAATAGTTCAAAGCTAACATCTGCCGGCTTGCCGTTTCTCTGTTCAATAAAAACCCAAACGTCTTTGTTCATAATACCGGTATTTTTATCCTAAAATATGATCTTCCATTAATTTATCAATTAGAACTCCGATGCCTGTTTTGGACGGTTCAATCATTTCGTGATTACCTCCCGCAAGAACAACTGATTCTATTTTGTGTACTTTTGTAGGAGAGCCGTGTACCCCGCATCTATTTTCATCAAGCTTTAGGTCGTCCATAGTAAATGTTTGAATGTATAACTTCTTCGAAGTGTATTCTTCCTTCAACTGGTCTATATATAAAAGCGAATTGCCTTCCGTTAATTTTTCAAGTTCGATTAATGTTTTGGCATTTTTATAAGCCATAATTCTTCTTGCCTTAAACGGACGCGGGAAAGCAGCATCTTTAATAACCGTAATAAGCACCGGCAGTGCAGATTCAAGAATCTCAAAACCGCCGTCTATTTTTCTTTTTATTTTTACGGTAGATCCGGTTACATCTAGAATTTCTTCGGCATATGTAATTTGAGGGATGTTCAGCTTTTCTGCTGTTTGAGGCCCGACCTGTGCGGTATCGCCGTCAATTGCCTGCCGGCCTGCAAATACAAAATCGTATTTCCCGATTTTTTTTATTGCTTCCGAAAGTACATAAGAAGTAGCAAGAGTATCCGCACCGGCAAATTTCCTGTCGCTAATTAAAACGGCTTCATCTGCACCCATGTAAAGGCATTCCCTTAAAACATCGGATGCTCGGGGCGGGCCCATTGTAATTGCGGTAACCTTGCCGCCGTAATTATCCTTAAGCTGCAGGGCGAACTCTAGCGCAACTCGGTCTTCGTTATTAAAAATTGCCGGAAGCTTAGCCCTGTTAACGGTTCCGTCTTCCTTCATTACCTGACCGGATATATTAGCAGTGTCAGGTACCTGCTTAACCATTACTATACTATGCATCCCCATAGTACCCTTTATATTTTTTTCGGAACAAAAATACAAAAAACTTTATAATATTCTCAACTAAACTAAAAACTATTTTATAAAGTTATAAACAGAATAGATTTAACAATAATCGAACAACCGAATTCTTAAACAAATTTCTATAAGCTTTGTATAAACTCCAATCAAAAATGATAACTTATTCCTGCTGCATGCACTTTATTTTAAGAATTACATTAGTAGTGTTTGATATTTATTAATGATAAGGTAAATTTGTTATTATTTTGGTTGAAAAAATTTCTATGGACAATAATAAGAAAAGTAAAAAGCAACTAATAAAAGAACTGGAAAAGATTAAAGGGATAAATTCTAAATTAGAAGACAAACTAAAGGATCGGAATAAAGCATCTGGAAAATTGGATTTGGGAAAGGATGCTTACCGTTTATACTTTGAAAGTCAAGCTGTGCCTGTTTTAATAGTTGAAAAGACGGGGGGAATTCTGGATGCCAACAATGCTGCTTTAAACCTGTATGGTTATAAAAAGAACGAACTGTTAAAAATTTCAATTAAAGATATTACCGCAGAATTAGTAAAGGGAAAATATAAACAAATAAAATTAACTTCCGATATAAAGTTTCATATTAAGAAAGACGGAACTGTTTTCCCCGTAAAGCTTTCCGAATCATTATTAAAAATAAACAATCAATCCGTAAACATCATATCAATTAATGATGCAAGTAAAGAACTTAAAGCCAAAATAAAACATGATAATAAAATTAATTTCTTGCAGGAGATAATTAATTCAAGTCCCGGCTTTATTCACGTTACGGATAAAAAAGGTAAGATTATACTTGCAAATAAAAACTTGTTACACAGTTTACGACATTCACCGGATAAAATAATTGGTAAAACAGTTTATGATTTATTTCCTCGTTCAATAGCTAGCGAAATGAATCGCGACCATACTCTATTAGTAGAAAACAAATTAGAAAAAATTGAAAAAGAAGAAAGATATGTAAATGCCGACGGGGATATCCGCTGGCTTTATACAATAAAGCTTCCTTTAAAAGACGGGAAAGGCAAGGTTAAGAATGTTATCGGTATAAGTACGGATATAAATGAACAGAAGTTGGCTGAGGAAGCATTAAAAGAGAGAGAACAAAATTATAGGTCATTAATTGAATCTTCTCCCGACCCGATTTATGTGTTTCAAGAAAACAAACTTGTACTTGTTAACCAGGCATGGCAAGAGCTTTTTGGGTATACTGCTAAAGAAGTTGCTTCTTCCGGTTTTTCAGAAATGAAATTTGTTGCCCCGGAAAGCAAGAAAATAATTTTGAAAAGATTAAAGAAAAGGCTGAACAACATTCCGGTTGGTTCGAGGTACGAAATGCGCGGTCTAACAAAAGAAGGAAATTTAATTGACCTTGAAGTAAGTGTCTCCGAAATATATTGGAATGGTAAAAAAGCGGTACAGGGAATATACCGTGATATAACGGAACGTAAAAAAATTGAAGAAGCTTTAAGAAGGGAAGCATTTATTTTTGATAATCTATATGATGCCGTTATAATAACCGATATGGAAGGCAAAATTATAAATTGGAATTCTGCCGCAGCAAATATGTACGGTTATAAAAAAGAAGAAGTATTGAATTCATCTTCCGAAATATTAAATAAAAAATCGTTGCATATTACTTTAACGGAACAAATTATACGGACCGTTATAAACGAAGGTAAATGGACAGGTGAAATAAATTTTGTCAGGAAGGACGGTTCGGAAGGCATTTCGGAAACCGTAGTATTCCCGTTCCTTGATCCTCAAGGAGAAAAAATTGCACTTGTAGGTGTAAACAAGGATATAACTAAAAGGAAAATAACCGAAGATGCCCTTCGTGAATCCGAGTATAAGTTTAGGCAGATAGCAGAATTTTCGCTTGTCGGTATATATTTAATTCAAGACGGATTATTCAGATATGTCAATCCAAAACTTGCCGAGATTTTCGGCTATAAAAGAGAAGAAGTGATAGACAAGTTGGGGCCGCAAGATGTAACTCCGCCTGATTCTTTTAAAGCAGTTAACAATAACATCTTAAAAAGACTGAAAGGAGAAATTGAATCTGTTCATTATGAGTTTCAGGGATTGACCAAAGACAAAAGAATTATTGATGTTGAAGTATACGGTGCTATTAGCCGGTATAAGGGAAAGCCTGCAGTAATCGGAACTTTACTGGATATTACCAAAAGGAAAAGGATTGAATCGGAATTAATAAAAGCTAAAGAAAAAGCAGAAGAATCCGATAAGTTAAAGTCCGAATTTCTTGCTCAAATGTCTCATGAGGTACGTTCACCTATAAATGTAATATTAAGTTATAATTCTTTTTTGCGGGACGAACTCGCCGGTAAATTAGACCCTAATTTTCAGGGTTCGTTTGATTCTATTGATTCTGCCGGCAAAAGACTGCTGCGAACAATAGATTTGATACTAAACATGTCGGCACTTCAGAACGGAACAATAGATTTTAGCTTCGAGCCGGTTGACCTTGGAAAAATAATGAGAGGATTGATGAGGGAATTTGATTTTGCTGCAAAAAGTAAAAATTTAAAACTTTCGTTTAATTACTGTAGTGAAAATTTAATTGTTTCAGCCGATGAATATATAGTTACGGAAATTTTCCAAAACCTGATAGGAAATGCTGTTAAATATACCGAAAATGGTAAAGTAGAAATAAATTCTTACAATAAAAACGGCAAAGAATCAATAATTGAAATAAAAGACACCGGTGTTGGAATATCTAAAGAATTTTTACCTAAAATATTTGACCCCTTCAGCCAGGAAGAATCCGGTTATTCCAGAAGATACGAAGGCAACGGCCTGGGGCTTGCTTTGGTAAAGAAATATATTGAATTAATCGGTGCCGAAATAAAAGTAGAAAGTGAAAAAGGAGTTGGCTCGATTTTTACCGTAACTTTTCGGAATAACTAACTCTTAGAAGAGATAAGTTGTATAGTCTTTCGTATTGCTTTTTCATCAATAAGCCTGTTGGTTACATACTTATGCAGAACACTTGAAATAAGCGTTTGATAAGGGATGCCTTCTTCGCGTGAGCGTTTCTTTATTTCTTCAAGAACAGCTTCGGATATCCTAATGTTTATATTTTTAGTTTTACGTATACGATCAAGCGAACTTTCAATTTCTTGTTTCTCCTTTTTAGAAACAACTTTGTACTCATCCGCTTCTTTTTCAATTTCTCTTTCGTATTTATCAAGCTTTGTTCTCATTGTTTTTTCTTTCCGTACTTGTTATTGAACTTTCTACTTGGAAAAATCGTTTTTAATATGATGTTGTTTTTTTCATCTATAACAAAGGGCACTGCATGTATATAGTCCTTAATAGGAATTAAAAATATCCGTTGATTTGGACATTTGGGATGTTTTACGATTGCCGTATACTTTTTATATAAAATTAATTCAGCAACTTCTTCAAACGATATTCCTCGTTCTTTTTTAAGTTTGCTGTTTTTATTTTCATCCCATTTGATGTCCATAGAGCAATTTATTACAAAGGATAGACAATGTCAATTATCGAGTAAATGGAATAATTCCGAAATTTTAACTTAATTTCAAATAATTTATAGAACAGAAACAATTAAAAATATTTTTATATTTAGAATTATTAAATAAATATTTAAATGAATTATTATAATTAATTAGTATTCTCATGGAATCGAACTTAGACAAAACTAAAGGCAACAACGGCGATATGCCGGTTGAAGAATTTAGAAAGTACGGCTATCAGTTAATAGATTGGATAGCGGATTATTTAAACAACCTCGAATCGCTGCCCGTCCTTTCTAAAGTAAAACCGGGTGAGATTAAGGAGCAACTTCCAATAGTTCCTCCCGAAAGATCCGAGCCGATGGAAAATGTTTTTAATGATATTGATGACATAATACTTCCCGGAATAACACATTGGAATCATCCCGGATTTATGGCTTACTTTAATTCAACTTCCAGCGGCCCCGGGATTCTGGCGGAGCTACTTTCGGCAGCTTTAAACGTTAACGGAATGCTTTGGAAAACTTCACCATCTTCAACCGAACTTGAGCAGGTTACTCTTAATTGGTTTAGACAAATGCTGAAACTTGATGAAGATTTTTGGGGAATAATATACGATACGGCGTCGGTTAGTACTATGCATGCAATAGCTGCAGCTAGGGAACAAATTAAAAATGTTGATGCTCGAATTAAAGGTTTGGCAGGTAGAAAAGAAGTCAAAAGATTAAGGCTTTACGCTTCCGAACAGGTTCATTCTTCAATTGAAAAAGGAGCAATTACTTTAGGAATAGGACTAGAAGGAGTTAGAAAAATTCCTGTTGACGACGAATTCAAAATGATTCCATCAAAATTACAGGAAGCAATTGAAGAAGATAGAAAAAACGGATGGCTGCCTTTTTGTGTTGTTGCCACAGTGGGTACAACATCAACAACAAGCATAGACCCGGTAAATGAAATTGCAGACATTTGTATAAAGGAAAATTTGTGGCTGCATGTGGATGCCGCACACGGCGGTGTTGCCGCTCTTGTTCCGGAAATGCGATATATTTTAAATGGCGTAGAAAAGGCAGATTCTATTGTTGTTAATCCGCACAAGTGGATGTTTACACCTGTTGATCTTAGTATTTTCTTTACAAAGAAGCCTAATATTTTAAAACAAGCTTTTAGTCTTGTTCCCGAATATTTAAAAACCGCCGAAGACAGCAAAGTAGAAAATTATATGGACTACGGTATTCAGCTTGGCAGAAGGTTTCGTTCGCTTAAGCTTTGGTTTATAATTCGTTACTTCGGAACGGAAGGAATAATAGAAAGAGTGCGCGAGCATTTAAGAATAGGAAAGAAATTTGCAGGCTGGGTAGATGAGCACCCTCAATTTGAAAGACTTGCGCCGGTGCCTTTAAGTACCACATGCTTTAGAGCTCATCCTTCGGATATTAACAATGAGGATGAATTAAATAAGTTAAATGAAAAACTTATGAATTTAGTAAACTCAACCGGAAAGGTTTTTATAACTCATACAAAGCTAAACGGTAAGTTTGTTATCAGGCTTGTAGTTTCGGGTCTGCGAACAGAAGAAAGACACGTAAAGCTTGCATGGGATATAATTCAAAGTTGTTTAAAAGAATTAATAAATGGATAGAATATATGAGTAGAAGATTGCGGAACATTCTATAACTTACATTCAATTACACTCAGAACAGTAGATATTTTCTACATTTTAGCCCTCACGTAACCTCTGCCCGTTGGCGCTATATTTTGTATAGAATGCTCGATCCCGGATACCGCATTAAATCGAGTATCCAGGATCGAGTTTCAAGTACTCGGGAATCAAGAGGAGGTAAGCTTTACTTACCTGCCAATCCAAGTTCTTCCTGCTCTTCTTTTTTTGTAAAGACTCGTTTAAAGAATGCAGGAACCGTCTCACGCCATGTTTCAACTTTTATATAAATTACCGGAACAAGAATAAGCGTTAAAAACATAGAACTGATCAAACCGCCTATAATTGCCCATGCAAGACCGGATGTAAATTCGGATCCCGGATCAAGGGATAATGCAATTGGAAGCAGACCGAAAACCAGGGCTGAAGTTGTCATAACAATCGGACGAATTCTGTTCTGTGCAGCATCAAGTATCGCTTCGGAGGCGGAGTCGCCTTCTAACTTGCGCTGGTTTGCTCTATCTACCAGAAGGATTGCATTCTTGCCTACTAGTCCTACAAGTATTACAATACCGAGTATAGTAAATAAGTTTAACGCTTTCATTGTCAAAGCCAATGCAAGTAATGCGCCTATCACAGCCAAAGGAATAGAGAATAATATTATAAAAGGATCGACATAAGAATCGTATAGTGCTACCATTACCATATAAACAAATATTATGGCGGCTAACAAAGCAATACCCAAACTGCTGAAAGCCTGTGTCTGGTTTTTCAAGTCGCCCAAATATGTAATTTCAATTCCTTTTGGTAATGAAATTTTTGACAGAGCATTTTGAATATCCTGGCCAACGCTGCCGACGGGTCTTCCCGTAACCTGTGAAAAAATAGTAACGGAAGGAAGCCTGTTCATTCGTTCAAGTTTCGTTGGCCCGGTAGTTTGATATACGGAAGCAAACTGCTGAAGCTGAACGGGCTGTCCCGTATTATTCAAAAAGGTTAGGTCTTTAATATCCGATATTTTTGACTTATCGAATTTATCAAGTGTGATGTCAATGTTATAATCATCATCCCCGTCTCTAAATTTTGCTTTATCGTTTCCTTGAAACGCAACATTCAGTGCTGCGCCTACATTTGCCAAAGACAGGCCTAAATCTGCCATTTTTTGCCGGTTTATATCTATTCTGGTTTCCGGGTTACCGTTTTCAGACGAAAGCCTAACTTCTTCGGTTCCGGGGATTTTCTTTATTATCTTTTCTATTGTTGCTGCAGCAGTTTCAACATCCTTTCGATTAGAACTGCTTACAACCATTTGGATTGGAGTTTGATTTGCAACTCCGAAAATACCTATAGAATTAATGCGAACTTTAACACCGGGTATTTTCATAGCAAATTCTTTTATCTCGTTGCTTATATCGTCGGTAGGTATTCTTCTTTGATTTTTCGGCACAAGCGTAACATCAAGTTCGGCAATATTACTGGAACTCTGTCCTACAAAGCCGTTGTTGGATGCACCCACATCGACAAAAAGCTTTCTTACTTCCGGTATTTTACGGATGTAATTTTCCACCTTATGTGTTACAAAGTTTGTATGTTCCAAAGAATAGCCCAGAGGCATTTCCAAAACCACAGCGAATTCTCCGCTGTCCGGATTCGGTATAAATTCGGAACCTATAAATCCGGCGGGTATAAGAGCAATTGAGGCTGCAAACAACAGAACGGCAACTACTATTACTTTCCATTTGTTGTACAATGCCCATTTCAAAACGTTAATATAATTAGCGGTTAAATTTCTGAATCCTTTCTCGAACCATATTGCAAATTTCCCCATTATTGTTCTACCGGATAATCTTTCCAGCTTACCTATTCTTGAAGCAAGCAGGGGAGTTACCGTAAAAGAAACAACCAGGCTTAACAGTGTGGAGATTACTACCACGGTAGCAAATTCTTTTAAAATATTACCGACAAGACCGCCGGTTAAAGCAAGAGGTACGTAAATTACCACATCTACCATTGTAATTGCAAGGGCGGCAAATCCTATTTCGTTTCTTCCCTTTAAAGCAGCATCTCTTCTATTTTCTCCTTTTTCTATATGATGATAAATATTTTCAATTACAACTATAGAGTCATCAACCAAAAAGCCAACTACAAGGGAAAGCCCTAACAGGGTCATTAAATTTAAAGTAAAGCCAAGCGCATACATTACCGTGAATGTAGAAATTAGTGAGCAAGGTATAGCCATCATTACTATAAAGGAATTTCTAATACTATGAAGGAATAACAGCATAACCAGAGCTACAAGAATTACGGCAAGTAGGAGATCTGTTTTAACACCGTCTGCTGCATTAATTGTAAAAGTGGATTCATCCTGTGCAATAGTGAAGTGTACGTTTTCTGCTTTAAAATCCGCTTCAATTTTTTTTATTTCGGTCTTAACACGATGAGCTACCTCGACGGTATTTGTATTGGTTTGTTTTTGAATCAGCATACCTATGGAAGAAACACCGTCTATTCTGCTTATATTGGTAGGAGTTTTTACACCGTCCTCCACATCGGCAACATCCGAAAGATGAATATTACTGCCGTCCGGCAAGTGTGCGATAATTAAATTCCGCAGAGTGCTAAGCGAAGAAAATTTTCCGGCAAGACGTACAACATACTGGTTGGAACTATTTTTTATTGTACCTGCCGGTATTTCAAGATTGGAAGATTGAATTGCCTGAACAATCTGAAGTATTGATAAGCCGTATCCGCGAATTTTATTTTCATCCAGGTTTACTCTAATTTCTCTTTCTTTTCCTCCCAGAAGAGTTATTTGTCCCACGCCGTCTAATTTTGCCAATCTTGGCTGAATTCTGTCGAGGACAAATTGATAGAAATCCTTAGGCGGCATATTACTCGTTACTCCCATTCTTAAAACGGGTATTTCATCAAGTGCAAATTTTGAAATAACCGGCGTTTTGGCCTGCTCAGGCAGAGTGTTTATTATTTGATTTATTTTCCTCTCCGCACTTTGAAGTTGAACATCAACGTCGGTACCCTGAAGGAACTGGATTATTACAAAAGAAACACCTTCACCGGAAGTAGAGTTTATAACATCAATATTGTTAAGGGAAGACACCGCATCTTCTATCGGCTTTGTTACGGAAGTTTCAACTTCGTGCGGCGATCCTCCCGGGTATACCGTTGATATAGTTATAACCGGAGGAGTTATTTTCGGCAGCAGTTCATAATTCATCTGAGTATAGCTATATATACCGAGTAGAATCAAAGTCGAAAAAATTACAACTATCAATGTCGGCCGCTTAATAGAAAGCTCTGTAATTGTCATATCTTATTCTCCAAAAAACTTTATCATACTTTATTTGTTAACCAACAGTTGTTTACTCAACTACTTTTACTTTGTAATTATCTTTAAGGTTATTCTGTCCGTTTACTATTACCACATCGCCGGATTTTAATCCGGACAATACTTCCAGATAATCGTTGGATGAATTACCTATAACAAGATTCCGAAGTTTTGCAACACCGTTGTTATCTACATAAACCTGTGCATCTCTAACGCTTCCGAGTAATGCCACTCTTGGTATTGCAATAGATTTATGTTTAGGGCTTGAATTAAATATTACATTGGCAAACATACCTGCTTTCAACGGATGTTCTTTACTATTTCTTAGAATAACCTCAACCGGATAGGTATGTGCGGCATTTCCCTTGTCCGAAATTGTTTTTATCTTTCCAATAAATGTTACTCCGGGGTATACACCTGTTGTTACTTCTACTTTATCACCAACCTTTAAATCAAAGACATTCTGTTCCGACACATCAAGCATTACTTTCAATAAAGAAATATCTACTACTTCCGCCACCTTTTCTCTGTTTGTTACATAATCACCGATATTAACCGGCCTGGAAACTACAATGCCCGAAATAGGAGTGGTTATTTTGGTGTCATCAAAATGTTTTTTAGCCGCAATGTATTGTGCTTCCGCAGATTGCTCTGCAAGCTTGGCATTTTCCAACTGAAAATCTGTAGCTGAACCTGATTTATAAAGAGACTGATATCTTTTATAATCTTTCTTGGCTTTTTCGTAGTTAACCTGCGCAGTTTGGTAAGCAGATAATTCGAGTTGGTCTTCCAATTGAATTAGAGTTGATCCTGCCTTTTCATAATCGCCTACTTCCGTATAGACTTTTGTAACTTTTCCTTGTGCTTCCGAAACTATAGGGACATCATTATTAGCATGTATTGTCCCAACCAGGTTAAGATGATCCGTAAAAAATCTTGCTCTAACAGTATCCACATTTACAGGATATTCACTTAATTTTACAACCTTTTCCGTTGTTTTTATTTCAGCTCTATTATGAACCAATATAGCCGCAATTGCTATTAGAATTACTACAGTAATTGAAACATATTTTATTTTCTTACTCATTGTTTCCTCTTACATTTATAAACCGAAATTTTATGTTTTTAATTTTTTCTTAATTATTCTTTATAAACAGACAATTCTTAATCTTAATCTTATTCCTAATCTTAATCTATTTTTGAATGATTAAGAGTAAGATTATTTTGTAACATGATTTTATTATTTAATTCCCAACGCTCTATCCATTTTTGCAACAGAGAGTTCATAATCTACTAATGATTGTACATAATCCGTTTTTGCTTGAGTTAAAGAAAGCTCGGCATCAAGTAAATCGGAATTGAGTGCTAAACCCTGCTTAAATCTTGCGTCCGTAATTTTGTAATTTTCTTCCGCCTGTTTTACGTTCTCTTTAGAAACAATAATCTTCTGCCTGGACTTTTCCATGTTCAAATAACTCTGATTTACTTCCAGTGTTACCGCATCTTTTAAAAGCTTTTCATTATCTTTTGCCTGTTCAAGATTTGCTTCGGCTTGTTCCGATTTATCATTTGTTGCACCCCAATTCCATAAATCATAGGATAATCCGAGGCTTACACTCCATGTCCCGTAAAATTTATCCTGTGTAGGTATTATTCTCTGATTGGGTTTTGAATAATCATATTCTCCCGAAACAAATATTTGCGGATACCAATCACCGTTTGCTGCCGTAATTTGTTTGGCGGAAGCTTCTACTCTTAAATTAATAGCTTTCAGTTCCGGACGATTATCTATGGCTTCGTTCACCAGAACATCTATACTTTTATTTTCGGTAGTTAGATTATTCGTCGAAACAGTATCTGCTAGTTTTATATCGGTATCCAGCGGCAGTCCCAGTACATTATTAAGATTAAGCATGGCAAGCTTAACATTATTATTGGCATCTATCTTTTGAAGTTCGGCTTGCGAAAGCTGCACCTGGATTTTCAGTACATCATTTTTTGTAGCAAGCCCCTGCTTATAAAAATTCTGAACGTCTTCAAGATGAGATTTTACAGTCTGGATTTCATCTTCAATAACTTTCTTCATTTGAATTACTTTGAACAAACTCCAATAAGCATTTTTAATATTTAAGAATAAATCCTGCTCGGATTGAGTATAGTCCATATTCGATGCGGCTGCATTTAATTTAGCTGCATCATAAGTGCTTTGAAGTTTAAAACCCGTGAACAACGGCTGCTGCAAAGATAATTTAAGATTATAGTTATTAAGAAATATTGGAGAAATAGTAATCGGTTCCGGTATAAAAGGGGGAAAAGAAACTTGAAAAGGCGGAACGCTGCTTAACCGTGTATATGAAGCCCCGAACATAAGCGAGGCAAACCTGGAAGCTCCTACTTCTTTTGCCTGAGCTTCTGCAATTTTTGCTTTCATTAATGATGCATGCAATTGCTTGCTGTTCTCCAATCCTATTTGCAAGCTTTGTTTAAGAGTAAGAGTTTTTTGTTCCTGTGCTAATAATTGCATTCCCGATAAAATAAAAATTAAAGCCGTAAATAATATCTTAAATCTATTCATTCGAAATATTCTCCTTTGAATTATTTTCTTCAGTTTGATATGATACATATTTCGCTCTTCCTTCTTCCGTTAGTATTCCTTCAAAAATTACCTTAAAAATTGTTTCAATTGCCTGGCTGCCCGTAAATGGAATTTGAGATAAAGTTTCCGGAGATATTATATTTTCTATTGCACTTGTGTATATCAAAATTATAAGGTCTTTATCCAGGTCCTTCCTAAAAACATTATGTTCAATCCCGAGCTTTAATATATCCGCTGCATTTTGAAATCCCTTTCGCTTCTTAAAGTCGTGAAGCTCCTGCCATAACTCAGGCATATTTTTTTTAAGATCATCGGACAAAGGGCTTTTAAGCTTTGAAGACTGCCGTCCAATGTAATCCATCATTTTTTTCAGTTTGGCTACAAAATCGAGTTTCTCATCCATCCATATTTGATTTATATAGTTTTCAGATTCACACTGACGGTTATTTATTAATTCTCTTACAAGATTTTCTTTTCCGGTAAAGAATTTGTATAGAGTCTTTTTGCTCATTCCAAGGCTGGATGCAATTTCGTCCATGGTAACTTTTGCAAATCCATGCCGCAAAAAAATCTGTTCGGCAGCATCAAAAATTCTTTCTTTTATTTCATTTTCTTCCGACATTTATTTTACCTTTCTACCTAAAACACTGATTTTGTATTTTAAGTTTCCACTTATGGAATAAAAAAACAGTCAAGAACTGTTAAAATTAAACCATTTATACCATGGAAACTGTATTTGTATTTTTGGTTTCCAAACTTAATGTAACATTTATTATTTGTCAAGCTATTTCTGTTGAAATACATCATCGGCAAAATAATTGTGCCGGACGGCAATAATGCAAACAAGATTAACTCTTACAAAAAGATTACAATTTTTCCTGAGGGGCGTAAGTGATAAAAAGAAGTAGGCAAAATACAATAGGCAAAATTGCATTTTATTTATCAGGCTTACAATTTTACATATTAGACGAAAAGAGAGGGATATATTTTAAATTTAAATGTATCCCTTTAAATTAACGAAATAATGAAGCAGTATGATTTTGCCTACTGAGGATTGCCTATTTGCAGAAAGTAATTATATAAGGAAAAATTTAGTGACCGGTAAATCGCTTATATTCATTCCGCTTTTATGTTCTTTTCGTAGATGCTTCGGAATTCTTTAATTGCCTGAAGAATTGCTTCTGCAATTTTTGCCTGACCTCTCTTACTATTCAAATAATGTGCGTCTTTTCTATTTGATAAAAACCCGGTTTCAATCAATACGCTCGGCATTGATGCGCCTACGAGCACGTAAAAGCCGGCTTGCTTTACTCCCAGAGAACGAATGGATGTGTCTTTGCTGAATTCTTTATTAAGCAAATCGGCAAATTTTTCCGAGTATCTCATGTATGCCGACTGTGCCATACTTACAAGTATGAAATTTTCAGCAGTTAATTTTTTATAGCGCGCAGGATCATCTTCGTATTTAATAACGCTGTTTTCACGCTCGGCTATTTGAATTGCATCTTTTGTTTTACCAGGTCTCAGCAGGTAAATTTCAAAACCATGCACACTGCTTGGTTTATGCGGAGTTGAATTACAATGAATTGATATAAAAAGATTTCCACCTGCTTCGTTTGCAATTTGACCGCGCCGGTAAAGAGGTACAAACTTATCTGTTTTTCTTGTGAATACTACTTTAACACCCTTCATTTGTTCTTTGATATCTTTCCCCAATTTTAATGCAATAGCAAGATTTATATTCTTTTCTTCAATACCGTCAACACCTATTGTCCCCGAGTCTTTACCTCCGTGTCCGGGGTCTATTACTATTACATTAAAATCCCATTTAGCTTTTTCTTTTTTCTTATTCAGACGGTTTTCAAATGCTTTGCTGTAAAGGGCAATTAAAATATCGTTGCTGTTGTTTACATTCAGTACTTCGTTTGATGTATATTCTTTATTCACATGAATTTGAATTTCCGTATCGTGTTTTAAATTTCTGGCTTTAATCCATTTTATCAAGCCTTGGTTATTTTGACTGTCTATATTATTAACATCTGCATGAACATTTCTAAATACGAAGGTAAGAATCCCGTTCTTAAAATTGCTGTAGTAAGAATAAATCCTCTTTGTAGAGGACACACGAATAAGTGTTCCGTTTGCTTTCTCCGAAATTGAAACCCCGCTGATATCATAATTCCTTTCAGGACCGGAACCTTCAATTACGTTTATTTCTTTTGCGGCATTTTCTTTTTCGGGCGGCTGTTCTTTACTTACGGTTAATGCATCCGGAGAAGTTAAGCTCATTTCCATCCCTGAAGCTTTTTTAAGAATGTCCATACAATATTTGAGAGGAATAAATACTTCTTTGTCTAATAAGTATGTTGAAGTCGGCAATTGATAAATGTAAGATTTGTCCGAATCCTTTTCTTTTAAAATTATAAAAGGATTTTGAGCAGTAATATATAGGTTGGTTGAAGGGAAATTTAAATCTATTTTTTCCGCAGCAGGATCATACAAATAATTAACGGATAAAGCATCTGCAAATGATTTTGCCGCAATATAGATTGTACCTTCTCTATCGTATACGGGAACATATTTGGTTACTCTTCCGTTAATAATTGCAAGATTATTTATTGTTTGTGCGTGGATTAATATAGTTATTAAAAGTAAAAATCCTACGGTAAATTTAATTCTCATCAAAAAACACTCTAAATTTTATCCTATAAAAGGAATCATAAAGCCGCTCTTCTTTTTGTATGCGGTGAACAAATCTTTGAAATTTTTTTGTAGTAGTTTTTCTTCCAGCAATGCTCTTAATATTAGCAGAGGAATTTCAACTAAAGCCAAAAAGATAACAATATAACTTAAAGATGCTATACCCCCGCCAAGGTCCATCAAAATTTGAGCAAGATATTGGGGATGCCTTATTAACCTAAAAGGTCCTTTTGTTACAAGTTTATGATTTCTTAAGATTAAAACATCCTGTGAATAACTTTCTCCCAAAGATCTAAATGCCCATATCTGGAACCATGAAAAAACAAGATAAGCAACTAGTCCCCATAACCTGAACGAGTATAAATTTTCTGTATAAGAAAACGTTCCTAGTTGAAAAACACCTGCAATAAGGCCTAGTAAGGTAAGCGTTGATAAAACAATGGGAAGTTTTTGGAGATATGTTTTCGGCTTTTCCTTATGGACTGTTATCGTAGATTTGAATCCCTTGCGGGCGCCTTTTGCATTGGCACCGAATGTTGCAATAATGTTTAAGCCTATAATTATATTTATCGGATCCATAAAATATTATTTTCAATCTACCTTTCTACCGTGCTTTTCCATTATGGATTTCCACTCTTCCATGCTAAGCTGTTCGGATTCTTCGATTAACATAATCGGAATATCATCTTCTATTCTATAACGGCGGCGTGTATTTTTATCTACGGAAACAAGAGTGTCTCCGTCAAGAATAAGATCTGCCTTTGTCTCCGGGCAGCAAAGGATGTCCAATAATT
Source organism: Ignavibacteriaceae bacterium (assembly GCA_046705105.1). Lineage (GTDB taxonomy): Bacteria > Bacteroidota > Ignavibacteria > Ignavibacteriales > Ignavibacteriaceae > FEN-1297. Next base: position 12,059 of record JBJKQP010000013.1, on the reverse strand, counting down.
CTTTGCTTATCATTTTTTCCTCGTTAAAAATTTGGCTTTGCGGTTTTTTAATATTTCAAAACAAATAGTCTTATTATATCTGGAATATAAATTAAAACTATTAAGGGATTATGACAAGTGATACTTTTATAGCAATTGCTTATGACGGAAACATTTTATTGTATGGTCGTTTACCATTCCGGCAGCTTGCATAAAAGCATAACATATTGTTGACCCTACGAATTTAAAACCTCTTTGCTTTAAATCCTTACTCATTTTATCCGATTCTTTGGAAGTTGCAGGTATTTCCCTTATGGTTTTCCATGAATTTTGTTTTGTCTTTCCGTCTGTAAACTGCCATATATAATCGTCAAAGCTTCCGAATTCCTTTTGAACTTTAAAGAAAGCCTTTGCATTTGTTATAGAAGCATTAATTTTTAATTTATTCCTAATAATACCTTCGTTACTCATCAGCTTATCTATTTTTGAATTCTTATAAGACGCAACTTTTACAGGGTCAAAATTATTGAATGCTTTACGGAAATTTTCCCTCTTCCTTAAAATTGTAATCCAGCTTAAGCCGGCCTGCATTCCGTCGAGAATAAGAAATTCAAATAAAGCTTGGTCATCATGCAAAGGCGTTCCCCATTCTTTATCGTGGTACTCAATATAAAGAGGATCATTTGTTGACCATTCGCAGCGTTGTATCATTTAAATTCCTTTTGAAGTTATGGCTTAAAGTATAAAATTTTGGTTAAAATTCGGTGTGTTAAAATAATGAATTAATCCTTTAATTTTATAGCTAATTAATACAAATATATCTGCCGAATATTTGTTGACTTAAACTTGATACAAAAAGAATTTACAGGTATTTTTAATTGTTTTGATGAATTATGTTATTAAGAAATAATTGGATTTGTAAAAAATGAACGGAAATAAGTTAACAATACCTTATTCTGATGATATTCTACTTTCCTTAAAAGAGACAAAAGAACAATTTGAAGAAGATGCGAAGTTATTGTTAGCTATAAAATTATATGAGTTGGGGAAAATATCATCCGGCAAAGCAGCTAAATTAGCCGGAATAAGTAGGATAACTTTTTTAAATTCACTTAAAAAATATAAAGTTTCCCCATTTCAAATGGATATAAAAGAAATCATAGCTGAGTCAAAAGGTGAATAAGTCCGTTATTATCAATACTTCTCCTTGGATAGCTCTTTCTTTATGCAAACAAACTTCAATTCTTAATAAACTTTATAAAGAAGTTTATATGCCTTCTACTGTAAAAAAGGAGATTTTAGCTGGCGGTAATAAAGGTATAGGTGTAAGTGAATTAAAAGAATCAACTTGGTTAATTATTGAAAAGCCAAAAGATATTGATAAGATAAACCTTCTATACGAACTTGAAAGAGGCGAAGCAGAAGTGATAGTTTTGGCAATTGAAAAAAACATAAAGAATGTTTTAATTGATGAGAAAATAGCAAGACAACAAGCAAAAATATTAAACCTGGATATAATCGGTACCTTAGGATTATTATTAAAGGCTAAGAAAAAAAATATAATAAAGAAAATTAAACCATTGATTTATTCAATTGTTGAAGGTGGGTATTGGATTAAAGATGATATTATAAAAGAAATAATTAAGGAAGCCGGTGAGTAACATTATAAATAAATTAAACTGCATATGGCAAAACGTATAATATATCATTTCCTATCCGACGATGACCTGCTTAGGATTTCCGACAAAATAAAAGAGATGGAAAAAATTTCTTCCGGTGAGATTTGTGTAAGTATTAAAGAAGGATTGAATTTGTTTAATAGAAAAAAGTCAGTCCGGGAACTTGCCGAAAAAGAATTTTTCAAATTAGGAATTCAAAATACAAGAGATAAAACCGGGATATTAATTTTTATTATACTTAAAAGCAGAAAATTTTTTATTCTTGCAGACAGCGGAATAAATGAAAAAGTAGATCCGAATACTTGGGACTCGGTTAAAGACGGAATGCAAATGATGTTTTTAAAAGGAGAATTTTGCAAGGGAATATTGCTCGGTGTAGATGAGGTGGGAAGAATTTTAGGTAAGCATTTCCCAATTAAACCGGACGATACCAACGAATTATCGAACCGAGTTAGAATTGAGCAATAAAAAAGGCAGTTGTTAGCTGCCTTTTATTTTAATTAACCGATTGAATTAACGGTTTTATTTTATTTTCAATCATATGTTTGGGAACCGCTCCGATAATGCCGTCAACTATCTGCCCGTTGTTGAAAATTCCCAGCGTTGGAATGCTCCTTATGCCGTACTTTATAGCAACCTGCTGGTTATCGTCCGTATTTAATTTAACTACTTTCAGCTTACCTTGATATTCCTCGGCAAGCTGTTCAACAACCGGGGCAACCATTCTGCAAGGACCGCACCAGGGTGCCCAAAAATCTACCAACACAGGCACATCGGAATTAAGAACTTCCTGATCAAAATTAAAGTCTGTGCCTTCAACTGTGTATTTCATATTACCTCCTTTTTTCTGTCGATTAGATGCTGTTTATAAATGAAGGTTTCAATTTAAAAATTTAAACAAAAATATTTATTTAGAATTAATGAAACAAATTTTAATAACTTAACCTTTTTGTCCAATCATTCCAATATGGGTGTGCTTAAAAGCATCATTGTATTTAAGCCCGAATCCGAGAAACCTATCCAGACTGGAATGCCCGAAAATTATAATTCCTGCCAGAACAAGTACATAATTGAAAGTAAATGACCCTATCAAATATAAAAGTATTGCCAATCCTTTATGATGAAAAATATTATATGAGACTGCTCCTACCTTAGGATTAACTAGATAGCCGAGCATTGATATATCCGGTGTAAAAATAAGCACTACAAATAGCCACCATGAAAATCCAAGAATGTTAAATAATGAAATTGATAAACAAAACATTCCCAACTCTTCGTACTTAATAATATTTTTCATTTAATTTTAAACCTCCTAACCGGAAAATAATCACGCATACAATTTGCAGTTTTCTTATTTGTTTTTTTCAACTTTGCTAAGATAATAAGATTTCGGTTTATTTAAATCCGAACGGAGGATATTTATCCGTCGTCAAAAGAAATGCATAGGCTTCTACTCTAAGCGACCATCGCATTATTCCAACCATAAAATCAAATAATCCCTTAGGGTATTTGGAAGTAAATACAATTGCAAACCATGCTATTATCCAAACTACAGCTCCGGCAACATAAACGAATGCTAATACAATATAATGGGGAATGGCAAGGAACCATTTAACCAAAGGAAGCCACCTGTTAAGATCGTTTTTAACATCCGGGTAAGGAATATCAATGTGAACAGCTTGTTCTTCGTCGGAGGAAGGGTATTCGTCTCTTAAGAAAAGCAGATATGCAACCACGCGTGCACTGAATTTTGTTAATGCCAGGTTCCAATCGAACCACCATTTCGGATATTTTTGCCTGAATAATATCAATAGAACTGTTGCGCCAAAAACAACACCTCCGGCACTGAATACCATGCTCCAATTTGTATGAACCGTATTTGTTCCTCTTTCTCCCGATACCAAACCTAAAATTATTAAGATAGGTATTGCAATTATAAATCTAAAGAAGGTTGTAAAACGATCCAATTTTTCCGGGAAATCAATACTTAGTGTTACGGGATAGGTTGATGTGTCACTCATAGCTCCTCCATTTTAAATACCATGAATATGACTATTAAAAATTTATTGCCTTATAACGAACTAAAAACGATTGAATATTAATTTTATTTTAATTCGTACAAATCAAATTAAATAAAATATACCATTAAACGATTAGAAATATAAGAAGAGTTGGAGAGAATAAAAAGATTTTTTATTACATTGTAGTTTGAAGTGCAGCCCGTTTAATTGGCCGAAATTAAACAAAGCTGCAGCTTCTCCCTACAAATCCGTCTTTAATTTTATACTTGCGGAGTTAATATTTATTCATCAGGTACGCGCATTGCTTTGAACGAACCTGAAATTGTTATAGTGTTCGATGTAACCGGGTGTTTTACTGTTCCGGAAAACGAACCTTCGATTGTATCTCCAATAGAACCGTATTTACTCACACTTGTCTTGCCGCCCGCTTTCGGAACATAGTAATTATATGAGCCGGAAGAACCGTAAACATAAATTCCTACTCCTATAATGGTTGATGAAGTATCTGAAAATTCTTGCCATGCATGATCGCCTGTTCCCTGCCCGGCAAATTCAACAACAATCATTAAAGAGTCGTTTCCGGTGGAACCGTAAAATATAGCCATTGTTGCTTGATCGGAAATACTGTATCCGGCTACGCCGTAGCCGAAATTTATTTTAGTATTATTATATCCGTCACCATTCATAGTAATACTACCAGAACCGGTTGTCGGGTTATTCGGGGAAACAGGATTATCGCTGCTCTTTTTGGAACATCCCGAAAGAAAAATTAAAATTGCCATCACTAAAATTGATGACAACCAAAAGGACCACTTTTTCATTTTTATCACCTCATTGATTTATATTATTAATAATTAGAGCTAAATTTCTATTTACTATTTTATGTTAACTTGTTTTATAAAAATCATGCCTACAAATTTATCCTTACTTTAGAACAACGAATTTTTTAGTTGCCGAGAAATTTCCCGCACTAAGTCTGTAGAAATAAACTCCGCTGGCTATTGAAGAAGCATTAAATTGAATTACATGTCTTCCGGCAGATTTGTATTCTCCTGGAATAAGGGTTGCAACTTCTTTACCAAGAGCATTATAAATCTTTAACGTTATTTTCGCCGATACGGGAAGTGAATACCCGATTGTAGTTACCGGGTTAAACGGGTTAGGATAGTTCTGTTCCAGTGTAAAGAGAGAAGGTATATTCGGTACTTTGTCACTGGCTTTAATTCCGACAGTCGATGAGGCAGATTTTTTCATTGCCACATTGTAAAATACCGGCTCATCCACAACAGTTAAAATCGGACTAACAACATCGACGTAATTTGGTGCCGTAGCTTCTACCCTATATTGCCCCGACGGAACATAAAAAGCAAAGTAACCCGGGATTTTAATCTTATCTTCCGTTAAATCATCCGTAATTTGAGGATTTACCTGACCGGTTTCTTCAGCTTTCCATCTTTCCCATGAATCATCTCCCGTACGAACCATAGCCGTTACAGTTGCATTCTTAATCAAAGAATTTTCAGGGGGTACCGCCGGCCAATCATATGTCTCACCGGCAATATCTTCATCGTATACATAACCGGCAGGATCAATTAGAATTTCATGGCATTTAATCCATACGAGTCCGACTAATGGTAATCCCTCCTCGGTATAATAAATAGGTAAGCACCACACTTCAACCGTTGCTCCGGGACCGAATCCCTTTTGGACATATATAAAATCATAGGAATCGTAATCGGCAGTTGAACTAGCCTTAACAGGGGAAGTTTTCTTTTGCGGGTTTACCTTTTCAACCCGGGCAAGTGGAAGCACTTGTTCATAAGTGTTTCCGTTCTCAGTTACCACCAGCTTCATCTTGTGATTATCCCACATCGAAGTATCGGTTAAAATGGAAGGCGGGGCTTTGAACCTTTTCTTAATTACTATATCTTCGTACGGAACTGTTCCCGAACTTCCGCCCAATGCACCGGGGAGTACTTCCTGATCGCCTGTTTGAATTACAAAATGATCGAAATCGAAACCGGCTGAATCCAATATCGAATTAACTTCTATAGCAAGCGGACTGTATACATTCATAAACGGCGCACTCTTTTCACCGTTCAACTCCGCTTGAAAATATAAATAATATTTTCTGGATTCATTCATTGTTGTTGGTACAAGCTGCCATTTCCTATCAGGTCCGGTAGTAACACTCCCGATAACATTTAAATTCAGATTAGAAATATCTCCCCAGTAACCAATACTGTCTCCTTCATAGATAGTAACTTTGGAACCGGCTTTAGCCAGTCCTTCAAATTTCGGATTCTTGCCCATTATCAGCGGGTTTTCTCCTTCTGAATATTGAGTATTTGGTTTTAAAAGAACGGGCGGCAGAATATTTACTACGGTAAACAATAATACCGATCTATTATTGCTAGGATAGGAATCGCCGTTTGAATTTACGGCATTTGCAATTATTTTCATCTGGCCTGTTGCGGTAGGTTTAAGCTTTAACGATATCTTATCTGACGAAAACGGAGCTATGGAATTTACATCCCAGGTAATAACATTTCCATTAACGGAGGAAGGCGTCGGTATTGCGGAAACAAACTCAAGACCGTCTTGAAGAGTATCGGTGATAACTGTATTCAATGCGGATACTTTTGAAAAATTCATATAGGATATTTCGAAATCGACAGGCACATCCTTTTCCGCGGTAGGGAAAAAACTTATATCCGAATTTTCCATTATTCCCCATTGGAAAACCCATAAATCAGGTTGAGGGGTTTTAACTTCCACCGACAATCGAGCAGAATTATCGCTTGTATCCTCCTCTGCAAGGTTGCTGGTAATATTGACACTGTTGATTATTGTAGTGCCCATCGAAACATTACTTTTCACTTTGCACGATATTACTATCGAACCAAATCCGTTATTCTGCAATGTACCTAGATTCCATGTGATTACATTCCCGTTATTCGATGAAGGCTGGGGATAAATTAAGTTAATACTCAATTCCGGCGGGAAATTATCCGTAATCAAAACGTTATCGGCAGGTACGTCTCCCTGGTAATAATAAAAGATAGAATACGTAACCGAATCTCCCGGTAATACGCTTCCCATTGCTTCCAAAGAAAGCATTCCTATACTCAAATTCCCGGATGTTAAAATTTTTTCTTTGGAGAAACCGTTAAATGCTAAAAAAGATATAAAGATAAGAGAAAGAAAAAATTTAAATCTCATAATAACCGCTCCTTTTTTATCTATTCAATATTGTCTCATCGTATTTTCTTAGGTAACAATTAAACCGGACTATCCTAATTTATTATAACAATTGCCGGACTGATGGATGAGAGCAAAACTGAATTTTATTACTGGTTAAATATTTTATTTTTTAATGCTTTCGCAACAGCTTCAGCTTTGGAATGAACGTGGAGTTTCTCATATATCCTTTTTATATGAGAGTGTACCGTAAACGAACTTATAAATAACTTCTCACCTATTTTTTTAAAGCTTAAACCGTCTATCAATAGCTGTAAGATATCCATTTCACGAGGTGTTAATTTAAACTCCTGAATTTGAGGTGTTTTGTCCTGTCTTCTTACAAAATTCAAAACCCTGCGTGCTATAGCAGCACTCATAGGAGCGCCTGTTTTTATTTCCCCGATAGCACTTATTAATTCATCGGGATTTACATTCTTCAAAATATAACCCGAGGCACCTGCATATATAGACTTGAATATTTTCTCGTCCTCATCATAAACTGTTAACATTAAAATTTCAATCGAGGGATAAAGATCTTTTACCTTTTTTATTCCTTCAATACCGCTCATACCCGGCAGGCCGATATCCATTAAAAGTACGTCGACAAGAAGATTATCCAGTTCTTCAAACATTTCTTCGCATGAGCCGAAGTCCGCCACACAAACCATGTTTTCGGTATCATTAATTAATTGAACATATGAATCTCGAATTTTTTTATCATCTTCAACAATCAGAACTCTAATTACGGGAAAGGATTTACGATCTATATTTGGATCCCTATTTAACATTATAAAAACCTTATCCTTATTAAATTATTAAAATTGCTTATAAAAAAACTTTAATGTTATCATATGTTCCAATAAATTATAAATGAAAATAGACTCTTTACTTCTGTAAAGAGTCTATTCCGTCCGTTAAGAGATTTATAATTTAAATGCGACTCCGGCGGTTATGTAACCCACTCCATAACCAGCCTCACCGAAGATCGCAATATTCGGGTTAAAATAATATCTTAAGCCGACATGAAATCCGTATACCATATAGCTAGTACCGGCAGAATAACCTCCGTAGTACCCGGAAGGAGCCGAAACACTGGTAATGGCGTAGCCTAAAGTTACACCTCCATATCCGTCCATATTTTCCGAGTTTTCTAAGAAATGGTATTCGCCTCTTGCCCCGATTAGTATATAACTATAAGTCCATGAATAATCTTCCCCATACCAATGGCCCAAATCATACGTTGAAGAGGTATATCCAATAAGCCCTCCTATTGATATTTTATCTTCAAAACCATATTGAAAGCCCAAACTGATCGGGGGGACCGAAGTTGAACCGTAGATTCCTGCAAATCCATATCCTATACCGACCTGCCCTATCTTACTTCCCTTTTGATACGGTGATTGGGCAAACGCATTTGAAATGAAAAATACGGTTAGCGTAAAAACTGCAAGTGTTTTGAAAAAGAGCTTCTTCATTAATACCTCCTAAAATAATTTGATTAAAAAACCGGTAGTTCTATTTTCCGGGACCCTTTTTATTTTTACGCAGCTTTATTTTTTCAGCATAAAAATTTCCCCGGTTACGCGAGTAAATTTCCGGTTTTTTTATTATTGATAAAATCCCCTGATCAGGGTAATTTTAATATAACCGTAAGTGTAGTTCCCCTACCGGGTTCCGAAATAATTTCGGAGAATCCTTTAAATGAAGCAGCCCGTTCATTTATATTTTTTAGTCCGTTTCCGCTATTAACTCCGTCTACCGAAAATCCTTTTCCGTCATCATGGATGGAAATTATTATATCCTCTTTTTCTCTGAAAAGCTTTATTACCACCTGGGAAGCATTTGCATGGCGTAAAATATTTGCTATGCCTTCTTTGTAAATCATAAAAATGTTGCGTCTTAAATCCATGGGCAGAACCAGTGAAGAAAGTGCAGGATCAATAAAAATCTCGTAATCTATTTCATTTGCTTCGAATACTTTAGCTGTATAATCTTTCATCCTTATGGAAATCTTATCAAAGGAATCATTTTTGGGATTTACTGCCCACACAATATCGCTCATCGAACTTATCAATTCGCGCGAATTCTCATCTATTTCAGCCAATAAGGATTCTACCTGCTCAACGGGTACATTTGTATTTTTATTCAAGTGTAATTTACTCAAAGATCTTAACGCAGCATGACTGAATAAAGATATTCTGGTAAGGCTTGCGCCGATATCGTCATGCAAATCAACCGCAATAGTATTTCTTATCCTTTCGAATTTAAGAAGCTGCTCCAGTCTGTACCTGTGAATTAAATAGATTAGGCTTAATACTGCCAGCAGTACGACAATCATAAAAGGCCAAGTCTTCCAGAAGGGAGGGATAATTTTTATTGTAAGCAGAGATGCTTTGTCGGTCCAAATATTATCCGAATTCGAGGCTTTGACTTTAAATGTATATACACCGGGTTCCATATTTGTATAATATACTTTTCTTCTATGATTGCTGTATATCCAATTTCGATCGTAACCCTCCAGCTTGTATGCGTAATGATTTTTATCCGGTCTCACAAAATCCAGGGCAGAGAATTCAATTGAAAAATCATGTTCGTCGTAGTTTAATATTATTTCTTTATTTCCGTTTTTCAGAGTAATTAACTTATGTTCTTTATTAAAAACCATAAAGGATGTAAAAACTACTTTAGGAATTTTTTTATTGACGGAAACCGAATCCGGATTAAATACGGTAATCCCGTTAATACCGCCGAACATCATTTCTCCGTTCCTGCATTTGAGGTAACCCTGACTAAATTGATTATTACCCAATCCGTCTTTATCGTCATAAATAATAAAACTGCGGGACGACATATTAAACCTTGAAAGGCCGTTGCTTGTACTAATCCATAGGTAATTATTCTCATCGGCTAATATTCCGTAAATAATATTATTGGAAAGTCCTTCTGTTTCGGTATAATGTTTAAATGAATTTGTTTTAAGGTCCAGCATATTTAGTCCGCCGCCCCAGGTTCCTATCCAGAGTCTGTTATGTCTGTCCCTATAAAGAGAAGTTACATTATTATTGCTTAATGAATTAGTATTTTTTGGATTATAAAGGAAATGATAAAATTTATTCTCTTTATAATTATATAAATTTAATCCGCCTGCATTTGTCCCGATCCATAAATTATTTTTGTTATCTTCATAAATTACACTTATTAAATTATTACTTATGCTTGAAGAATCGGACGCATCGGAGATATATGCCGTCATTTTATTTTTAATTTTATCGTATTTATAAAGGCCGCCGCCCCAGGTACCGATCCATAAATATCCGAAGCTGTCCTGGAAAACATCCGATATGTTGTTGTTTCTTATCAAGCCGGTCTCGAACGGCGGATCTTTAAATTTATCTGTTTCCCTGTCAAATACTTTTAATCCTGAATATGTGCCTACCCACAATTTGTTATCGCTATCTTCAAAGACAGACCATACAATATCATTCGATTTATTTTTATTGACGGCGGAAGAATACATATAGCATTTGAAAGTTTTTTTAGTAATGTCAAACCGGTTTAAACCGCCGCCCCAGGTACCTACCCATATAATTCCGTTATGGTCTTCAAAAATAGAATTAACTTCATCGGCGCTTAAACTGTTAGGATCGCCGGGCTTATTACCAAAATGCAAAAAATATTTTGAATAAGGCAGGATCCTGTTTATCCCCTTCCCGGTACCCAGCCAGATAATATTTTCGGAATCCTTATAGACCGCAGATATCCAGTTATCACTGATACTGTGCGGATCCGAGACATCTTTAATATATTCGCTAAATTGTCCTGTGTTTATATCAACTTTATATAATCCGTTGTTGTGAGTACCTACCCAAAGACTTCCGTCCGAATCCTTATTTATTGAAAGTACGGAATTCTGAATTGAATAACTTTTATTCCCGCTGAACGGGTAATATTTAAAATCCTTATTTACCTTATCGAATCTCAATAACCCGAAGCTTGTACCCAGCCAGAGATCATTATCTAGGGGATAAATTGTTTTAACATAATTAAAGCCGGATTTTTTTTCTTTGTTAAAATTATAAATAGTAAAGATGTTTTTCTCTTTATCATAACTCATTAAACCGCTGCCCCATGTACCAACCCAGATTATCCCGTTTTTATCTTCATAAATAGAATTTACCGCTACACCGTTCTTACTTCCGGTTTTGTTTTTCATATTTTTAAAATGCGTAAAATTCTTTTTTTGTATGTTGAATTTATCCAGCCCGCCGGATGTTCCTATCCATATCGAACCGGATTTATCCGTCCATAAAGTCCACACCCTGTTATTTATTAGGGAATTTTTATTGCCGGGGATATTCCTGTAATTAATAAATGTTTCATTTTCCTTATCCATATCAAACAGACCGCCGCTGTAGGTGCCTATCCATAAATGACCGTTCTCACCCTCGGTTATAGCTTGTATCCAATTGTCAGATAGAGAAGTAGAATCAAAGGGAACGGATTTATAGACGGTGAATTTGTAGCCGTCATACTTGTTAAGCCCGTCCTGAGTACCGAACCACATGAAACCTTCTTTATCTTTGTAAATGCATGTAACAACGCTTTGGGAAAGACCGTTCTCGATCGAAATATGATCAAACCTTATTCTGCCGGTTTGAGCATACAAGAGAATAGATGTTACAATACTAATAAAAAAATACAGCAGAATAATTTTTATCTTCATAATTACGAAAATTATTACTTTATGGAAATTTTATCTTTTAGTTGATAATATAGAAAGTTAACAACAATATAGGTACAATGATTTCAATTTAGTTTGATGATTGAGAATCTCCTCATTTAATTTTTTTATCATTTAATGAAAAATGACTTTAATAGATCATTCTGTAACGGATTTAAGTTTATATCTTGCTGAGTTTTCTTCATTATAAAAGATAAAATACACGCCGATAATAATTTCAAGTGCGGTGGAAATATAATAATAATAATAACCTTTGCTAGGATTAACAGTTACTATTATGATTTTAAATATCAATGTTATTATATATAAATTTAAAATGAAATAAAAAAAGTTAATTCTATGGTTCCGGAATATATCCGATAAAGTTTTTTTAAATATTAAATATAGGATTATCAG
>JBJKQP010000012.1:0-34538 GCA_046705105.1 Ignavibacteriaceae bacterium | reverse complement strand
AGATCAAAATACGGTGCAAAAAAACCAAAGGCTAAATAAATTTTATGAGAAAGAAAAGAGCAGAAAAGAAAATTTTAAAACCGGATCCGAAATATTCGGATATTTTAGTTTCCAGATTTATTAATTCAATAATGTACGACGGCAAAAAATCCAAAGCGAGAGAAGTTGTATACGGAGCGTTCGATATAATTGAAGAGCGAACTAAAAAACCGGGCTTGGAAATTTTCAAAAAAGCTTTGGCAAATACACAGCCTGTTATTGAAGTAAGAAGCAGAAGAGTAGGCGGCGCAACTTATCAGGTCCCTACTGAAGTAAGACCTGAAAGAAGAACTGCACTGGCTATGCGATGGCTTAAAACCTATGCCAGGGCTCGCAACGATAAATCTATGAAGCTTAGATTGGCTTCGGAATTAATCGCTGCTTCAAATAATGAAGGATCTGCGGTTAAGAAAAAAGAAGATACTCATAAAATGGCCGAAGCAAATAAAGCGTTTGCACATTTTAAATGGTAATGAATAATTAAGTTAAGGATATATATATTTAAGTTATGACGGCAAGACTACCAATAGAGAGAGTACGTAATATAGGAATTATGGCTCATATAGACGCAGGTAAAACTACTACCACGGAACGCATTTTATATTATACGGGTAAGCTGCACAGAATAGGCGAGGTCCACGACGGTGCTGCAGCTATGGATTGGATGGAACAGGAAAAAGAAAGAGGCATTACAATAACCAGTGCCGCAACAACTTGTTTTTGGAACAATCATCAAATAAATATTATTGATACACCCGGACACGTTGACTTTACTGTTGAAGTAGAAAGATCATTAAGAGTTTTAGACGGGGCTGTTGCTTTATTTTGTGCGGTAGGCGGTGTTGAACCGCAGTCCGAAACCGTATGGCGTCAGGCTGATAAATACCGCGTTCCTAGAATTGCTTTTATAAATAAGATGGATAGAACCGGTGCCGATTTTTATAATGCTCTCCAAATGATGAAAGACAGGTTAGGAGCCAATGCAGTTCCTATTACTCTTCCGATTGGCGAAGGCGATTTATTCTTAGGCGTTATTGATCTTATAACATTTAAAGCGCGCATGTACCATGAAGAAACTATGGGCGCAACCTACGATGAATTTAATGTCCCGGATGATTTGTTGGAAACCGCAAATAAATACAGAACTCAAATGCTGGAAGCAGTATCAGATATTGACGATACATTGCTTGAAAAATATCTTGAAGGCACAGAAATAACCGAAGACGAAATTAAAACCGTCTTAAGAAAAGCTACTATAGAGTTAAAAATAATTCCTGTCCTTTGCGGTTCTGCATTTAAGAATAAAGGTATACAAAAACTGCTGGATTCCGTTGTCGATTTTCTTCCTGCTCCGAATGATTTTAAGGAAATCGAAGCGCATCATATAGGTATAAATGATATCGTTAAAAGAAAGATTGATGAGAAAGAAAAATTTACTGCTTTAGCTTTTAAAATAATGAACGACTCTTATGTAGGCAAGTTAACATTCTTTAGAGTTTATACCGGACATTTAAAATCGGGCTCTTATATTTATAATGCTGTAAGCGGTAAGAAAGAAAGAATAAGCAGACTGCTTCAAATGCATGCAAACCATAGAGAAGAAATTGATGAGGTTAAAGCAGGAGATATTGCTGCTGCCGTAGGATTGAAGTTTACAAGAACCGGAGATACTCTTTGTGATGAACATGATGCTGTTATGATGGAAAAAATTGTATTCCCTGAACCGGTTATACAAATTGCAATAGAACCGAAAACAAAAGCAGATCAGGATAAGCTTTCCGATGCACTGGTTAAATTATCCGATGAAGACCCGACTTTTAAAGTTAAAGTGGATGATGAAACCGGGCAGACATTAATAAGCGGTATGGGCGAGCTCCATCTTGAAATTTTGGTTGACAGAATGAAGCGCGAATTTAAAGTAGAAGCAAACATAGGTAAACCTCAAGTAGCTTATAGAGAAACAATTACCGCACCGATAAATGCCGAAGGTAAGTTTGTTAAACAAAGCGGCGGTCGCGGTAAATACGGACATGTTTGGGTTGAGTTTGCTCCCAATGAGGCAGGTAAAGGTTATGAGTTTACAAATGCAATAGTCGGAGGTGTTGTCCCTAGAGAATATATCCCGGCTGTATCTGCAGGTATCCAGGAAGCGATGAGAAACGGTGCTATTGCAGGTTTTCCTGTTGTTGATGTTAAAGCAAAATTATACGACGGTTCATACCACGATGTTGACTCGGATGAAATATCATTTAAAGTAGCCGGCTCTATGGCTTTTAAAGAGGCCGCAAAAAAAGGTAAGCCTGTTCTCCTGGAGCCTATAATGGATGTTGAAGTTGTTACTCCGGAAGAATACTTGGGGGATGTAATGGGAGATTTAAATTCAAGAAGAGGAAAAATAGAAGGCTTTTCGGCAAGGAAAGATGCACAAGTAATTAAAGCTACCGTACCTTTGGCGGAAATGTTTGGTTACGCTACTATACTAAGATCGATGACGCAGGGCAGAGCAATATACACTATGCAGTTTTCGTATTATAATGAAGTACCCAAAAATATTGCTGAAGAAATTGCTGAAAAATCTTTAGGTAAGAAATCGGTAATTATTACTTAATAAAATGGATTATTAATTAAAAGAAATATAGCAAAGGAGAATTAGATGGCAAAAGAAAAATTTGATAGGAGTAAACCTCACGTTAACGTAGGTACAATCGGCCACGTAGATCATGGCAAGACTACATTAACCGCTGCCATCACAATGGCTCTCGCATTAAAGGGCTTATCACAGATTAGATCTTTTGATAGTATTGATAATGCTCCCGAAGAAAGAGAAAGAGGTATTACTATTGCAACTGCACACGTTGAATACTCAACCGAAAAAAGACACTATGCTCATGTTGATTGCCCCGGACATGCGGACTATGTAAAAAACATGATTACCGGTGCTGCCCAGATGGATGGCGCTATTTTGGTAGTTGCCGCTACCGATGGTCCCATGCCTCAAACAAGAGAGCATATTCTTCTTGCTCGTCAGGTTGGTGTTCCTAGAATCGTTGTGTTCCTTAATAAAATTGATATGGTTGATGATCCCGAATTGATTGAATTGGTGGAAGTTGAATTAAGGGATTTGTTAACCTCATATGAATTTCCGGGAGATGAAATCCCGATTGTTAAAGGTTCTGCCTTACAGGCTTTGGAAGCAGGTGCTTCAAATGCACCCACGGATGACCCTAGATATAATTGTATTTGGGAACTTATGGATGCTGTTGACAGCTATATACCGGTTCCGGAAAGAGATACCGACAAGCCTTTCTTAATGCCTGTTGAAGATGTCTTTTCTATTACCGGCCGCGGTACGGTTGCAACAGGAAGAGTTGAAAGAGGTCAGGTAAAACTTAGTGAAGAAGTTGAGTTGATTGGACTAGGCTTACACAAAAAGACTGTTGTTACCGGTATTGAAATGTTTAGAAAAGAACTTGATGCGGCCGTTGCAGGTGATAATGCCGGTCTTCTTTTAAGAGGTGTTGATAAGAAAGAAATCGAGAGAGGAATGGTTCTTGCCAAACCCGGTTCCATTACTCCTCATAAAAAATTTGAAGGCTCTGTTTACGTATTATCAAAAGAAGAAGGCGGACGTCATACGCCTTTCTTCAGTGGTTACAGACCGCAGTTCTATTTTAGAACTACGGATGTTACAGGAGTAGCTACTCTTCCGGAAGGAACCGAAATGGTTATGCCGGGAGACAGTGTTACAATTTCCGTAGAATTGATTTCCGAGATTGCTATGGAAGATGGATTGCGTTTTGCTATCCGCGAAGGCGGAAGAACGGTAGCTTCCGGTGTTGTAACGAAAATCATCGAATAAAATCGGATTTAAAAAATCCCTCCCGGTTACTTCGGGAGGGATTTTGTGTGTTAATTTAATAAGGAGTAATTTAAGTGCCCGGTCAAAAGATTAGAATAAAGTTAAAATCATACGATCATATTTTGATTGATAAATCGACTGAAAAGATTATTAAAACGGTAAGAAGCACCGGGGCAATTGTTTCCGGGCCTATTCCGCTGCCAACAAGAAGAACTGTTTATACAGTGCTTAGATCTCCGCATGTAGATAAAAAATCCAGAGAACAATTTGAAACCAGGGCACATAAAAGAATTATTGATATACATAATTCAAATAATAAAACCGTCGATTCGCTAAGTAAATTGGATATTCCGGCGGGAGTTGATATTGAGATTAAGCTTTAATGAATTTGGGAGTTAAGATGTCTGGCATTATCGGTAAAAAAATTGGAATGTCGAGTGTTTTTAACGGCGACGGTGAATTGATTCCCGTTACAGTGATTTCGGCAGGTCCATGCAAAATTGTTTCTATCCGGACAAAGGATAAGGACGGATACGAAGCACTTCAATTAAGCTATGGTGTAAGAAAAGAAAAGAATGTTTCTAAACCGGTTTTAGGTCAGTACAAGAAAAATAATTTAACTCCGGCTCCGGTTTTAAGAGAATTCAATTTTCCATCCGTTTCCGAATTTAAGATTGGCGATGAAATTAAAACGGATATTTTTACGGAAGGTGAAAAAATAAAAGTACGCGGTAAAAGTAAAGGCAAAGGATTTCAAGGCGTTATGAGAAGGCATGGTTTCGGCGGCGTAGGCGGTACAACTCATGGCCAATCGGATAGATTAAGAGCACCCGGATCTATTGGCGCAAGTTCTTATCCTTCAAGAGTATTTAAAGGTCAAAGAATGGCCGGAAGAACCGGAAATGATTCGGTTACGGTTTCAAATTTGAGAGTAGTTAAAATTTTACCGGAAGAGAATATAATTTTAGTTAAAGGTGCTGTTCCCGGTGCAATAAATTCTTATGTAGAATTAATTAAGCCGTAAGCTGCTTTGCCGGATGGCAGAGCTTTTTAAAAAGAAGAAATTGGTTATATAAAAATGACATTAGAAGTTTACAAAATAGACGGCAGTTTATCGGGTGAGAAATTAGATCTTGCCGATGATATATTCGGAATTGAGCCGAATGATCACGCTATTTACTTATCTGTTAAATCTATTCTGGCAAACCGTAGGCAAGGTACTCATAAAGCTAAAGAAAGAGGAGAGGTAAGAGGCGGCGGTAAAAAACCCTGGCGGCAAAAAGGAAGAGGCGGCTCAAGGGCAGGCACAACTCGTTCTCCGTTATGGGTTGGCGGTGGAACTATTTTCGGTCCCCGTCCTAGAGATTACAGGCAGGATTTGCCGAAGAAAGTTAAAAAACTAGCTAGGAAATCCGCACTTAGTTATAAAGTAAAAGATGAACAGTTGATTGTTGTTGAAGACTTTAACTTTGCAAAGCCAAAGACAAAAGATTTTATAAATTTTCTAGATGCTTTCAAACTTTCCGGGAAAAAGGTATTGCTGCTGACTAATGAAAAATTAGATACGGTTTTTAAATCCGGCAGAAATATTCCTAAAATTAAAATTCTTGAAGCTTATAAAGCATCTACATACGACATATTAAATAACCAGGTACTGGTAATGCAAAAAAGTGCGGTTGATATAATTACAAATTCATTTAAGAGTAAAGAAGAGGCGGTGAATTAATATGCATGATGTTTTAGTTAGCCCGTTAATTACGGAAAAGATGACTAACCTAACCGCCGATACCGGTAAATATGGTTTCCTTGTTAATACAAAAGCAAATAAAATTGAAATTGCTAAGGCTATTGAAAAAAAATACCAGGTTAATGTAGTTAGCGTAAGAACTCTTAACCATGCCGGAAAAACTAAAACTCAATTTAGAAAAAGCGGAAAGTTTGAAGGAAAAACTCCGAAATTTAAAAAAGCAATTGTTACTCTTAAAAAAGGAGAAACAATAGAAACATTTGAACAAGTTTAGTATGTTATTGCAGGTAGATTAAATGGCTATAATAAAAATAAAACCAAATACACCCGGATCCAGGTTCATGTCCGTTCCCTCATTTGAGGAAATTACAAAGACGAAACCGGAAAAATCTCTTACGGTAGCGTTAAAAAAATCCGGCGGAAGAAATAATCACGGAAGAGTTACCGCAAGATATAAAGGCGGCGGCCATAAAAGGAAGTATAGAATAATAGATTTTAAACGTGATAAAACAGGAATCCCTGCAAAAGTTTTTTCAATTGAATATGATCCCAACAGGACATCTAGAATTGCTCTTTTACATTATGCAGATGGAGAAAAAAGATATATAATTGCTCCTAACGGATTAAAGGTTGGCGATACGGTTCAATCCGGTCCGGGAAGTGATATATATGCCGGCAATGCATTACCGCTTAAAGAAATGCCTTTAGGAAGTTTTGTCCATAATGTTGAATTAAAACCAGGCAAAGGCGGGCAGTTAGGAAGAAGTGCAGGCTCTGCTTTGCAGGTGCTTGCAAAAGAAGGCGACTACGCACAATTAAAAATGCCTTCCGGCGAGGTAAGATTGGTTAGGCTTAATTGTATGGCTACATACGGAGTTGTGGGTAATGCCGAGCAAGAAAACATAAGTTACGGTAAAGCTGGCAGATCGAGATGGCTTGGAGTAAGGCCTCACGTAAGAGGAGTAGCAAAAAATCCTGTTGATCACCCGATGGGCGGCGGTGAAGGGAAATCTTCCGGCGGCGGTCATCCGGTTTCTCCATGGGGTCAAAAAGCCAAAGGATTAAAGACAAGAAAACATAAAAAAGAATCTAATAAATTAATTATTAAACGACGGAATAAGAAGTAGAGATTTAATATGCCTAGATCGGTTAAAAAAGGACCATTTGTTGATTATAAACTGGAAGCTAAAATAAATCAGCTAAACAGTACAAATCAGAAAAAAATTATTAAAACATGGTCGAGAGCTTCTACAATTACACCGGATTTTGTCGGTCATACTATTGCAGTTCACAACGGAAATAAAATGATTCCCGTTTATATTACTGAAAATATGGTCGGGCATAAGCTGGGAGAATTTGCTCCAACTAGAATTTTTAGAGCTCATCCCGGAACCAAAGCAGAAAAAGCATCTAAGGCAGCCAAATAATGCGAACAAAAGGATTTATCAATTAAATGGAAGCACAAGCAATACATAAATACATTGGCTCTTCACCCCGTAAAATGCGGCTGGTTGTAGATTTGATTCGAGGAGTTTCGGTTGACAAAGCTTTGGAAATTCTTCACTTTTCTCCCAAGCATGCTTCAAAAGATGCGGAGAAAGTATTAAGGTCTGCTGTTGCAAACCTCTTAAATAAAGATGAAGCAACAAGACTGGAGCCGGAAGAATTATTCGTTAAAGAAGCTTATGTTAACCAGGGACCTACTATTAAAAGAATTTCTCCCGCCCCTATGGGCAGAGCTTATAGAATTAGAAAACGTTCCTGTCATTTAACGATTGTAGTTGCAACAAAGGCATAAACTTTAGGAGGATATTTTTTGGGACAAAAAACAAACCCGATAGGACTGAGAGTTGGAATTATTAGAGGATGGGACTCTAATTGGTATGAAAATAAAAGTTATTCTTCCAAGTTAAAAGAAGATGAAAAGCTTAGAGAATATATTAGGAACCGCTTAAAAAAAGCAGGCATTTCAAGAATTGTGATTGACAGGACATCCAAAAACATAATTCTTACAATACATACTTCCAGACCGGGTGTTGTTATCGGAAAAAGCGGTAAAGAAATTACTCAACTAGAGCAGGAATTAAAACAGGTTACGGATAAAGAAGTTAAAATTCAAATATCGGAAATTAAAAGGCCAGAACTTGATGCTTACCTTGTTGCAGAAAATATTGCAAGCCAAATTGCAGGCAGAGTATCTTTTAGAAGAGCTATGAAAATGTCTATTACTGCTGCAATGCGGATGGGTGCCGAAGGTATTAGAATTATGTGTTCCGGTAGACTTGGCGGTGCGGAAATGGCAAGAACAGAACAGTATAAAGAAGGTCGTATTCCTCTTCATACTATAAGAGCAGATATTGATTATGCGGCCGGTAGATCAGAAACTATTTACGGTTCAATAGGAATTAAAGTTTGGATTTGCCGCGGAGAAATTTTAGGCAAAAGAGCATCGGAATAAAATCATCAGGAGTTTAAATTATGTTAATGCCGAAAAGAGTAAAATTTAGAAAATCACAGCGCGGAAGAATGGCCGGTAAAGCAAAACGCGGCAGTTCCGTTGCTTTTGGAGATTTTGGATTAAAGGCAATGGAACCGCATTGGATTACTAGCCGGCAGATAGAAGCCTGTCGTGTTGCTCTTTCCAGGAAAATGAAGAGAGACGGTAAAGTTTGGATTAGAATTTTTCCCGATAAGCCGGTTTCCAAAAAACCTCTTGAAACAAGAATGGGAAAAGGAAAAGGCGCTCCAGAATTTTGGGTTGCTGTTGTTAAACCGGGCAGAATTCTTTTTGAAGTTTCCGGCGTTTCCAAAGAATTGGCAAATGAAGCACTTAAGACGTGTTCTTATAAGTTGCCTATTAAAACTAAAGTTGTAACCAGACCGGACTTTGAATAAAACCAAGGTGTGAAAAAATGAAGATTCATGAAATAAGAGAACTAAAAGAAGACGAACTGCTAAAGCAAATTTTAGACGATGAAACAAATCTTATGGATTTACGCTTTGCACACCAGCTAAAGCAGTTGACGAATACGGCAAAACTTAAAATAACCAAAAAAGAACTTGCCAGGTTAAAAACTGTCCTTAGAGAAAGACAGTTAAATAAAACTGCCGAAACCGGAGACGAAAAAAAAGAAGGAGTTAACGCTTAAATATGGAACAACGTGCATTAAGAAAAACCAGAGTTGGTGTGGTTATAAGCAATAAAATGCAGAAGACAATTACCGTTGCAATAGAAAGAAGAGTTCCGCATACTATTTATAAAAAGTATTTTAAGAAAACCACCAAGTTAATGGCACACGACGAAAAGAATGAGTGCAGCATTGGCGATAGAGTAAGGATTATGGAAACTCGCCCCTTAAGTGCAAAAAAAAGATGGCACTTAGTAGAAATTGTAGAAAAAGCCAAGTAAGCCGGAAGCTTACTAGTAGTTAAAGCAAGGAGTACAGTTAAATGATTCAAGAAGAAACGAATTTAGTAGTTGCCGATAACTCTGGCGCAAAAAAAGTAAGGTGCATCCGTGTACTTGGCGGTAGCGGTAGAAAGTATGCAAGCGTTGGAGATTTGGTTGTTGTTACCGTTAAAGCAGCAATCCCTAACGGACAGGTTAAAAAAGGCGAAGTATCCAGAGCAGTTATTGTAAGAACTAAAAAAGAAGTTAGACGAAAAGACGGCTCTTATATACGTTTTGACGAAAATGCCGCTGTTCTTATAAATAACCAGAATGAACCGAAAGGTACACGTATTTTCGGGCCGGTTGCAAGAGAGTTAAGAGAAAAGCAATTTATGAAAATAGTTTCCCTGGCACCGGAAGTTTTATAAAGTGTAAAGAGTTTAATTTTTGGAAAATAAATGAAAATTCACAAAAACGATAATGTAATGATAGTTGCCGGAAACGACAGAGGTAAAACCGGTAAAGTATTAAAAGTGTTTCCTAAAAATTCCAGGGTAATTGTTGAAGGAATTAATTTAAGACAAAGGCATACAAAGCCGAGTCAAACAAATCCGCAAGGCGGTATTGTTGAAAAAGAATCTTCTATTCACGTCTCTAATGTAATGATTATCGATCCTAGCAACGGTCAACCATCAAGGCTTGGTTCTCAAATTATTCTTGATGAAAAAACCGGGAAAAAGAAAAGAGCTCGTGTAAGTAGAACAAGCGGAGAAATGATTTAATAACAAAATTATTTTAATTAAATAATGGCAGAGAAAAAAACTAAAAAAGATAGTGCTCAAAAGCAGCCGAAAGGCGCTAAAAAAGAAAAAGTAAGCGCCCCGGAAAATGAAATTAAAATTAAAGCCAGACTAGCCGATACTTATAAAAAAGAAGTTGTGCCG
Organism: Ignavibacteriaceae bacterium; assembly: GCA_046705105.1. Lineage (GTDB taxonomy): Bacteria > Bacteroidota > Ignavibacteria > Ignavibacteriales > Ignavibacteriaceae > FEN-1297. Next base: position 24,558 of record JBJKQP010000012.1, on the reverse strand, counting down.
GGACTGTTTAAAAAATTCGGTTATAAAAGCGTAATGCAAGTACCTAAGCTTAATAAAATTGTTGTTAATATGGGTGTAGGTGCTGCTGTTGCAGATCAAAAAATTCTGGAACAAGCTGTTAAAGAATTGGAAGCAATAACCGGACAGAAAGCAAGTATTAGAAAAGCTAAAAAAGCTATTTCGAATTTTAAACTTCGCGAAGGTGTAAATATAGGAGCAATGGTTACACTAAGACGGGAAAAAATGTTTGAGTTTTTAGACAGACTTATTAATGTGGCTTTACCTCGTGTTAGAGATTTTAGAGGCCTTTCCGATAAATCATTTGACGGAAGAGGCAATTATTCATTAGGAATTAAAGAACAGATTATTTTTCCGGAAATAAACGTAGATAAAATATCTAGAATTTTAGGTATGGATGTTACTTTTGTAACAACCGCTAAAACAGATAACGAAGCTTATGAATTGCTGCAGGCTTTCGGCTTCCCGTTTAGAAAAAAAGAATTGAAAACAGCCTAGTTAGGAGTTTTAATGGCAAGAAAAAGTTTAATAGCTAGAGAAGATAAAAGAGCAAAACTTGTAAACAAGTACGCAAAGCTTAGAAAAGAATTGAAGGAAAAAGGTGACTTTACCGGATTGCAGAAATTACCTAAAAATTCTTCTCCGGTTAGGCTGCATAACCGATGTATGTTTACGGGAAGAGCAAGATCATATTATCGTAAATTCGGTGTTTCGCGTTTGGTATTAAGAGAAATGGCTCTAAAAGGCGAAATTCCGGGATTAAAAAAGTCAAGTTGGTAAAAGGAGAATTGTATGCCTGTTACAGATCCGATTTCAGATTTTTTAACAAGAATTAGAAATGCTGCTAAAGCAAAAAAAATAAATGTAGACATACCCTCTTCTAGCATGAAGAAAAGTATGGCCGAAATTTTAAAGAATAATAAATTTATTGAAGACTATAAGGTTATTGAGGATAATAAGCAAAATATTTTAAGGATCTTGTTAAGATATTCTAACGGTGTTTCCGCTATTAGCGGTTTGAAAAAAATAAGTACCCCGGGTTTAAGAGTTTATAAAAATTCGAAAGAACTGCCGAGAGTTTTAAATGGCCTGGGAATAGCTGTTATTTCAACACCAAAAGGGCTGCTTACGGATAAAGAAGCAAGACGTCAGGCTGTAGGCGGCGAAGTAGTTTGTTATATATGGTAAATTATTTTGGAGTTTTAAATTGTCACGAGTAGGTAAAAAACCAATTGTAATTCCTAAAGATGTAAAAGTTACCTTGAACGGTAATGAGGTTAAAATCAAAGGCCCCAAAGGCGAGCTTGAAAATGTTTTTAACCGCAACATTGGAATTGAGATTAAGGATAATGAAATTCTTGTAAAGAGACCGGATGACTCAAAGGAAAATAAAGCGCTTCATGGTTTAACAAGAGCTTTAATTCAAAATATGGTTGACGGAGTTACAAAGACCTATCAAAAGACGCTTGATATTGTTGGTGTTGGTTATAGAGCGGAATTGAAAGGTAAAAATCTTCTTTTAAATATGGGTTATTCACACCCGATATATTTTATTCCTCCTGACGGAATTACGCTGCAGACTCCTGTTCAGACTCAAATAGTTATAACAGGTATTGATAAACAGCTTGTTGGAATGGTTGCGGCAAAAATCAGATCTATAAGGAAGCCCGAGCCGTATAAAGGAAAAGGAATTAAGTATTCCGATGAACAAATTCAAAGGAAAGCCGGTAAAACAGCAGGTAAATAAATTTAGGGAGCTGATTTAGAAATGATTAAGAGAAATAATAATTCAAGGTTAAGGTCTAAAGCCAGAATTAAAAAAATAGTAACCGGTACGCCGGAAAGACCTAGATTATCTGTTTACCGGAGCTTAAATAATATTTATGCACAATTAATCGACGATACAACCGGTAACACAATTGTTTCGGCTTCTTCTCTTAATAAAGAAGTAACGGAAGAGTTAAAAAAGATAAAAGGCAAAAAAGAAAAAAGCAAGGTAATAGGAAACTTAATTGCTAAAAAAGCAATTGAAAAGAATATTACCACCGTAATTTTTGACCGGAACGGATACAAATATCACGGACGTGTGCAAGCTGTTGCAGAAGGTGCACGCGAAGGTGGTTTAAAATTCTAATTAACAGTTGATAATTAAAAATTAACAATGAATGAAAAATCTAAAATGCAAAACACTTTATCTAAATAGTATAATTTTTAATTATTCATTCTTAATTGTTAATTGTTCCCTTGCCGGGTCGTCTAATGGCAGGACTACGCCCTTTGGAGGCGTCTGTAGAGGTTCGAATCCTCTCCCGGCAGCTAAATAATTGCCGGACTTTGAAGATCTTATTGTAAAGAAGAGAATTAAAAAATATTAAAATAGTAGTTTTTGGAGAACCAATTGAAAAATGTTAAGTCTAGCGAAATAGAAGGACTAAAAGAAAAAGTTGTTCATATAAACCGTGTTGCTAAAGTTGTTAAAGGCGGAAGACGGTTTAGTTTTAATGCCATTGTTGTTGTTGGCAACGGCCAGGGTATTGTTGGCGTGGGACTTGGAAAAGCAAATGAAGTTACTGATGCAATTTCAAAAGGTATAGATGATGCAAAAAAGAGCCTTGTCAGCGTACCGGTTATTAAAGGAACCATTGCTCACGAAATTATCGGTAAGTACGGTGCAGGTAAAGTATTGTTAAAGCCTGCATCACCCGGAACCGGATTGATTGCCGGCGGTGGTGTTAGAGCCGTTTTGGAAGCTGCAGGAATTCAGGATATTTTAACAAAGTCTTTGGGATCGAGTAACCCCCATAACCAGGTTAAAGCTACTCTTAACGGTTTGTTAAGTATGATTGATGCCAGAAAAATGGCTGCAAAAAGAAGAATTACTATTAGTGAACTTTTTAGTGCTTAATTGAGGAAGTCATGGGAAAATTAAAAATTATTCAAACTAGAAGTATAATAGACAGATCTAAAGATCAGAAGAAAACGATAAAGGCACTTGGACTTGGAAAACCGAATTGGGAAATAGTTCACAACGATACTCCTCAAATTAGAGGCATGATTAAAAAAGTATCTCATTTAGTTAAGGTAGAAGAAATTAAGAAGTAAGTAGGGTTTTTAATATGGATGTTCTAAGTAATTTAAAATATGCCGAAGGTTCTAAAAGGAAAAGTAAGAGAATCGGAAGAGGTGAAGGTTCCGGGCATGGCGGTACTGCTACAAAAGGAATGAACGGCCAGTTATCACGTTCGGGTGCAAAACATAAAAATTGGTTTGAAGGCGGACAGATGCCGCTGCAAAGAAGAGTTCCTAAATTCGGCTTTACCAACAAGTTTAAGGTTTATTACCAAATTGTGAATGTGGATTCTTTAGAGAAATTAGTCTCTACTAAAAAAATAAGTGATGAGTTAATTAATGCAGAGGTTCTAAAAAAGCATGGACTTATCTCGAATTTAAAAGACCCGGTTAAGCTTCTGGGTAACGGAGACCTTAAAGCCAAAATAAAAGTTCAAGTTAACTCATTTAGTAAGTCGGCAAAGGAAAAAATAGAATCCGCCGGCGGGTCAATTGAAAAGATTTAAATTGGAAATAGATGGCTAAACTTACAGAAACATTCAGAAATATTTTTAAGATACATGAGCTTCGCCAGAGGATTATTTATACTTTGGCGTTGCTTGTTGTTTGTAGAATAGGTGCACATATTACGCTTCCGGGAATTGATGCTAACCTACTAGCCGAAAGCACTAGGAATCAAAATGCAAATACCTTATTCGGTTTGTATGATTTATTTGTAGGTGGTGCATTTCACAACGCTGCAATTTTTGCTTTAGGAATTATGCCGTATATAACCGCCGCCATTATAATTCAAATGTTAGGTGCGGTTGTACCTTATTTTCAAAAGCTTCAACAGGAAGGTGAAGAAGGACGGAAGAAAATTACGCAGTTAACCAGGTATGGTACTGTTTTAATTTGTTTATTCCAGTCTTGGGGCGTAACTATTAAGCTTGTTAACACTACGGTACAAGGAGTTTCGGTAGTTCCGGCTGCCGTGCAAGGAATAGGTTGGACATTATCTACTATTCTAATACTAACTTCCGGCACTATTTTTATGATGTGGCTGGGTGAACAGATAACCGATAAAGGAATAGGCAACGGTATTTCTCTTATAATATTTATAGGTATCATTGATCGGTTCCCGTTTGCCCTGCTGGATGAATACCGGCTGATTAGCGAAGGTACCAGAAGCCTTATAGTTGAACTGGTTATTATAGGTTTCATGGTTTTGATTATTGCAGGTGTTGTTCTTGTTACCGAAGGAACCAGAAGAATTCCTGTACAATATGCAAAAAGAGTTGTCGGCAGAAAAGTTTACGGAGGTGTTACCCAATATATCCCGTTAAGAGTAAATACAGCCGGTGTTATGCCCATAATATTTGCACAGTCCATTATGTTTATTCCTGCAACAATTTTACAGTTCTTTCCGAACAACGAGTTCCTTGTAAATTTTGCGCAGAATTTTCAATATACGTCACCGCTGTATTCAATAGTTTATGCAATAATGATTATATTCTTTACATATTTTTATACTGCAATTGAATTTAATCCCAAGGATGTAGCGGATACAATGAAGAAACAGGGTGGGTTTATTCCGGGAATAAGACCCGGGAAACAGACTTCCGAGTTTATAGATAATATTTTAACAAAGATTACTTTACCCGGATCTATATTTTTGGCTATTGTGGCAATTATGCCTGCCTTTGTTTCAAACTGGGGTGTTACCGGAAGGTTTGCACAGTTCTTTGGAGGTACAAGCTTACTAATTATTGTCGGTGTTGCTCTGGATACTCTGCACCAAATAGAGTCTCACCTGGTTATGAGACATTACGACGGTTTTATGAAAACGAGTAAAATAAAATCTAGAAGATAGAAGTTATTTGTGATTTATATAAAAACAAAAAAAGAAATTGATTATATAAGGGAAAGTAATAAAATAGTAGCCGAAACTTTGCAGTTGCTTAAAAGATATGTTAAACCGGGAATTACAACTAAAGAACTTGATAGTATTGGTGAAGATTATATTTTAAGTAATAATGCAGTTGCGGCATTTAAAGGATATTCGCAGGGTGGTTCATCAATTAATTACCCTGCATCAATTTGTGTATCTGTTGATGATGAAGTTGTTCATGGAATTCCCGGAAATAGAGTTCTTAAAGAAGGTGAAATTGTTTCTTTGGATGTAGGTGTTCAAAAGAACGGGTACTTTGGAGACGCGGCATTAACCGCTGCGGTTGGTAATATTTCCGAAGCAAAGCAAAAACTTCTGGATGTAACCGAAAAAGCATTATATCTGGGCATCGAACAAGCAGTTGCAAAAAATCGAGTACATGATATTTCTGCTGCTGTGCAAAATTTTGTTGAGGCTAACGGCTTTTCGGTTGTAAGAGATCTTTGCGGACACGGTGTAGGTAAATTTTTACACGAAGGGCCTTCGGTTCCTAATTTCGGTAAAAAAGGTACCGGTTCTAAACTTAAAGAAGGTATGACAATTGCCATAGAACCTATGGTTAATATGGGCAAATATTCGGTTAAAACTAATTACGACGGATGGACCGTTGTAGCTGCCGACGGATTACCTTCGGCACATTTTGAACATTCAATTTTAATTTCTAACGGTAAACCTGAGATATTATCTGTTTGTTAATGGCTAAACAAGGACCTATAAAAGTAGATGGAGTAGTTACTGAGACATTGCCCAATGCCCACTTTAAAGTAAAGCTGGATAACGGGCATGAAATTCTTGCTCATATTTCAGGTAAAATGAGAATGCATTTTATTAAGATTTTGGTCGGAGATAAAGTTTCAATTGAATTATCTCCTTATGATTTAACCAAAGGCAGAATAACATATAGGTATAAATAGAGGAACAGAGATGAAAGTTAGAGCTTCTGTTAAAAAAATTTGTGATAATTGTAAAATAATTAAACGTAAAGGCGTTGTAAGAGTAATTTGTAAAAACCCGAAACACAAACAGCGTCAAGGTTAATTAAAATTTAAGGAGTATTTAAGTGGCTCGTATAGCAGGTGTGGATTTACCGAAAAATAAAAAAGTTTTATTCGGTCTTCAGTATATTTACGGAATAGGACCTTCAATCTCTAAAGAAATTATTTCCAAATCCAAGGTCGACCCTAATAAAAAAGTTGCAGACCTAACCGATGAAGAAGTAGCGGAAATTAGAGCAGTATTAACCGCAGATTATAAAGTCGAAGGTTCGCTGCGTTCCGAAATTCAGCAGAATATAAAAAGATTAATGGACATTGGTTCTTACCGCGGGATTAGGCATAGAAGAGGTTTGCCTGCAAGAGGTCAAAGGACACGGACAAATTCCAGGACTAGAAAAGGTAAAAGAAAAACAGTTGCCGGTAAGAAAAAGGCTCCGGCTAAGAAATAATTTTTGTAAACTTGGAGGTTTAAAACTTGGCTAAAGTCATTAAAAAAACAAAGAAGAAATCGCATGTAGATGCTAACGGAGTAGCACATATAAAAGCAACTTTTAATAATGTTATTGTAACGATAACCGATATTTACGGCAATACCATTGCCTGGTCTTCGGCCGGTAAAAACGGTTTCAAAGGTTCCAGGAAAAATACTCCTTATGCTGCCCAAACATCTGCTGAAGCTGCTGCTAAAGAAGCGTATGATTTGGGTCTAAGAAGGATAGATGTATTTATTAAGGGACCCGGTTCCGGAAGAGAAGCAGCAATAAGGGCGCTAAATACCGCCGGTTTGGATATTAGTTCTATTAAAGATGTTACACCAATTCCTCATAACGGCTGCAGGCCGCCTAAGAAAAGAAGAGTTTAATTTATATCGGAGAGTTATTAAATGGCAAGATATACGGAATCAGTTTGTAAGCTGTGCAGAAGAGAAAGACAAAAGTTGTTTTTGAAAGGGCAGAAGTGTTACTCGGAAAAATGCCCTATAGAAATTAGAAATTATCCTCCGGGTCAGCACGGAAATTCTAGGCGAGCCAAAGTTTCCGAATACGGAATTCAGCTTAGAGAGAAACAAAAAATTAAAAGATTATACGGCTTGCTGGAAACACAGTTTGAAAACTATTTTGAGAAAGCAATAAAGCAAAAAGGTATTACAGGCGAGAACCTGGTTAAACTTTTGGAAAGCAGATTAGACAACGTTGTATACAGGCTGGGCTTTGCATCCTCGCGTAAGCAAGCCAGGCAATTAATAAGACATAGACACATAATTGTTAACGAACATCTGGTTGATATCCCGTCTTTTATTTTATCGGCAGGTGATATAATTAAGATAAAAGAGAAGAGTAAAAAACTGGATCTTATCCATAATTCTCTTAGAAGGGTTAAAGACAGTACATACTCCTGGTTGTCTATTGATAAAGCTTCGTTGTCGGGAACATTTTTACAGGTTCCGGAAAGAGCAGACGTTCCTCTAAATGCTAACGAGCAGTTGGTAGTTGAGCTTTATTCCAAATAAATTCAAATTTTTTATACTAATTTTAGAGGATTATTAAATGAGTGGATCAAATTTAAAGATGCCTGAAGCCGTAGTTCTAGATGAGTCAAGTTATACGAATACATTTGGAAGATTTATTCTGCAGCCTCTTGAAAGAGGTTACGGGGTAACTATGGGAAATTCTTTAAGAAGAGTATTACTTTCATCCTTAACAGGTGCTGCAATTACTTCCGTTAAATTCAGCGGGGTTTTGCATGAGTTTACAACTATTGAAGGCGTGGTTGAGGATGTTTCCGAAATTATACTTAATTTAAAACAGGTAAGACTTAAACTATTAAACAAAAAACCTAATAAAATTGATATTTCTTTCAGCGGAGAATCGGAATTTACTGCTGCAGATATTCAGAAAAACAGCAACGAAGTGGAAATTCTAAATCCCGAACTTCATATTGCAACATTAAATAAAAATGCAAAGTTCGATATCGAAATCAGAGTAGGCAGAGGCAAAGGCTATGTACCTGCTGCCGAAAATGTTACTCCCGAACAAACCATAGGTGTAATACCGATAGATTCAATTTTTACTCCTATTAAAAATGTAAAGTACGATGTTGAGAATGTTCGTATAGGCGATAAAAACGATTTTGAAAAATTAACTTTGGAAATTATAACCGACGGATCGATTACACCTGATGATGCATTAACTCAGGCTGCAAAAATTATGAGAGACCATATACAGTTGTTTATTAATTTCGATATAGAACAGGAAGAAGAACAAGCAGTCAGCCAAAAAGACAGCGAGAAAGATAGGATAAGAAAAATATTATTAACTAATGTTGACGACCTGGAACTAAGCGTTAGATCTCATAATTGTTTAAAAGCCGCCAATATTAGAAATCTTTCGGACCTTGTAAGAAAAGACGAATCCGATATGCTGAAGTTTAGAAATTTCGGAAGAAAATCTCTTGCGGAATTAATGGAAATTGTTGAAAACCTGGGACTTGAATTCGGTATGGATGTAGACAAGTATCTGAAAGAAGACACCGAAAACATATAATTTTTTATTAAGGGTTTATTTATGAGACATAGAGTAAAAGGTAGAAAATTAGGAAGAACATCTAGCCATCGCGAGGCACTTTTGAACTCGCTTGCTACTTCTTTATTTAAACATAAAAGAATAAGAACTACCTTAGCCAAAGCAAAAGAAGCCGGCAGGTATGTAGATACATTAATTACCAAAGCAAAAAAAGATAATCTTCACTCAAAGAGACAGGTAATGAGTGTAATTCATGACCACGAAGTTGTTAAAGAATTATTCGCGGAAATAATCCCGAAGATTGGCGAACGCCCCGGCGGTTATACACGAATTGTAAAGCTTGGAACAAGAATGGGTGATGCGGCTGAAGTTGCTATACTTGAATTGGTAGATTATAACGATATTGCCAATGCTAAAGCCGAAGAACACAAAGAAAAGAAAGAAGCCAAAGTTAAGGCAAAGCGGGAAAAAGAAGCACAAGAAGCTGAAGAAACACAAGAAGTTGAAGAAGCCAATGTAGTCTCTGAAACCGAAGAAAAAAAATAAAAATTTACTAATAACATTTTTAGTGTTTAAACCCCGGTTATGCCGGGGTTTTTGCTTTTATATTGAATAATGCATGTTTATTTTTTATTTTTTTACATCATTAAAAGGGTTACTTAAATGAAAGCAGCGTTAATTTTTATTTTGTTGTTTTTATTCAGACCAACTTCTTTTTGCCAGGTAATGCCGGTTGCATTAGCCGGTAAGACAATCACTTCTTTAACTGTTGCGAAAAATAGTTATGAAAACCTTGTTATTGCCGGAACCGTAAACGACGGTTTGTATTTTCATGATTTTGCTGGTGAGGATTCTTCCTGGACACAAGTTAGTTTTGTAAAAAGATCATTATCATGTGTTTATGCACAATCTTTATCTCCTTCTTTAACTAAATTATTTATGGCATTGCAGCCGGATTCATCAGAAGATAGTACATTAATATATTCCAATGTTTTGCCGGTACAATCTGCAATTCCACCTGATGATTTCGGATTGGATAGAAATGAAATAAAAGTAGTAAAATCTTTGGCAGGTTTTGATTACCCTAAACCTGTGTTTTGTTGTACTAATAATCCGAATATTTATGTCTATAAAGACAGCATGTGGTCTGAATGCTGGAAAGGACCGGAAACAACAGAATTAAATTTTGTTTATACAAACGATTCTACTGTATGGGCAGGCGGTTTTAACAACAGCGCAATTGGTTCGGCTGTTTTAATAAAATCAACTAACCTCGGTGAATCATGGGAATACATAAACTTACCGATAGGAGAAGTTTATTCGTGTTTTTCAATGTGTGTATTACCGGGCAACTCTAGTATTATTTTTGTAGGCTTAAATGAGAATATATTAAAATCGACCGACGGCGGCAATACATGGAAAGTAAGTTTATCAAATATTAAAGATGTTACATTTAAATGTATAGCGGCAAATCCTTTAAAATATGGTGAAGTATTTGCCGGCGGGCAGGCAAATGATAATTCATTTGTGTTATATAAAAGTATCGACGGCGGCAATAATTGGATGCCCGTTGTATATTACTGCAACTGCATTGTTAAAGGCATAAATACGTTGGCAGGTATTATTAAAAATGATGAGTTTATTCTTTTTATCGGCACGAACGGTGACGGTATCTGGAAATATCCGGCTGAAGTTTCAAAGGTTCGGAATGAAGATGTTATAAATTCGGAATATTATTTATACCAAAATTTTCCCAATCCTTTTAATCCGGAAACCAAAATTAGTTTTGAAATACCTGTCGGCGGTAAAGTTTCTTTGAAGGTTTATGACCTTATCGGCAGGGAAGTAGCTGTATTACTAAACGACAAATATAAATCTGCCGGGTTTTACTCCGTTATATGGGATTCCAAAAATAATCACGGTAAACCCGTGCCTTCCGGAATTTATATCTGCCGGTTAGTATGCGGTGAGCAAACAAGAATAATTAAAATGACTTTAACGAGATAGTTAAAAGTTAATAGTCAATGGTTAGATTCAATTTAGTATTTCATTAATTGTTTGCAAATAACGGTTAACCGGTCTAAATTAAAATCTCTGCAATAAAAATTTTTTTTGGAGTGATGCAAGAGTAACCTTAAATTTCGGTTACTCTTTTTTATTATGTTTGAAAAGCAAGAATTCATAAAGTCTGTTTATAATCTTAAGGATTTACCAAAAACAAATCTGCCGGAAGTTATTTTATGCGGTAGATCCAACGTAGGTAAATCTACTTTTATAAATTTACTTTTTAACAGAAAGAATCTGGCAAAGACGAGTTCTACACCGGGTAAAACAAGGTCTATAAATTATTATATGATAGATAATAAATTTTACCTGGTTGATCTTCCCGGGTTCGGATATGCAAAAACTAGCAAAAAGGAAAGAGAATATTGGGCAAAACTTATAAGCGATTATATAAAAATGTCAGGCAATATTTCTCTTGCTTTTCATTTAATAGACAGCAGGCATACTCCTGCCGAATCGGATATAATGTTAAATAATTTTTTACGTGCAGTCGATCTGCCTTATATTGTTATACTTAGTAAGACGGATAAGCTAAATCAGTCGGGATTAAGCAGGACAAAAAAAACAATAATTAAAACCTTCCCGGAACTTAGTTTCGGCGATAACCTGTTGTTTTATTCTTCTGTAAAAAAAACAGGAAAGAAAGAAGTCCTGAATAGACTTTCGGTTTTATTTTATTAATTCCTTGAAGTTTAAGAATGTTATTTGCCATTAAAAAATTGTAAATTTATAGTATTCTAATATTTTTTTTGTTATCAATTAAATAGATGGACCAAAAGCAAAGGAAAAGATTATTAATATTTCTTGTTGTTCCGCTTCTTGCGGCGGTTCTGTTTATTACCGATGATATAATCATAAGAATTATTACTATCGGTTTAATAATAATTTATGTTGCCATAATTATTTTTCTACGCAATTCAATAAAATTCGAAGGTCCTTATGTAAGTAAGGATCTAAGTGAAGAAGAATCCGGTACATCATCTGAAGAAAATCCCGAAGAATTTGATGATTCATTTGAGATTGTTTCCAAACATAAAAATGTTGAAGTAATTACGGCCGATAATTATAAACCTGAATACCGAGAACCCAAAAATATTTTAAAGCCTCCCGACCTAAAAGAAAAGTTTGAAGAAATTGCAAACGAATCGCTACCCGGCGAGGTAGGCCACGACGGACAGTTTAGCTTTGCTCTGGAGAAAATGCTTGCGGTAATAAAGGAAGCATTTGTTGCAAACACGGCAATATTTTTCTGGTATAACAAAAAAAAGGAAAAGCTTACAATAGAAAAATTCTTAAGCAATTCAGCGGAAGTTTCCAACAGAAAATTTGATATTGAAGACGATATTTTAAGCAAGATTGTGCAGAAAGGTGAACCGGAATTATTAAGTGATATTTCTCCTGCCGCCGAAGCCGATGTAATCCGTTATTATGATTCACCGCAGGGAATAAGAAGCTTTGTAGGTGTCCCGTTATTTTACGATAAATCTTTGATTGCAATAATTGCGGTAGATTCTAAAGTTGATGATGCATTCGGCATTGAGACCATTTATGCGCTGGGCAGGTTTGTCCGTGTAATAACTATGATAATTACGATCTTTGAAGAAAAATATTCCGACACAATTTCCCAGCAAAGATTAAAAGGATTATTAAATTTAATTACGCCGGATAAGAAATTTGAAAACGATGAAGATATTATAACATCCTTACAAAATAGTGTAGGCAGTCTATTAAATTGGGATGTATTTGCATTCGTATATTATTATCCTCTTGAAGAAAAATTTAAAACATTAAAAGTAATTAACAAGAGAACGCTAAAATACGTTGGCGAAACCTTGGAAATAGAATTAAACGGAACGCTGGTAGGAAAATCTATTGTCTCCGGAATTCCTGTGAAGATAGATGATATATCTTCCGGTGAATTTAAAAGATTTTCCAAGGTGGAAAGTGTAAGCTTTGAAGGCTCATTCCTAGCAATTCCGCTTATATACGACAACCGCAACTACGGAGTTTTATGTTTTGAAAGCCTTAAGAAAAATGCTTATTCAAATGCCGATATTCAATTCTTAAAAAGCGCAACAAGCATAATGTCTTTTATGCTTTATTCTTTTTCCACACAAAACCTGCTTAAAAGTTACCTGGCAATTGATATAGAAACCAGAATCCTTAATGCGAAAAATTTTAAAGAGAGGTTAACTTCCGATCTTGTTAAAGCAGCTAAGTTGAAAATTCCGGGAGCACTTGCTTTAATTAGGATAGATGACTTTCTTGAACAAGAATCTTTGTTTGACGGAAACCCGTTTCCGAAAGTTCTTACTACCATTTGCGAAACCATATCCAAAGAGCTTGATGAAATGAATATTTTCGGACGGCTTTCCGAAAGAGTTTTCGGAGTTTATTTCTTTAATTCAACTTCAAAAGCTGTTTTTATTTGGGCCGAGAAACTGCGGGTTAAAATAGCTAGAAAGTCTATTACCGTTGTTTCCAAACAAACCACTTATACCGTATCGATCGGTGTGGCCTCTGCAAATAACAAAATAGATCCCGAAGAAGTAATTTATAATGCCGACCTTGCACTTCAAAAAGCACTTGAAAAAGGCGGCAATTCGGTACGGAACATTAACTAATATAATGCTTTGGAAGTTCTTTATACTTTATACTTCTTGAACTTAAATTTACACTTGAACTTAGCGGGCAGTTCAAGTTTTAGTGTAGGTGTAAGAAGGAGTAAGAATAAGATGAAGAGTAAGAATTAGATATGAGTTAGCAACTGAGCATAATCCATGAACAATTTCTTTATTATAGTACTCGATGGTGTGGGTATAGGCGAATTGCCGGATGCATCTAATTATGGTGACGAAGGCAGTAATACACTTTATAATATTTCCTCGGCCGTCAACGGGTTAAATTTACCAAACCTGCAAAAGCTGGGACTAGGCAATATTAGTAAAATTATCGGAGTAGATAAAATTGATAAACCCCTTGCATCGTTCGGTAAAATGAAAGAAGTATCCAAAGGGAAGGATTCAACTACAGGACATTGGGAAATCGGCGGACTATTTGTTGATACCGACTTTTCTTATTTCCCCGATGGTTTCCCCGATGAAATAATTGAAAAATTTATAAACCTTACCGGCTGCAAAGGTGTGCTGGGAAATAAGCCTGCATCGGGAACAGAAATTATAAAAGAATTAGGCGACGAGCATGTAAAATCCGGCTTCCCCATTGTTTACACATCTGCAGATTCGGTGTTTCAGATTGCGGCTCATGAAGATATAATACCTCTTGATAAATTGTATGAGATTTGCGAAATAACCCGGAACAAAGTTTTAACATCGCCTTTAATCGTCGGAAGAGTAATTGCAAGACCTTTCATCGGACAATCCGGGAGCTACACCAGAACAACAAATAGAAAAGATTTTTCTTTGGACCCGCCTTCGGATACAATATTGGATTTGTTATATAAAAACAATATTACTACGGTTGCAATCGGAAAGATAAACGATCTGTTTAATTACAACGGCATTAAATTAAAGGAGAAAACCAAATCCAACAGCGAAGGCTGTAATAAGTTAATAGAATATACTTCTAAAGTTAAAGGAAGTTTTATTTTTACTAATTTAGTTGACTTTGATGTTTACTATGGCCACAGAAACAATCCGCAGGGTTTTGCGGATGCTTTAAAAGAATTTGACGATTTTTTACCTGAATTTTTAAATAAGTTGGATGAATCGGATTGCGTTATAATAACTGCAGATCACGGAAATGATCCTACTACTTCCGGTACTGATCATAGCAGGGAATATGTTCCGCTTCTTTTCTTTAGGAAAAATACCCCGGGTAAAAATCTGGGAACAAGGGCAACATTTTCCGATGTTGCACAAACTGCCGCAGATTATTTCAACATTAAAAATAATTTGAGAGGTACTACTTTCTTATATAAAATTTCCAACGGATAATTTTAATTCGTTTAATTTTTAGTCTTTCATTTATTTAATTCTAACTTAGATTGTTTCTTTTTATCAAGTAATTTATATTAGCAGTAGAATTAACATTCAATACACAAATCTTAAGAGGGTTGATTGTTTTTAGGTAAGGTAATTGGAACAGTTTGGTCTACTAAAAAAGATGAAAACCTGGTAGGCGCAAAATTTTTAATTGTCAGGCAATTGGATCTGGAGCTAAAAGAAAAGGAAAATTTTGTTGTAGCCGTAGACAGTGTTGGTGCCGGTGAGGGTGAAGTAGTTTTGGTTGCAACAGGCAGTTCTTCAAGGCAAACGGAATTTACTAAAAACAAACCGGTGGATGCCGTTATTATGGCTATTGTAGATAAACTGGATATTCCTCTTTTGCAAGATGAATATATGAAAAAGGAATAAATTTGTTCCTCGGTAAAGTAATAGGAAATGTTTGGGCTACCAAGAAGTACGAAGCTTTAAAAAATTTTAAGCTGATGTTTGTACAGCCGATAAATGCCGAACAAGAAAACTGCGGTGAACCGTTGGTTGCCGTTGATACGGTTGGTTCCGGGCCGGGAGAAATTATATACTATATAACAGCTTCCGAAGCTGTAATTCCTTTACCGGTAGATATGGCACCTGTTGATGCTTCAATTGTCGGAATAGTAGATACTATAAATACTGAAAAATAAATAACCGAGGTGAAACATTGAGAATAACCAAGCAATTTACAAACCGCGAAAGTCTTTCCCTCGATAAATATTTGCAGGAAATAGGTAAAGTAGAACTTCTTACACCGGAGCAGGAAATTGATCTCGCCGTAAAAATTAAAAAAGGAGATGAAAAAGCTCTCGAAACTCTAACAAAAGCCAACTTAAGATTTGTAGTAAGCGTGGCAAAACAATATCAAAACCAGGGCTTATCACTCGGAGATTTAATAAACGAAGGTAATCTTGGTTTGATAAAAGCTGCAAAACGTTTTGATGAAACAAGAGGATTTAAATTTATTTCTTATGCTGTTTGGTGGATTCGGCAGTCAATATTACAGGCGCTTGCCGAGCAGTCTAGAATTGTTAGACTTCCGTTGAACCGTGTAGGTGCGTTAAATAGAATAGGGAAAGCCTACAGCAACTTAGAGCAGGAATTTGAACGGGAACCGAATGCCGCAGAACTGGCGAGAGAACTGGACATGGATATAAACGATGTTGCGGATGCATTAAAAATTTCAGGCAAGCATATTTCAATGGATGCCCCGTTTGCACAGGGTGAAGACAATAGTCTGCTGGATGTTATTGAAAATGATCAACAGCCGAATCCCGATTTTGCTTTGATGAACGAATCTCTTAAAGCGGAAATTGAAAGAGCACTTGCCTCACTTACCGAAAGAGAAGCCGAAGTGATAAAACTTAATTACGGTTTGAATAAAGAACATTCTTTAACTCTTGAAGAAATTGGCGAAAGATTTAATCTTACCAGGGAAAGAGTTAGACAAATAAAGGAAAAGGCGATACGTAGATTAAGACATGCATCAAGAAGTAAAAACTTAAGAGCATATTTAGGCTGATATTTATGAAGATTTTTACAGTGTTGAAAATAATTTTATTTATGTTATTGGTTTCGGCAGCTGCTATCCTATATACCGGTTGTGCTTCTTCATCTAATTCTATACGGTATGATGAAGAACAAAATAATTCAAAAAAAGAAAATAATACGGTACGATTCTCTTCAGAAAAAAATGGACAAAATTTAGCCGACACTTCTCAATTTGCAAATCAAGTTAATTTCCCGAACGATACATCCGATATTGATTCGGACCCGGACGACATACCCGCAAATGAAACAAATGTAGATATTTCTTCTTTGCTAAAAAAATATTCCGACTCAAGTTCCAAAAACGAATTTGATGCCGACAAAAGCAATTTAAGAGAAAAGATGCTTATGGAAATAATTAAGTATCTTAATACTCCTTATAAGTATGGCGGCGATTCGAAAAAAGGAATTGATTGTTCCGCATTTACTCAGACAATTTACAAAAAAACATTTGCTATTACTATAGAAAGAAGTGCAAGACAGCAGTTTCAAGAAGGGGAAGTTATCGATAATATGGATGACTTAAAGTTCGGCGATCTTGTATTCTTTAATACCAGAAGATGGGTAAAACCCGGACATGTTGGAATTTATATTGGGGATCATCTTTTTGCTCAGGCTAGTGTAAAATACGGTGTAACAATTTCTTCTCTGAATGATGCTTATTATTCGAAGAGGTTTATGGGCGGCAGGCGAATAGAAAATATGGTTGGAGCAACTAAACTCTCGGGTAGTAATTAATTTTAAATTCCTCAAGTGATAGTTATCAATTATGCATTTTGTACTTGTGTTCCGGCGTTGAAATTATTAGTTGGTTAGATTAAGTTGTATATAAATTTACATTATTAATTTTGTGGAAAATTTATGCGTAAGATACTTCTAAAAAATCATTTTAATAGATTTGCTATTTTTTCAGTTATAGTGTTTTTGTTCTTATTCTTTTCGAATTCTGCTAATGCACAGCTCAGTGCGGTTAAACATTTAAAACAAGTAACTAAAAATTTAAAATTAAAACAAGAAAGTACCAGGAAAGGTGATCCCTGGACAATTAATCATATCATTACTCCGGCTGAGTTTGTAAAAGAATTGAAAAACCCTAAATATAAAAAACCGCTGATTCTTCAGGTCGGATTTAAGTTCCTTTATAATACCGGACATATTCCAGGTGCCGTATATGCAGGACCTGCATCGCAAAAAGCCGGGATAAATTCAATTAAAAATGAAGTAAAAAATTTAAAGAAAAATGCCGATATAGTTATATACTGCGGATGCTGTCCTTGGAATCATTGTCCTAATATTCGTCCGGCATATAAAACATTGAAAGATTTAGGTTTTACAAACGTAAAAGCACTATTCATTAAACAAGATTTTGGAAAAGATTGGAGTGACAAAGGCTACCCGGTTGTTAAATAAAAATCGAATTGACTTTGTGTTGAATTTATTTTCGAAAAAAATTTCGTTAATGTGAATTTTAATTAAAAAAAACTTAAATTAACAGTTACATATCTGCAGAACTTTAGTAAATGGGAAGTTTAATAAATTTAGTAAAATCTCATTAGCTATTTTTTTATAAAAAAAGGTATATGAAAGGGGTCAAAATCATTTATCCGAATTACGGTTTAACGAGTTGATAATAAATATATTTTCCGATTTTATCTTACGGCAAATAAATCGGCAGATGCAATGTATGTGTTATAAGGTTTATAGATTTTATAAATACTAAGCCTTTCCTGTTAATTCAATTAATGATTGCTCTTAATCTTACAAATATATTTTTAACAAAAAGGGAGAATATATATGAATGTTAAACAATGGTACCGTCTGGTTAACGAAATAGGCACTTGCAGAACTTGCCAAAGTGAGCCTAACCCGGTAGCTGAGAAAGATTCCTTCCCGCTTTTTACAAGGCAAAATCCCGGGAAAACAGATATACTTTTTATAGGTGAGTCACCTACCTTCAACGATACATTTCAATCGGGTAAAAGATATATTTCAATTAATTCAAGGAGCGAACCGGCCGGAAGGTTTCTGTATAAGCTGTTGACTCAAATATTGGAATTTACGGAAGATGAATTCTGTTACACTAATACTGTTTTGTGTTTACCAAAATTTAAGGCAAATGCATATCCTGTCGGTGCACAACAAATTATAAATTGTTCGCAGCATCTTAAAAGAATGATAACCGAAATAGCTCCTAAAATTGTATGCACTTTAGGTACTATGCCTTTGAATGCAATTAAAAAAATTGAAGATCACGGAATTACCGATTTACGTTCGGCAGTTGCCAATGAAGTAAAGTGGTTTGGCAGGCTTTTATTCCCGCTATTTTCTACAAATCTTAAAACTAGGTTTGGAGCAGACGGAAGAAATAAGAATGAGCAGATAGAAGATTGGAAAAAGCTGAAACAATTATATGAAGATATTTGTTGTGATTAGAGAATATTACTTTTGTTATTGAATATAAAACAGAGAATATTATAGGCAGCCAGGAGTTTTATTCTTTTTAATAAATAGAAAGGGAATGAAATGGGAGTAAGGCGTGAAGTTCTTTATGTTGATAAAAGTAGTAATATGGACCCGGTGGATCGTATTATAAATATCGGCGGAATAAATGCATTGGGTAATGTTTGGAAACTTTCCCAGCAGCAGGCAATTATAGGACTTGAAAGCGGTACCTGGGAATATTTTATCAAAAAATCCGGGAAAATTTTGGATTTAATAGTTGTACAGGGTAAAGGAGGTGTTAAATATTTAAAAACTGAGGAAGACAGCGAACAACCGGATAATTTGTTAATCCTGCCGGAGTTCCCCCGAAATTAAATTTAATTGTTAAACTCCGGTTTCTTTTTTGATGTCAAATAGCAGTCACTACAATTAATATTTTATTGAAAGGGAAATATGAAAAATTTAATGTTCGCTGCTGTTTTTGTTTTGGCTTTTGTTTTAGGAACGAATGCACAAAACCGCCGTTTTTCAATACAAAACAGGGTTGACAGGTTAAAGGAAAGGTTAAATTTAACCGATGCGCAAACTGCTAAGATAGATTCAATACTAACAGCTGCCATGGATTCGGCTAGGGCAATTCCAGATTCCATTCAGGATAGAAGGCAAGCTATGCGCCAAATAATGACCAACGCTAACGCAGATGTTGAAAAAATATTAACGGATGATCAGAAAGCCGAATACAAAAAAATGATGGAAGAAAGAAGAGGCCGAATGAGACGCAGGCCGTATAACGGGAACTAATCTTTATTCTCTTTTGCCAAGTGTATAAAATTAAAAATTCCGCTGCCGGTATTAAATACATGCAGCGGATTTTTTATTATTCCTAATTTGTATCAAATAATTTATTTACTGCTTTTAGATTCCAGTTAGTTGAATTGACATTCAATTTATTTTCATACTCTTTTCATAATAACTATTTATATTTATATGCCGAATCTAAAATTGATTATTTTAGAGTAAGTTTATTTGCACAAAGATTAATTAACCATGCGCGTACTTTTAATTGAAGACGACAAAAAAATTTCCGCAGCACTTTCCAAGGGATTAAAGGCGGAAGGATATGCTGTTGATGCTGCCGGTGACGGTATAAGCGGTGAGGAACTTGCGGAAATAAATAATTATGATTTGATAATTCTGGATATTATGCTTCCCAAACAAGACGGGCTGCAAACATGTGCAAACTTAAGAAAGAATAAAGTTCTAACTCCGATATTAATGTTAACTGCGTTGGATGATGTTACCGATAAAATAAAAGGTCTTGACCAGGGAGCGGATGATTATCTTGCCAAGCCCTTTCATCTTGGTGAGCTATTGGCAAGAATGCGTGCATTAATTAGAAGAAGAAGCGAAGTCCGATCTTCCATACTTGAAAATTACGGCGTAAAGCTTGATCAAAATACGCACAAAGCTTACCGGGAAGGAAAGGAAATACAGCTTTCAACAAAAGAATATTCGCTGCTCGAATTATTTTTACTGCATCCGAATAAAATTTTAACCAGGGAAATGATTTCCGAACATTTATGGGATATGAATTTTGATCCCCGCAGTAACGTAATAGAATCGTTTATAAAATTTTTAAGGCAGAAAATAGATAAAGACTTTGATAAGCAGCTAATTCATACGGTGCGGGGTGCAGGCTATATTTTTAAAGACGGGTAGATGTTTTCAATAAAAATAAAAATAATATTTGCGTACACGGTTGTATTCGGGCTGCTTCTTATAATTTTTGCGGCCATAATTTACAATAGTACAAAAGAAGCCGCTTTCTTAAAGCTTAATACAAATCTTAAAAGTTATTCCATTTCATTACGTACTGAAATTGAAGATGAACTTGACGATAATTCTATTTTGAACATAAGAAAATTATCTGCAGTAAGGTCAAAACATTTAATCGGTGAAAGATTTCAACTTTTTAATGAAAAAGGAATAACCATTATAAAGGATTCCCTGCTTTCAAAAATTCCGGTTCCGGATTTAAGCAGCATTTTATCGGAAACATATAAATACAACCGGCACAGAATCGATCATCAAAAATATCATATCTTATGGAGCAAGTTCGAAACGGAAAATGATTCTGTTTATGTTCTGGAAGCTGCGGCTTCGGTTGAGGACGTCTTTGATGAACTTAACAGATTATTTTATTTATTTATAATTATTATTCCTGCAGGTTTAATAGTAACTGGCTTTGCAGCGTACTTTATTTCCAAGGCTGCATTCAAGCCGGTAAACCAAATGGCGGAAACGGCAAGGAATATTTCCGGTGAGAATCTTGATAAACGGCTTGATCTTCCCAAGGCTAAAGATGAAGTAAGAGCATTGGGCGAAACATTAAACGAGATGATTGAAAGAATTGACAATGCATTTAAAAGTCAAAAAAGATTTGTTGCAAATGCATCGCATGAAATTAAAACTCCGCTTACTGTTATTCAAACAGAGCTTGAAATTTTAGAGAAAAAGATAAATGATGTTGAATCAACGGAAAGTATTAAAAATGCTCTTTCCGAAATTGATAACCTAACTAAGCTTACGAATTCGCTTTTAACAATTGTAAAGCTGGATGCTTCTCAAACCAAATTAAATTTAAGTCAAGTCAGAATTGATGAATTACTTGCCGATTGTGCGCAAACTATGAACCAGGCGGCAATGAAAAAAGATATTCAAATAAATTTATCTATTGACGATGCGATTGAAATAAATGCGGATAAAGAAAAGTTGAAGAGCGTGTTTATAAATCTAATAGACAATGCGGTAAAATATTCTTTTGCCGGTTCTCCCATATCGATTGATTTGAAAAAAAATGAAAATAATAAAGTTGAAATTAAAGTTGAAAACAAAGGTCACGGAATATCTCAATCCGAAATTCCTTATATATTTAACAGGTTTTACCGTTCCAATGAAATAAGAGCGGATATAAACGGAAGCGGGTTAGGACTGGCTATTGCAAAGGAAATAGTGGAGCTTCACAGGGGAAAAATAAGTGTTGAAAGTGATGAAGAGGGAAAGACTATTTTTACTGTTATACTTCCTGTGAATATATGATCTACTGTTCATATTGTTTTCTCGACCGGTTTTTATAATTGTTAAAAGCTAATTAAATATACCTGGCTATTATTTTTCCGGGTAAACCGGTCGATTTTTTAGCCTGCAAAAAAATTTTAGCAAAAAAATTCAACTTAGGGTGCTCCGGTTATTAAAATAGTTCTTATTCTTTTTTGCACAAATTTTTTCTTCTGAAAATCAATTTAACAAAAGTTATTTCATTTATAATGTTAAAGTCGTTACAAATGTAAAGGTAAAGTATTATTTGCTTTTCCGCACTTGTCTTTAAAGCCGCAAAAAATAAATCGGATTCTCTATGCAAGGTAGAATGAAATAATTTCCTGTTTGACAATGTTAAAAAAAACTATGCAGAGTATCATATCTTTTATAATTTATTAAAATTATTTTTTAATATATGATTCAATAAAAGATTATGAATAACATAATAGTTATATGCTGGCTTATTTATCTTTTATATTGGACAGTTTCGGCTTTCTTTATAAAAAAGTCTGCCGAAAAAAAGAATTGGCGGCAAAAGTCCGGAATTCTGAGACTCCCTCTTGCTATTCTATTGTTCTATTATATAATTATGAAAAAGCCTGCATCTTTAGCTCTAACTTCTACTTTTGGCTCTTTAATTTTTAGAAGTACTTTGGTTTTGCATATTTTTGGTTCAATCTTAACCGTTACCGGGCTTTTAGGTGCGCTATGGGCAAGGACAATAATCGGAAGAAACTGGAGTGGTTATGTAACTTACAAAGAAAATCACGAACTTTTAACAAACGGACCTTACAGGTTTGTAAGGCATCCGATTTATTCAAGCATCTTCTTAATGATTCTTGGAACTTTCGTTTATTCGGGGCTTAGCTTTGTCCTTGCGATGTTCGTATTGCTCCTTTTTGTCTTTTTATCAAGAATAAAAAAAGAAGAAAAAATAATGATCGGACTTTTTGGAAAAAAGTATGAGGATTACATGAAAAATACATATGCACTGATTCCCGGTCTTTATTGAAGATAGGCTAAATTTCGGTTTTAAAGTTATTGACATAATTCCTTGAACATAGACTCATTCATTTACATAAGAACGGATGTTAAATGCTATTTGTTTATTTCAGTTCATTGAATAACAAGTATATCGATAATAAATTAAGATGAATTGCTCCAAGTAAAAAATTATCTTGCTCACCATCACACGACTCCATTTTTAAATTGCTTTCAGATTTTTCTTTGATTAATATTTTTATCGGTTAAAATTAAAATGTTTGCAAAATGAAATCACGGAAATTTGTTTTTTAAGGAGTGAGAATCATGAAGAATCAAAATTACACCGCATCTTTTGCGGTAGAGCAGACTCCCGAAGAAGTATTTGCTGCAATCAATAATGTTAGCGGATGGTGGTCGGGAGAAATTGAAGGTGACACCAACACACTTGGGGCCGAGTTCACATACATGGTACCGGGGGTACACTACTGTAAACAAAAAATATCGGAACTAATTAACGGTAAAAGAATTGTTTGGCATGTAACGGATGCCAATATTACTTTTGTAACAGATAAGGGTGAGTGGAAGGGAACGGACATTGTTTTTGAGATTACTAAAAAGAACGGTAAAACAGAAGTCCGCTTTACACATAAAGGTTTAGTCCCGAAATTTGAATGTTATAATGCATGCTCGGACGGATGGGGCGTACTTGTAAACGGTAATTTACGCAAGCTGATTACCACGGGTAAAGATCAGCCGAGTCCGTGGTAAAGAATATCCTACCAAAAATATAAAATGGAATAATATATTCGTCATAAAATATTATGCGAAATTAAAAGAGAGTACAAAATTACAAGATTAAAAGATTACAAGATTAAAATACAATTTTGCAATCTTGCCCGCCCGCCCGAAGATAGCTTAGGCGGACAGTTTTGTAATTTTGGAATTAATTGCTTTGATCCTGTCGTGCCGGTTTATAGCAAGCTCTTCTCTATGACTTTAATTATTTTCTACCCTTATAAAAAGCATATGCTAATTATTTAAATTTTTGCTTGTCAGACGAAACTTGATGTTGAGTGGATTAAGAATTTTAAAATAAATTAAATAGTTTTCTTTTACTTCATTTAATAATATTTTTTAGTTGAATAAAATTAAAATTTAAATATGGATACTGAAAAAGCTTACGACATCTGGGCTGAACAATACGATACTAATATTAATAAAACACGAGACCTTGAAGCACAAGCATTAAGAACAATTCTATCCGGTATTAATTTTAATACATGCCTGGAAATTGGCTGCGGTACGGGGAAAAATACCGAATGGTTAATTACAAAAACAAAACAAATTACTGCAGTTGATCTTTCTAAAGAAATGCTTTCAAAAGCAAAAGAAAAAATTAATTCCGATAAGGTTAAATTCATTCAGGCAGATATTACACAAGGCTGGAACTTTACAAACGAAAAATATGATGTCGTATGTTTCAGCTTGGTACTTGAGCATATTGAAAATCTTAACCGGATTTTTAAAGAGGCTGCAAAAGGTTTAAATTCCGGCGGCTACATTTATATTGGTGAACTGCATCCTTTCAAACAATATACAGGTACAAAAGCAAGATTTGAAACCGAAAACGGATTGGAAATCTTAAATTGTTTTAATCATAATATTTCGGACTTCACTGCATCTGCAAAAAATATCGGATTTGATATTGTAACCATAGATGAGTTCTTTGACGGTAACGATAGAACAACAGTTCCTAGAATTCTAACATTATTGTTTCGAAAATGTTGAAAAAATATTTAGTGATAATACTATTCGATAATGATTTTCTTAATAATTAATTTTTCCCGCTTATTTCAATATTTTGCCGTTCAAATTATAATTATCCCGTC
>JBJKQP010000011.1:0-13462 GCA_046705105.1 Ignavibacteriaceae bacterium | reverse complement strand
CCGGTAAAGGCTTTTATTCTTTTAACGGAACTAAGTGGACAAACTATAATATGAGGGACGATACCTCTCTTGTTAGTAATGCTTATTATTCTGTTTATGCTGCACCTGATAATTCAGTATATTTTGGGAATTGGGGAGATCCAAATAGCCTTGGAAGCTGCTTTATAAAAATTCTAAATAATAAAATAGTAAACTTTAATAGAAAAAATACGGGTATGGTGGGTATACCTAATAATCCTAATTTTATTGTAATAACCGGGTTTGCAGTAGATTCAAAAAATAATTTATGGGTTTTAAATTACGGTGATGTAAATGAAAAACCGCTTAACATGCTTTCAACGGATAGTGTCTGGTATCATTACACACAGCCTAATGCACCGCATCAGTATGTAGATCAATATTATAATCTTGCAATAGACCAGTACGATACCAAATGGTTCAGTACATACAATGCCGATAAACCGGGTGTTTATTATTTTAATGAAAATAAAACATATAATAATTTAAGTGATGATAAGTATGGTTATCTTTCAACATCCAACGGATTAAATACCAATACAATTAATTGCATAGTAGTAGATCAAAGAGGAGATATTTGGGTAGGTACGAGCCTTGGTGTAGATGTAATTAGCAATACGGAATCTATTTTATCCAGCGACGGGCCCCAATTTTCTATAACAAATGTTTTTACACTTCGTCAGCAGGCTATCAATTGTATTGCGGTAGATCCAATCAATCAAAAATGGATTGGTACTAACCAGGGATTATTATTGGTTAACTCGGATGGTTCCAGCCTTTTAGCCGCATACAATACACTGAACAGCCCGCTTCTAAGCGATCAGATAACCAGCATAGCAATTGCTCCGAATACCGGTACCGTTTATGTCGGTACCAACGAAGGCTTAACTTCATTCCAAACTTCGGCAATAAAACCACAGGACAGTTTTACAAGTTTGTTAATGTACCCGAGTCCGTTTGTTTTAAAAAGCGGAAGCGAAAATAAGCTGACTATAGACGGACTGATAAGAGATTCCAAAATTAAAATCCTTTCTGTTACAGGTAAGCTAATCAAAGAATTTTCATCACCCGGCGGAAAGGTTGCCTTTTGGGATGGAACAGATCAAAACGGAAACCTTGTAAACTCCGGTGTTTATTTTGTTGTTGCTTATGACATGAACGGAAATAATGTTTATACCGGTAAAATAGCTGTATTAAAGAAATGATAATTTATAATTTCCATAATGATTGATCTTTCCAATATTTCATTACAATTCAACGGGAACTATCTTTTCCGTGATGTTAATTTCAAAATTAATTCAGGCGATAATGTTTCACTGGTAGGCGCAAACGGAACCGGGAAATCGTCACTTTTAAAAATTATTTACGGTGAGTTATTACCGGAATCCGGAAAAGTAATTAAACAAAAAAATATAAGTATAGGTTACCTTCCCCAGGAAAATATTACTCATAAAGGCAAATCACTTATTGATGAAGCAACTTCGGCTTTAACGGCCATAATTCAGCTTAGGAAAAAAGAAAAACAATTAACATCGGAATTAAATGAACCGGATTTAGCTGTTGAGAAAAGAGGAGACTTAATTAACCGGCTAGGCGAAGTCCACTTCCGGCTTGAAGAACTTGATTCGTACAGTGCAAACTCAAGAGTTGAAAAAATTCTGCTCGGCCTTGGTTTTGAAGAGCATGACTTTCAACGTTCCGTAGATGAATTTTCCGGCGGCTGGCAAATGAGAATTGCACTTGCTAAAATTCTTATCTCGCAAAATGATATTCTGCTTCTGGACGAACCGACAAACCATCTTGATATCGATTCTCTCGACTGGTTAACTAAATTCTTAAAAAGCTACAAGGGAGCTCTTGTTTTGGTTTCACACGATAAACACTTTATCAATGAAGTAACCAACAAGACACTGGAAATTTATATGGGAAATTTTAATACATTTAACGGAAATTTCGACGACTATTTAAAATACAAAGAGGAGCGTGACCAGCTAGCTGTTAACCGATATTTACAACAACAGAAAAAAATAAAAGAAACGGAAAGATTTATCGAACGATTCCGTTACAAAGCTACAAAAGCAAAACAGGTACAAAGCAGAATAAAGCAACTTGAAAAAATTAATTTAGAAGAACTGCCCGAGTTTAAAGATGATATTAATATTAAATTCCCCCCTCCTCCGCCCGGCGGAAGAATTAGTATGGAGTTAATATCCGTAACAAAATCTTACGGTGATAAGGAAATTTTCCGCGATCTTAATTTTCAAATTGAAAGAGGAGAGAAAATTGCTTTTGTCGGACCCAATGGTTCGGGGAAAACTACTCTTGCAAAAATTATTGCAGGAGTTTTAGACTTTAACGAAGGCCAAAGAATACCGGGCCATAATACCGCGATATCTTATTATGCACAAGATGTTGCGGATAACCTTGATCCGGATAGGGATATTTTAGATACCCTGGAAGGCATTGCGGAAGACAGGACTGTCGGTCAGCTGCGATCGATTCTCGGTTCATTTTTATTTTCGGGAGATGACGTATTTAAAAAAGTAGGAGTCCTTTCCGGCGGTGAGAAGAGCCGGGTTGCACTTGCCAAGATCTTACTTACCAAATCCAATTTAATTATATTGGATGAGCCAACAAACCATCTTGATATTTCATCCAAACAAATTCTTCAAAAAGCATTAGTGGATTTTCAGGGCTCCTTAATTTTGGTTACACACGATGTCGATTTTCTTTTGCCAATCGTTAATAAAGTAGCGGAGTTAAGGAAAAATCAAATTAAAATATTTAACGGCGGAATTGATTACTACCTGGAGAAAAGAGAAGAAAACTTACCGGAAAACAAACTTAACGCACGGGAAAATTTGCAGCAAAAAGATTCTTCTTCCAGAAAAGATAAGAAAAGGATAGAAGCGGAATTTCGCAAGCGTAAATATGAAGCAACTAAAGAAACAATAAAAAAGATAAAACTTCTGGAAGTAGAAATTGAAAAGCTGGAAATAAAAAACAAAGAACTGGAAACTAGTCTTACCGACCCTGCGGTTTTCAGTGATCCGGGAAAAGCAAAAGAAACTACGCTTAATTACAACAAGGTAAAAAAAATCCTTGAACAAAAAATGGATGAATGGGGAAAATTATCCGAAGAGCTTTCCAACATAGAAAAACAATTTGCTTAAATTTTTAATTCCAGAAATTCTTCAGTCAACGCAATTCCTCCGTATAAAGCAGCATCGTCACCCAGCTTGGAAGCCACAATTCTTAATCCTTTCGAAGAATCTTTTAGAGCATATTTCTCAAATGATTTTTTAATATTGGCAACCATAAAATGATCAAGTGCTTCCACCAGCCCGCCGCCTAATACAATCATATCAAAGTTCATCAAATTTGTTATGTTTGCCAATACTCTGCCTATAACGTCGCACGCATTGGATACTTGCTTAATTACCAATTTATCATTGGCTTTAACTGCATCGGCAAGTGCCCTGCTCTTAATCGCTTTGCCGGAAGGTACCAACTTAGTTAAAACCGTTTTCTTATTAGCCTTTATATCTTTTTTTATCTTCTTAACTATTGCAGACCTGCTTGCAACAGCTTCGAAGCAGCCTTTTCTACCGCAACCGCAAACCGGTCCGTTCTTCTCAACATTAATATGTCCTATTTCTCCGGCAACAAAATTTGAGCCTCTGTAAATTTTACCATCAATAAGTATCCCACCGCCAATTCCCGTGCCTACAAAAACCGCAAGCATATTTTTAGAATTTTTAGCCACACCGAATTTTTTAACACCTAATACACCAAGATTAACATCATTTTCAAGCAATACGGGATAATTAATCTTTTCCTGTAATTTCTTTTTTACGGCAAAGTTTTTTAACCCAAGATTAGGAGCCAATCCTACAACACCGGTATGCGGATTAACAGAACCGGGAATTCCAAGACAAACAGCTTTTATGCTTTCAGGATTTACTTTTGCCTTAGATATTACATCCTTTACCAAACCGGCCAAATCTTTTACATATGCTTTTTGTGTAGAGTCTATCTTAGTAGATTTTTTAACGGTGGCAATTATTCCATCCTGAGAATTTAATACGGCAGCAAGTGTTTTTGTTCCGCCCATGTCAATACTTACTATATATTTCTTTTCCAGAAAATTCTCCTTTCTCTTTTTTTAATTACAAATAATTGGTGTAAATATATTTGAAATGAATTTAATAAGAAATATTAAGTTGTCAAATATATGTTAAAAATTGTATGTAATAATCAATATAAATAACTTTAGCCATGCAAAAAATTAAACCTCTAAAAAGATTCGGACAAAATTACTTAAAAGATAAAAACATTCTTCATAAAATAATTGAAGAAATTTCTCCTCAGCCGGATGATAATATAATTGAAATCGGACCCGGATTGGGCATATTAACGGAAGAGCTTGTCAAGTTTAATCCAAACTTAACCGCAATAGAAATTGACAATAGAGTAATTGCCGATTTATTAAGTCGATTTCCAGGATTAAAATTGATTAATGATGATTTTCTAAACATTAAACTAAATAATTTGTATAAGAGTGAAAATAAATTAAGGATTGTCGGAAATATTCCCTACAACCTTACATCTCCAATCATTTTTAAAATGATTGACTCTAGCAAAATTATAAACGATAGTGTATTAACCGTACAGTTAGAAGTAGCACAAAGATTGACAGGTAAAAAAGGATCCCGAAATTACGGTATTCTATCGGTTATTCTTCAAAGGATGGCCGATGTTAGAATTTGTTTTAAGGTATCAAGAAATGTTTTTTTCCCAAAGCCTAATGTAGATTCGGCGGTTATTCACATACATTTTAAAGAAATGAACATAGAGGAGGCAGAAAAAAAATTATTTATAAAAATTGTTAAATCTTCTTTCGGAAATAGGAGAAAAACTTTAAAAAATTCCCTCTCAAATAGTATATTTGCTTCTGTAAATTTTTTTAACTCCGGGGTAAACCTGGCTTTAAGGGCTGAACAATTGGAAATAGAAGATTTTATTAAACTCACAAAATGTGCCCTCGCAAAATTACGGCCAGAAAATACTAATATACATAGTTCATATTAACTGCAGTTACTTATAGATGGAAATATTCAAATCCTTTTTAATAAAGTTAAAAGCATACGACCTCGTAGTTGTCGTTTTTTATATTTTTCTTACCGCAATTATTATAACTTTTCACAACCGAGTTATGCACTGCTATATTTGGTGTATTGTTAACTTCGGAATTATTATTATAACATTTTTAATTGCATACTTTGACAGCAAACACAAAAGCAAATTCTGGAGAATTATTCATTACTGGTATATAGCACCGCTTATTCTTTTTACTTTTAAGGAACTTTACTTTTTAGTTGAACCGATAAGACAGCAAGATTATGACTGGCTGTTTATTAAAATAGATCGCTGGATGTTCGGTACAGATCCTACAAAATTTTTATTAAAGTATTCCTTCCCTCTTCTAACGGAGATTCTCCAGATTATTTACAGCAGTTTCTATTTACTGCCCATTATACTTGCACTTGTTCTATTAAAAAACAAACGATACGTTGCACTCGATTTTGCTATATTTTCTGTTATCTATGGATTTTATTTATCTTACCTTGGATATTTTGCGCTTCCGGGAATTGGTCCCCGGTTTACGCTACATAATTTTGCAGCTCTGAATCAACAATTACCCGGGCTTTTTCTAACTAAGTATTTGCGTGATTTCATTGATTTCGGAGAATCAATTCCGGCAGGCACGGTTAATCCGGCGGCACTGGTACAAAGAGATGTTTTTCCCAGCGGTCATACAATGATGACATTAATAGTAATGTACCTTTCTGTTAAATTAAAAAGCCGCTCTAGATACTTTTTTGTCCCGGTAGGAACATTATTAATCTTTTCAACCGTCTATCTTTGGTACCATTATGTAATTGATCTTTTTGGCGGTGCCGTATTTATGATCTTTGCAATGTGGTCGGGCTTTTATATTTTCAATTGGTGGAGAAAGAAACGGGGCCTTGAAGAATTTGATTATCAAAAATTTTGAATGTTATGCAAGACAAGAAGACTTATGTAAAAAGTATGTTCGATTCGATTGCCTTTAGGTACGATTTTCTAAATCATCTGCTTAGTTTCGGTACGGATATTTATTGGCGAAAAAAAGCGCTTAAATTAACCGGTATAAATACGGATTCCGTTCTTCTTGATGTTGCCTGCGGTACCGGTGATTTTGCAATTACTGCAAAAAGGATGGGAGTAAATACGATTTTCGGGGGAGACTTTTCATTCAATATGCTTGAACTTTTTAACAAGAAAAGTGATTGGATTAAAGGTAAAAATTTTCAAATGGTTGCCGAAAAAATGCCGGTTAAAAACGAATCCGTTACAAATATCATCGTAGCTTTCGGTGTACGGAATTTTTATAATATCCAGGAAGGCTTTAATTCTTTTTATAACATTTTAAGAGAAAAAGGAAAAGCGACAATCCTTGAATTTCGTCTACCGGAAAATCCGTTTCTCAAAAGTCTGTACAAATTTTATTTTAAAAACATACTGCCTGTAATCGGAGGAATAATTTCCGGGGATCGGGCAGCATATAATTACCTTCCTAGCTCCGTAGAGGAATTTGATGAAAAAATTAATTTAGCTGAACTTCTTAAAAACTCCGGCTTTAATAAAATTGAGAAATATAATTTAACGTTCGGTACGGTTCAGTTAATAATAGCTACAAAATAAAATTCCCTTAAATAATCTCCTGCCCTTTTAACTACTTGAACTTGAACTGAGCTTTCCAAGATAATCAGTCTGTACACTGCAAACTTTGCCTTCTTAACCTTACTCCTGAACTTGAACTACATGAAAGGTTTAAGTTCAAGTTCAAGAAGTTTAAAGATAAAAGTTATATCCTGTGTTTAAATTATTTAATATTATATGAAATAAGGCTTTGAGTTATCGTACTTGATGTATCGGCAAATTGAATTCCGCCTCCGGAAAAGGCACTCATTATAGTTCCGTTTCCTTCCATTTTAACAACACCTATATTCTTAACCAGCCATGCTTGTGCAGAATAGCTGTACGTTGAAGGAGGTGCAAGGGGATTTGTGAGATCCGGTATAGACAAATTAAGTACATATTTTACCGTAGCTGCGCTGTCTGTAACTGTTCCGCTTGATAAGTTAAGACTTACCTGCTGAATTCCCTGGTAGTAAGCCTTTAAACTTGCTACGGTAAAAGAAATAGCACCGTATTTAAATGCTATGTTCAGTACGGGCCAGGATTGTCCGTCTCTAAACGGAAACTGAAATACTTCAAGAGCAGTATTCAATTGAAAATATTGTTTTAGAGAATCGGGAATTAATGTGTATAAACCTGTTGTATCTATTGTAAAAACAACAGCAGTATCAGTCTTTAAAAATAAAGAGTTAGAGGTTGTAGTAATGCCATAGAATGTTAATGAATCAATTTCGTTTTGGTAGGTTACACCTGCCAGAACAGTAGTTCCTTTGTAAGTAGTACTTCTTTGTCCCGATATTGTGGAACCGTTAGAATCGGTTTTTGTTACGGCATATTTATAAGTGGTACCATCGCCGTTGGGAAAATAATTTCCGGTGATTACATTTCCGCTGGGCTCTGTGGTACTTTTACTTTTACAAGCATTAAACAGAAAAGCAAAAGCAAGCACTACCGTAAAGATCGTTAATATTCTTTTCATTTTTTCTCCGATTTTTTTGTTATTATTTCACTCAATTTCTTAAAGGCAATTGCTCTATGGCTTATTTTATTTTTCCCGTCCAGGTCTAATTCCGCCGTTGTCTTATCGTAACCATCCGGCATGAATAACGGGTCGTAGCCGAAACCGTTATAGCCTTTAGCATTCTTAATTATCCTTCCCTTTACTTCTCCGTTTGTACTTAAAAATTCTTTACCGTCATAAAAAACCGCCGAGCAAATAAATTTTGCATAATGCGGCTCGGGAAAGCTTTCAAGTTCATATAAAAGTTTTTCATTGTTCTCCTCATCGGAAGCATTTTCTCCAGCATATCTTGCAGAAAATATCCCCGGCCTTCCGCCAAGCTGATCAACCGCCAAACCGGAATCATCCGCAATAACAGGAACTCGAAAAGCTCCATATACTGTTTTGGCTTTTATCTTTGCATTCTCTTCGAAAGTAGCACCGTTTTCTATTATTTCAAGTTGGTCATCCAACCCCAATAGAGAAACCAATTGAATACCGGCATCTTTTAGAATGTTATCTACTTCAATTATTTTTCCGCTGTTTCTTGTAGCAAATATTAATTTTATCATTACACTATTTTATAATTTTATTACCAAGAAAAATAATTATAACAAATTAAAATTAATAATATGTAAAGATTAAAAATCAAACTATGATTATTGTTTTATTTTATATCACAACGTACAATAAACACTTTTATTTTACCTTGATGATAATCAGTTCTGTTCATTTAGAACGTCTTCCATAACTTCAAATGCATACCTTAAATGAGGTATTACGATAGAACCTCCTACAATTAATGCAATGTTAAAACACTCCATTAATTCTTCTTTAGTCGCCCCTTCCTGGACGGAACGGTCTATATGATAAAAAATGCAATCGTTACATCTAAGTACCATGGAAGCAACCAGCCCCATTAATTCTTTAATTTTTGCGGGAAGTGCACCGTTAACATACGCTTTGTTATCCAGAGCAAAAAATTTATTAAAATCTCTAAAGCCGGAATTTAAAATTTTATCATTCATATCCAGCCGGTACTTTCTGGTTTCCGAAATTGTTTTTTTCATATAATTCCTTTTAAATTTTCCCCCGCTAATTATAACAAACAATTAAAAACAAACTATCTTTTCTTTTAATTATTAAAATTAGACCCCTAAATTACTCAGGCCGGTTATTACGATATTTATTGCACCGGATAGTTCCGGGTGGGTAGCCTCAAATTTTACTGCCGACTCTTTTAGGTCATCTATAATGTTGTGTTTTTTATTCTCCGCATCTTCAACTTTTTTATCCAGGAGCTTTTGGATATCAAACATCAAACTACGTAATAATTCTTTCGAATCATTATCAACTTGTTCTGCTTTGGACAGAACTTTATGCAGATTTTCCAACGAATCTTTTAATTTTTCCATAAAATTTTTCCTTTTATTACAATAAAAAATATTCTACTATAGAGGTATGAATTTTAATAATTGGGAAATCAAAACAAAACACTTAAAGCTGAAACTAAAAATAAAAAAATTGTATTATTAAAACAGCGAAATGTTATATATAAAAATGAATATGAGTAAGGATACAACAAAATTCTTCCCGAATATTTGTAGATATTCATTTATTATTAACTTTGTATTGATTTGGAATTTGCTTAGGTTATTCGTATCACATGCAATTATTAAACTTTCAATATAATCGAATGGTCAAAAGACATATTAATCTATTTTTCTTTCGCTTAAATGTTTTAAGAAAAAGTATTTATACAAAGTGACTGCTATCATGATGTGACACTTATAATGTAAATAAAAAAGTTTAAGTGATACTTTTACTTTGTAAAAAAAATTTTTAGAAAGATGAAAAAAAATGTTAGAAAAAATAACTAAAAAGATTTTCGGCATTGCATTATTCTTTTTATTGTTCCTTGTTTTTGCCGCAAACGGATATGCCCAATACTTTGGGCAAAACAAGGTGATGTATAATAATTTCGATTTTAAAATCCTTCATACAAAGCATTTTAAAATTTACTTTTACCCTGAAGAGGCGAAGGCAGCTAAAGTAGCTGCGCGTATGGCAGAACGCTGGTACAAAAGACATTCGATAACCCTTGAAGATACATTGAAAGGACCACAGGTATTAATACTTTATGACGGTTTCCCTCAGTTTCAAGAAAATAACGTTTCTCAGCAAATGATTGGCCAGGGAACCGGGGGTTTTACGGAACCTTTGGAAAGAAGAATTGTGCTGCCCTTTGCAGGGCCTTTGGAAGAGACTAATCATGTAATAGGCCACGAATTAACACACGCTTTTCAATTTGATATTACAAGTAAAAATCATCTTAGCAGAAACGGTTTACCTGCCGCTACACAAATGCCTCTCTGGTTTTTAGAAGGTATGGCAGAATATTTATCATTAGGTCCTATAGACGCCAACACGGCAATGTGGATGAGAGAAGCTACATTAAAAAAATTACCGGATATCTCCGATCTGGATAATATTTACAAATACTTTCCTTACAGATACGGCCAGGCTCTGCTTGCATTTATCGGTGGTAGATTCGGCAATAAAAGAATCGGAGAACTTTTAAGGATGTGGGCATTTAAACAGAACTTTAAGTCCGCATTAAAGGATGTACTTCATATTACTCCGGATTCTTTGTCAACCCTATGGCATGAAGCTTTACATAATGCCTATGATTCCCTTGCTAAGATTACTGACCAACCGGGAAAATACGGAAGTGAACTTATTTCGGATAAAAAGAACGGCGGCAATATGAATATATCTCCAGTGCTCAGTCCCGATGGTAAAAAATTGATTTTCTTTTCTTCAAAAGATTTATTCGGTATTGATCTTTATTTAGCAGATGCAAAAACCGGAAAGATTATTAAAAATATTTACAAGACGGAATTGAACACTCACCTTCAAAATTTGGAGTTTATAAATTCTGCCGGTTCATGGAATCCCAACGGGAAAGAATTTGTTTTTTCCGCAACAAAAAGCGGGCGTCCTATTCTGAACATCATTAATGTAAATTCCGGTGAAACAATTAAAGTAAAAAGATTTCCTAAACTTGCAGAAATATTCAATACTGCATGGTCACCGGACGGAAGGTACATAGCATTTTCTGCCCTGGCCAATGGTTTTTCAAACTTATTTTTATACGATTTGAAAACAGACGAAGTAAAACAGCTAACGAACGATGAATATGCAGAGCTTCAGCCTGCATGGTCACCGGACGGCAAAAAACTAGCTTTTGTAACCGACCGTTTTACAACAAACCTATCAGACCTTGACTTTGGTAATTACAATTTGGCGGTAATGAATATGGCTACGGATAGTATTAAAAGACTGCCGGACTTCAGTAAAGGTAAAAATATAAATCCGCAATGGTCATCGGATGGGAAAAATATTTACTTTATCTCGGATCAAAACGGTGTTGATGATATTTACAGATTAAATTTAACAGATAGTAAAATCTATCAAATTACAAATCTATTCGGAGGTGTAAGCGGTATAACTGCTTTAAGCCCTGCGCTTTCTGTTGCATCAAATTCAAACAAGATGGTTTACAGTGTTTTTCATAACGATAAGTATTTAATCTATTCAATTGATTCTACAAAAATATTGGACGGGTATAAACCGGCTCCGGAATTTGCTACGGGAGACCCTGCAGTACTCCCGCCGGCGGCAAGGAATGACAGCACAAAGGATAACAAATTTCTTGCGAGGTTTGAAAACCCTAACATCGGACTGCCTGGTACGACTACCAAAGACAGCATTACCAATTACGGCGGGGGACTAAGATTAGTCGGAGTAGGCCAGCCTTCACTTGCAGCAGGTGTAAATGAATTCGGAACTTTCCTGGGCGGCGGTGTTGCTCTTTTCTGGAGCGATGTACTTGGAAACTATAATTTAGCTACTGCTCTTCAAGTTCAATCCGGAAACGGCTTTACGGATATATCAGGTCTTGTAGGTTATATGAATACTTCGCATAGATTGAACTGGGGAGGTGTTATCCAGCAAGTGCCTTATTATATCGGAGGTTATTTGGCCGGATTTGATTCTGTAAACAATCAGCTTGCATACACGGAGCAGCAATATCTTTACAGGGAAACAGACCGGGAAATATCCGGACTGCTTCAATATCCGTTTAGCCAGCAAATGAGAGTGGAATTTTCTGCGGGATATAGAAATATCTCGTATACATATAAAGTTATTACACATTCAATTTCATTAAACGATGGCTCGGTATTACAAAATACTACGCAAAGCTTACCTGCTGCACCGGCAATGAGTTTGGGAACTGCAAGCCTTGCACTTGTTTACGATAATAGTATTTTGGGTGCAACAGCACCATTGATGGGAAATCGCTACCGGCTGCAAGTTTCCCCGAATGTTGGAAACTTGGATTGGATTGACATACTAGCAGACTACAGGCAATACTTGATGCCAATTAGGCCTTTTACTTTGGCAGGCAGAATACTTTCTTACGGCAGATACGGCAAGAGCGCTGATGATTACAGGCTTACACCGTTATACCTTGGATACCCGGGCCTTGTAAGAGGATATGATTATAATTCCTTCAACAATTATGATCCTGTATTTAACAGATTGTTCGGAAGCAAGATACTTGTAGCTAACTTTGAACTTAGATTTCCATTATTCGGATTATTCCACATTGGCCCCGGTTTCTATGGTTACTTCCCAATAGATATGGCCTTCTTTTATGATGAAGGAGTAGCATGGTATAACAACCAAAGAGTTGCACTATTCGGCGGTGCAGGACAGAAACCTGTTAGAAGCTACGGCATAGCACTTAGAGCTAATCTCTTCGGTTATGCAGTTGGGGAAGTTGATTATGTACATCCTATGGATAGGAGTGATGTTAAAGGCTGGATTTGGCAGTTTAACTTAACGGAAGGTTTTTAAAATTATTTTTCAAACCCCTGAAAATAACTTGATTTAAACTTGTAATTAGCGGCTATAATTTCAGCCGCTAATTATAATAAATTTATAATTCTATTCGAGTACAAATATATTTTTCTTCTCGCACATCTTTTTTAAAACATTAGGCCATACGGTAACGCTTACCACGCCAAGGTGAGTCTTTCTTGTAAGCAGCATATAAGTTCCGGATTGACCAATTCCGCCGCCTATGCTAAGAGGGATTTCACAGTTTATTATTGCTTTGTGATGTGAAAAATTTATAAAGTCCTCCATCCGTTAATTTTAAGCTGCATCTTAAAAGTTTCCGGGTTTTCGCGAATTCCCATAGAAGTAATTCATGCTGCCGATTAGTTACGGGGTTCCAGACTAATATATCTTCGTTTAAACCGTGCATTGTTTTACAGTTCGTTTGAACTGTTTCCGTAACCCAATCATCATAATCTGCGGCTATCATATAATGCGGATAACCATCCATTAAAATCCATCCGATACCGATAATAAATGTTGCAGAATATTTTTAGAGATATTATTTTATTTACTCAAGTCTTTTCTTAAACCGTAAGACGCTTGCAAACAAAATAATTAAACCTAGTAAAAGCAGCATACCGGTTTGCGGTAAAAGTTCGGTAAAACTTGCTCCTTTTAATATTACACCGCGTAAAATTGTAATAAAATATCGAAGCGGGATTAAATATGTAACCGGCTGCAGCCACCCAGGCATATTTTCAATTGGAAATACAAAACCGGAAAGATAAATCA
>JBJKQP010000010.1:0-5359 GCA_046705105.1 Ignavibacteriaceae bacterium | reverse complement strand
CAGGTTGATGAAAGGGGTATCCCCCGAATACAACCAGACTTCCGCCTGAATGTAAAAATTTATAAATGGAAGGCCATGCATCAACCGGGAATGCACTGCCGTATGGTAGGATTAGAGTTTTAAAGTTTTCGGTATTTAAAAAATTATTTATTGCATAGACATCATTCAAATATTTAACGGAAAAGTTTTTAAGAACTTGTTTAAGCATAACCGTATCTATTACCGGAGAGTCGGCTGTTGGAAAATCTTTTGCAAGAAAACAAGCAATGTTTGGGTTACCGCTGTTTTTAAGATATTCCTGTGCTGGTTTTATTTTGCTTCCTGCTAGAATTCCCGTGTTAGATATAATAAGTGAAAGTAATACGAATTTAAAATATGATTTAATTTGCCGGAGTAAAACTTTTATAATCTTCATTATTTTTATTTTAGCTATAGATAAAAAGACGGGTTCATTTATATTTAATATTGTGCCGGTTTGTAATTTCAAAGTTTTAATTTTTAATGTACACTAAAAAGTAATTTAATTTTCATTTTTAGTCAACATTTGATGTGTGGAATATAAAGGGAGTGTGTGCGAAATTTAATATTTCTTTATAAGACATAAATTGAACAAGAACAATATTTATAAATAAATATTATATTAGAGCACACACTTTACTCCGGAGGAAAATTGTATGCAATAAAATTTTTGCAAAAATATGCAATAGTGCATTAATCAAAAAACAGCTTGCCTTCCTGGTGCATAACGTAATGCTTATACAGGTAATCACACCAGCATTTAACCGATGTACAATCGCAATTTTCGGAATTTTGTCTTACTAAAATAATTCCTTTCGGATCTCCGATTTTGATTAATGACCATGCAGCCATAATTCTAGCTCCTTCGTGTTCCTCATTGCTTAACATTTTCATTAAGGGAACAACGGCTTTCCTGGATTTTAGTTCACCCAGAAAGTATGCACAGCTTATCCGCAGCCCCATATTATTGGACTTTAGACCTTCCAAATAGTTCGCTTCAATTACAGCATACTTGGTTTTAGACTGTTGAGGATCATTTTTCTGTGCAAAACAAACAACCAAAGATAAGAAAACTAATAAAACCGCAACCGCAACGATATTTAATCTTTTCATTACAGCCCCGTTCAACTTTGTTTTACTTTTAATTCGTTGGGAAGATAACATTTTTTATGTTTCTTAAAAGTTATTAATGATGAAAGGAAGTTATAGGTGACATTGTATTAAATATATTGTTTAAGTGAACAGCATAAATATGCAGTTAATTGTTTGCGGGAAAGTTTTAAAAAATAATTAAGGGAGGTTGTTTTACCTCCCTTAAAAATTAGCACTTATCTCTCCCACTGAACTCTAATGCTTTTATCGCCGTCTCCATATTGAAATGAAAAAAGTCCCTGGTAAGATCTGCTTAGTGCCTCTCCGATTCGGCGGGCAATATGTATGCCTGTAGTAGTAACAACAGCCCGGCCTCTTTCAGTTTTCATCGACATGATTCTCTCTAAAGGACGTTCGTTTTTTTCGAGTTTTTCCGTATTCCTTATCAGATTAGAAATTTCATTACTGTGAGCATTATAAAAATCACCCTTAATTTCAATATATCCTGCAGGGTAATTATCTTCCGTTCGCTTGCACGCCGGACAAACGGTTTTGTAAAATTCTTCGTTCATTTC
Source organism: Ignavibacteriaceae bacterium (assembly GCA_046705105.1). Classification (GTDB taxonomy): domain Bacteria; phylum Bacteroidota; class Ignavibacteria; order Ignavibacteriales; family Ignavibacteriaceae; genus FEN-1297. The sequence continues at coordinate 3,674 of JBJKQP010000010.1, read as the reverse complement.
TTTCCATGTCCAGTGTCCGTTAATATAGATTGCTCCGCAACTTTTACATAGAGAAGGTTCTGGTGATGCAGTGTTTATCCGGTATGTATCTTTACGCTTTTCTTTAATTCTCCGGTCGTTCCTTTTTTGAGAACCTCTTGACCTCATAACTCCTCCTAATGATAATAATTAAAGGGATAATGAAATTTTTGTAATTAAGTAACGACTTATTTCTTTAATATAATTGTACCTCCTTTTTTAATTATCATTAAATTAATTTAATTTAATTTTTTTACAGGTTAAACCATACCTCCTTTCAAAAATATATTTGTTTGTTAAAAAAGATGAGTATAATTGATGACATATCCAAATGTAAGTTCTTTCCTTTTTAAAGTGATATTAATGTAACTTTCTATTTTCCAATTGTCAACACCATTTTGTGTTATGGTTAAAGCAAAGTGATAAATTCCACAAGGCAACTTGTAAAATATTGTTACGTGGGGCATAAAGCGGCTTTTAACTAGAAAAATCAAAACATTGAATGACAGTTTTCTCATTTAAATGAGTGTTTGCAAATAATGTTTTATATCCTAACTTCTAAAGGCAACATAAAATTAAGTAATTCAGCAAAATGACAACTTTTGACAGCTACGGAAGGTTTAAATTTTAACGTTAATTCGATGCTTGTTTACCTAAGCAATTGTATATTTATTTTTAAGGAATTTAAAATCATTTAAATGGAAACATTAACCGGCATAATAGACACTTATGTTTTCTTTAATGAGGAAAACGGTTTTTCAGTTGTGAAGCTGGAAAACGGTGCTACGGCAGTGGGAGTATTACCCCAACTAAATAAAGGTGAAACAGTTGAACTTACCGGGGAATGGGTAAACCATCCTAAGTTCGGCAATCAATTTAAAATTGATTCGTGTAATGTTCTTCCTCCAAGCACTATAGAAGGGATAACTAGGTTTTTAGGTTCCGGCATAATAAAAGGAATTAGGGAGAGAACCGCACTTCAGATTGTTAGAAAGTTTGGTGAACGAACCATAGATATTCTGGATAATCATATTGAAAGGCTAAGTGAAGTAAAAGGCCTGGGGCAGAAAAAAATTAATCTCATTAAGAAAAGCTGGAAAGAGCAGAGAAAGGTTAGGGACGTAATTATTGCATTGCAGTCTTTGGGTATTTCAACTGCTTATGCAATGAAAATATATAACACCTACGGTGATCAAAGTGTTAGTGTTGTAAGAAACAATCCTTACCGCCTTACTTATGATGTGTGGGGAATAGGGTTTAAAATGGCCGATAAAATCGGTATGAGTTTAGGCTTTGGTGAATCCCATCCCAGCAGGATAAAAGCCGGTATTGTGTACGTTCTTAACGAAGCTGCACGCAGCGGGCATGTTTATTTACCGGAAATTGAACTAATAAAAAAATGCAGCGAAATATTGAACCATGAAATGACGGTATCCGATCCTATTTTAAATGAACTGGAAGAGGAAAGCCAGGTTGTTATTAAGGAAAGGAATGTGTATCTGTTTTTTCTTTATAATGCAGAAAGGAGTATTGAGAAAAAAATAAGATGTATAGCCGATATATTCAATCCTGTGAAAGAGTCCGAATTAAAATTATTAAGAATTAAACCTGGAAGATTTACTGAAGAACAGATTACGGCCATTAGAAGTTCTTTAGAACAAAAAATATTAATTTTAACCGGCGGACCCGGCACAGGTAAAACCGAAACGTTAAAAGGTATTATTCGTCTTTATGAAAAAATGAATAAGAAAATTCTGCTTGCCGCACCAACCGGAAGAGCTGCAAAAAGAATGTCCGAGGTTATCGGACGTGAAGCAAAGACAATTCACCGTCTCCTGGAATATAATCCTACAATGGAAGTTTTTAATATAAATGAAGATAATATGCTTGAAGCAGATTTATTAGTCGTTGATGAAATGTCTATGATTGATACTTTATTAATGTATCATTTATTAAATGCAGTTAGCGATATGACAACTCTTATACTGGTCGGGGATTCGAACCAGCTTCCTTCCGTTGGTCCCGGCAACATACTTTCCGATATGATAAATTCCGGAATTATACCGGTTATAAAATTGAATAAAATATTCAGGCAAAGTGAAAAGAGTAAAATAATTGTTGCGGCACACCAAATAAACAAGGGTGAATTTCCTGATTTGAATAATAAAAGAGAAGGCGATTTCTTTTTTATTTATGAAAATGATGAAAGTAAAATATCCGAATTAATTCTTGAGCTAAGCAGTGAAAGGCTTCCGAGTAAATATAATTTTGATCCGGTTAGCGAAATACAGGTAATTACTCCAATGCATAGGGGAAAGCTCGGTACAATAAACTTAAATAAAGAATTACAAAACGGTTTAAATGACGGACAAATAATTTTAAAACGGGGAGATTCAATTTATAAACTAGGCGATAAAGTAATGCAGCTTAGAAACAATTATGAAAAAGAAATATTTAACGGCGATCTTGGAATTATAACCGGGAGCGATCCGGAATCCAAAGCATTGCAGGTATCGATGAACGGCAGAATTATTTTATATGATATAAATGATCTTGATGAAATTACACTTGCTTATGCAATAACAGTTCATAAAAGCCAGGGAAGCGAATATCCATGTGTTATACTCCCTTTAACAACCTCACACTATGTTATGCTTCAGAGAAATTTGCTCTACACTGCTGTTACAAGAGCACAAAGGCTGATGGTAATAATAGGGACAAGAAATGCAATTGCAGCAGCAGTAAACAACAACCGCGTTATTGAGAGACATACCTCGTTGTTTGTTTGAGTTTACATTTTAAGAAACTCTAGCAGTTTGTAAACAAGAATTGCAGGCCAGACGATTGCTTTTAAAAAACCCAATACACCCATCCAGAATGATGTGGCATGGGAAATAAAATATATTGCGGCCCCTACAAAAGCCAATCCGTAAACACCGCCGCTTACGCCGTTATTTTTTCCTTTAGATGCACCGTTGTGGTGTTTCTTTTCTTTCTTATTATCCTCTGCAGCAGGATTTTGATTGCCTTCCATTTATGTCCCTCCTTTTAATCATTGTGTTTTTAACTTTATTTAAGCTTAAGGGTCTAAGTATATTAGAAATCTTAATATATTAATTATTTGAGAAATTCGCCACGGTAGACTCAGATTATGAAACATATGTTTTTACATAACAATAAGCCCATAAGGTTAAAATGTGTAAAGTTATTGTTAGTTACTAAGGTTGATATATTTATTAAAGTTTCCTTAATAAGTTTAATCAAAACCTTATCTGTTGTTTGACCTTAGTAACAAATCTGATATCAAATTACTTAACCTCATTACCTTATTTGATGTATGTACTTCATTCAGCAAATTCGAATGGATGAATTATCAGCAAAATATCTAATATGCTTTACCGATTAATTTAGCCAATTGCAATAGTAAAAAAAATATTTATTAAAATAATTAAGCCGGGATTATATCTGAAGCATAATATTTATTAAGTTAGAAGCTCTATTAAATAAATCTTGTTTTCCAATTACGGCAGGGAGAAATATTGAAAAAAATTGTTACAGGGAATCTTGTCTTAAAAGTAATTTTATTTTTTATAATCATTAATTCTATTTCTTTTTCGCAGGTAACACTTCGAGATAAAATAGGCCAGATGATAATT
>JBJKQP010000009.1:0-4102 GCA_046705105.1 Ignavibacteriaceae bacterium | reverse complement strand
ATTTTTACTTTATAAATATTGTGCCGTTTTATAAAATATTAGTTCCTTTAATATCAGAGAAGTAAGTTTACTAAAACTATTGCCAGCAAGTAAGCATATAACGGCCTTGCGGGTAACCCGTCCGCCCCGGAACAAAAATGCTACTTAGCAAGACAACCCCAAATGTTTTAGTAGACGGTGCGTATCTTTCTTTGCACGCACCGGCTGCAAGAATGTTACTTAACAAGACTACGTTAAACTGAATGCCAAAACGGAACGACTACCTTTTAAATCTTAAAACTGCCGTATGCGATTAGGCGGTCGGGTTGACCCGCTTGTTATATGCGATTTTAAAAATGAGAAACTGCCCTTAATTATCGGGGCAGTTTCTAAAAATAAAATTAGATTAAAATAATTTAATTTTTACTTAATTAGTATCATTCTTTTCGATTCTGTGAACAATATTTTCTCTCCATTTTGAGCGACAACTCTATATAAATAAATTCCACTGCTTAGATTTGAAGCATTAAAGTTTACAGTATAGAATCCGGCTTCTTTTTGTTCATTAACCATTTCCCTAACTTCCCGACCTAATAAATCGTATACTTTAATATTAACCATTGCAGAAGTGGGTAAAGCATAATTTATTTGTGTAGCCGGGTTAAAAGGGTTTGGATAATTCTGTTGAACATAGAATTGCTCAGGCAATAATGAGTTTTCTGACATTTCATTCTGCTTTGGCAAAATAACCCCATAATATTCAGTAACTGTTTTGCTATAGGTTGCATTTTGAGAAGAACCATCATTAACATTGACTCTCAAAGTATGATTGACTGGCGAATGATCACCAGCATATCTAAGAGTAACCGAATATGATGAACCGCTTCCTACATAATTGCCGTCCCAATACCACGAATAACTATAGGGAGATGAACCACCGGAAACTACTGCATACCAAGTATAAATCTGGTCCGGTTGACCCTTATTAGGATGATAAATAGAAGAAGGTCCGCTTATACTTACACTTAAATTATCAGCGCCAATTCCTCTAAGATAAAATATATGCCTTATCGTACTTACATGTAAACCTCCATAATAATTATTATCAGCATTTATTATTGCCTGCCGATATTGGAGGAAACTACTATTGGTTGGTATTCCATTTAAGCCTCTGTATGTTAGCATATCTGCATAGTATTGACCAACACCTGTACCGGAATTTCTCAAATCCCAAAGAGTTGCAGACCAAAGTTCTCCTCCATCGTGTGGTTCAACACCATTATTTTGATTAAATATTTGCTGGTATTGAGAATAATTTGCAATCCTTGGATTGGAAAGATCTCGTTGATAATCTTGATAACCATAACAACAATATTCTCCTAATAAAGTTCTGCCGGTGTATGAAGCTGAATAATAATCTGAATTTCCTTCATGTATTGCATAAGTTTCATTATATCCTCCATAAGCTGTATTATAAAGATGAGCCATATAATCCGTAACTGCATGAGTATATTCATGCATAATTACTTTATCTTCTCGTGCAAAGGAATTAAATCCTGTGACTCCTTGTCCATCACTAAACCAAAGCTGGTTAGAAGAATACATTGCATTAGGTCCGCCTGAAAAGTATGTGTGAGCATGGGCCGTAATTTGTGAGAATGCATTGAAACCTATTTCATTCAAATAGTCCCGCCGAAAATTGTCAATCTGATAAAAAAGATTTGCTTCATCAAAATGCGTATCGCTTGTTGAATAAGCAAAATTATAAAGATTACTGTATGCTCGTGAAGTTGCATCATTAACTACATTTGCGTAAGTCCCTTGCAGATAACCAGAGTGATTGTCATTAATCGGGCTAATGTGAGTGTAACTTGCATCAATATATGGATGATGCAAATATACATTTGCTTGTGAATAAATCTCGTTGATTGCAGTGCTTTGACTGCTAAATATTTTTCCATCAGATGCATTGATTATATAAATCCAATCCTCACCTTGTTGAGAAGTTGGAATTCGCAATTCCCAGGCAAGAAAGTATGAACTATCTTTGGGATAAATAATCAATCTGGAAGATATTAGAGAATCTACTAACGTAAGATTTTTAGGCGGATTTTCTTTAGCAGATGTAAATGCTTGAATAACATTAAATTTTGGTGTTACACCTATTGAAATGTCTTTGTGGAAATTTCCCAAAGCCGATTGTACTTTTCCGCCAGGTAAAACAGTAATTACATAATTCCCGCCAAGTACGGGAACATTTTTATATGACTGTTCAAAGTGAATATATTGTATACTGCTATCTTTATTTGCCCTCTGAAGAACGAACTCATCATCCACTTCTTTTTTCTTCAAAAGACCTTTTACCTCATTCAGAAATAATTTTGCAGAAGTAGTTGGATCGGTAGAGTATGAGTGAGGTTTTTCGAGGGTAATAATATCAGGAGTTCCGTTTTTGTTATTCCAATGAACTCCCAGAGAATTATTCATCTTTTGCTGAAGGTTGGACAGTGCCGTTAACTGAACTGAATCAGGACGAAACTAACCTACAGTAAGATTATAAATACCGAATAGAATAGTAAACAAAATAACTGATATAAAGTTTCTCATAATAATATCTCCTTAGTAAAAATCATTTTTTAAAAAAATCTTTAATTAAATAGAGGCTTATTTCAGCACAATCATAATACATCACCTCCTTTCAAAATAACTTTGAAAGAAATATTTGGTTTTGTAGATTGTACCGGCAAATAAAAACGCACACAGATTTACTGCGTGTTAAACATCTTGCTGAATGTAATTTATTTGCCGTTACAGTGGGCGGCGTTCCAGCGCCGTCCGTTTATTTTTTATTTTGACCAATCAGATGCGTAAGCTGTTGAGTCATCAAAAATTTGTTTTAGTCCACTTCCATCAGTATTAATAATGAAAATACTGGAGTATCTATTTCCATTGGCAGCATTCCAAGTAATAACTAATTGATTTCCATCAGGTGACCACTTTGGAGAACCATATCCACCTATATTTGCTTTAAATTCTTCTGTTATTCGTCTGAAGTTTGTGCCATCCTTGTTTATTAAACAAATACCATTTGCGACAAACGAAATTGAATTGCAATCTGGTGACCATTGAGGACTACCTGAAATTAATCCCAGATTTGTCAATCTGCGTTGATTGTTTCCATCAGAATCCATCAGATATATTTCACTATAAGGCCCAGTTTGGTAATCTCTATCAGAAGAAAATGCAATTGTGGTTCCATCTGGTGACCAGCTAGGTGTATCGTCTCGAACACCTAAAGAATCTGTTAATTGAATAGTTCCGGTACCATCAGAACATATTATAAATATATACCGGCTTCTATCTCCAAGTTCTGCTTGAGGAGAAAAAGAAAAAGCAATCTTTTTCCCATCTGGTGACCAAGACATTTGCCCGCCGCAACCGAGCAATTGTCTATTTGTTCCATCAGAATTCATTACTACCAATTGAGAGTAACAAGCGGTATTCCAATTTTCATCTGTCCCGGCAACAATTTGTTTTGCATCTGGAGACCATCTTCCATTACTATGTGAATATTGCCCACTGGTTATTTGTTTTATATCTGTTCCATTTGGATTCATCATATATAGTTGGGATTTACCACTACGACTAGATGTAAATAGAATTTTGTTATGATAATTTATTACATCAGGTTCAACCGAATGATCACAAGAGGAAATTAAAACTGTAAATATTAAAGCTGTAAATAAATTTTGTGTTTTCATTTCTTCACCATTTTTTTGTTACACTACTTAAATATTATAAAGCATATAACGGCCTTGCGGGTAACCCGTCCGCCCCGAAACAACTATGCTGCTTAACAAGACAACGCCAAATGTTTAAACAGACGGTGCGTATTTTTCTTTGTACGCACCGGCTGCAACTATGCCGCTTAGCAAGACTACGTTAAACTGAATGCTGAAACGGAATGACTACCTTTTAAATCTTAAAATTGCCGCTTGCGATTAGGCGGTCGGGTTGACCCGCTTGTTATGTACGCTTTTTATTTTACCGGTTTTAGTTAACCAGTATTAGTGATTATTTAATATATACTTGTAATGCTTTTGCTAATTTAGAAAACCTCGAA
>JBJKQP010000008.1:0-5702 GCA_046705105.1 Ignavibacteriaceae bacterium | reverse complement strand
TGGTGCCCCTCCCGCTTGTAATTGTTGGAGGAAGCGGCTGTTCCTGGCTTGTGGCAGCAAGATACGGATTAGGCACAACGCGAATTTTATCCAACTGGGAGCCTGCCGTTTTATTATCTACTGTTGCCGCCTTTGTAGTTATTTGAAGAACATCCGCATTGGAAAACGGTTTTGATACCCTTATCTTTAATGTATCACCGGTTGTGGGGTGATGGAAAGTAGTATCATTCCCGAGTACCTGCATATACCATGTAATTATTGTTGTATCTTTTCCGCCGGAAGTTTTTGTGTTTTGCAGGAAAATTATCCTGGATAAGTATGAAAAAGTATTCTGAATACTGCCCGGCAGATATGCATATGAAACCGGATTACCTGTTACCGCATCATAAATTCTAAAGTTTGTAGAAGATTTAGGAATTGTAAACGGCCCCGTAGGATTACCGCTATTGTCTACCCTTGTAATAATTAATTGGGAAGAAGTATCCGAAGGAGCCGGGCTAGGATCGAATACCATATTATAATCGGCAGGGTAAGCCAAACCTTTTTCTTTTACCGAACCAAGTGAAAAAGCATTGAATGCTACGGTATAATTTTTCGCGGTGTAATGAACATTCCACCCCGAAGTTGCAGTATCGTATGCTACTTTCCATGCATTATCTACTGTTAAATACATTCCGTCAAACATGTATTTGTCTTGCTCACCGGGATCCATATTAGCTGATATCGGTGCGGTTAGTATGGTATCAGGTAAATTTGGATTAGTATAATCTACTACGGAATAAGAAGTAGTAATCGGGATGTAATTAACTATATCCGATGCAAAGGTAACCCTGTAAGTTTTATCCTTAACGGCACCGGGATTAACTACGTTTAAGTATACTTTTCCGGTACCAAAAGAAGAAGTACCCGGTGCAGGACCAAGTAAACTCGGCGCTTCCGGTCCGACATATCCGGCTACGGAAGAATGCGGAACAACAGCGGCAGTATTAACATCCCTGCGAACGGTACCGTTACTGTTTACCGTAATAAATTTAGGATCTTCGGCAGGATATATATTATTTCTTGCATCCCCGGCCGTATAAGCTGTTACTGCATAATAATAACGCTGTCCGTTTTGTAAATGAGTGTCAACATATTTATGAACCAAGCCGGTATTACTTCCGAGATAAAACCTAGGAAGTTCGGCAAGGTCTTGCGTTGAGGGAACAAAATATCCCCATATGCTATCTTTAATATCAAAGGTTGCAATTGGTGAACCGCCGCCTTCCGTAAAGCCGGGATCCGTAGAACGGTATATTTTATATCCCTGGAATGCAGTATAATTTTCCGCATTGCTGGTCCAAATTAATGTAACTTCTTTATCTCCCGGTACAACTGTTAATTGAGGCTTTGGCGGAGGTTTTAAGAAATCATAATTAGCATTATAAATTTTTTGTGCAATTTGTTTATTCTTAAAAATATGGGCACTGTCTGCTCCAAATACCAAGGCTAACGAAAAACGCTCGGTACGGTCTGCAAGCAAAGGGAAATAACCTGATGCATAAATAAAATCACCGTCCTGAGGCAATGCGGGAATAACATCAAAGTAACCCGGTTTCATCCTGTTCCAGAGAGTTTCGTTGTTATTCATCGGAGGTGATTGTGTCTGATTAAAAAAGTTAAAACTTGTTAATCCAATCTGATCGGATTCGTTAACATCCGTTTTATCGAAATGCGGCTCACCTTCGGTTGGAATTCCGTCTCCTTCTCCCATATCGTGTGTGTTGGGCAAACCGTCTGCCCCAACATCATCTTTCAGCCTGTTCCAATCGCCGTTTTCATCACCGGACCAATGTGTTTCTACTTTACCCGGATATTTACCTGTAATAGGATCCGGCTGCTGGCTATAATCCGGAACCCAACCGGAAACCATCTGTCCCGGTCCGCTGTCTCTTCGCTCATCAATTAGAGTATTATCCATTCCTGCGCCCGTAAAATAGTCTCTATATGCAAGTGGTCTTATTTCCTGTTTTAATATGTTTCCGTTTCTGTCTTTAAAAACTCTTTTATAGTGAAGGTCTCTATTCTCATCAATTATTCCGTTAAGATTATCATCTAACCCGTTATTTGGTATTTCGTATAAAGTTTCACCATCATAAATTTTATAAGCAACTCCGAGAGAATAAACAACGGCGGTATCGGTTGTACTTTTCAATAAAGTATCGAGGTTAACTACTGTTCTTGCATAATTATCCGGGTTGATAAGAACTATTTTGTTATCAGGCCAGTTGGAATTTGTTCCCGCATCATTCCTATGAAGAGTTCTAGTAGCAACATAAGAATTTGTAGCCGAACTAAAGGTAAAATCGTTTTCCTGAAAAACAGGACTGTTCGGATCAACAGCATCGTTGTCATTATCTATCCCGTCAAATCCGTTTCCGGGGCTTTCCAGGTATGCATATCCTGCGTACCCGATATTTGTACGCACACCGGGCAATACCTGGTTTAAAGGAATCCATAAAGGATCGGATGTTTGATCATTACTGTCCCACGTATATGTTAAGTTGTTGTTCAAATCAAAATATCCTAGGTCGTCACCGCAGTCAACATAATTTTGGCCTACATCCCCTACGCATCCTCCTACAATTTCACCGAAGACCACCTTTTGATAATTTGTTGTTGAGATGTTTGTAATATCATAAAGCCAGAATAAGACATCCTGGGCCTGCACTTGAGACCACTGCATTCCTCTAACTCTTACAACCAGTCCCATACCGTTGCGGGTAGTGTCGGTTGAATCGGGATGGAACAAAAAGTTTGTTCTTATTTGAGGACTTGTATCCATAGCATCATCCATTACAAAATAGGTTTCCTGGTCTGCCCTTATTACACCTTTACCAAAGAAACCGTCCCAAACAGCCTTGCCGGTAGTATCAACCCAATCCGGATGATCAGGCCAGAAAGTAGGCCACGAAGAAGGAATTTGGCTCATGGCAACCGTATCTTGATTTAAATTAACGTATCCTGGTTCAGGTTCAAATCCCTGAAAGTGTCCGTCTCTAGGATCCGTTTTAGCAGCCTGCCCTGATCTTGGTCCGGGAGAAATTGTTACGGAATGAAGAGTATCCGGTATGCCGTCGCCGTTATAATCTCTTATAGGAATCTGTATTCCTACCAACGGAGTTACGTCACCTATATACCCGTCTTGAGTTTGCGGGTAAGGCCAGGCTCCTCTAATATCATTAGGATTAGTACCTGAAATCGATCCGTCACTACGAAAAGTTATTGCAATCCTATTTCCGTTAAGTATGCCGAACCTAGTATACAAACTGTTGCCTCGATGAGTCTTTGCCCATTGAATAAACTGGCTTTGCTCCTGTGCAAAGACAAAACTTGCCGTTATTAAAACAAAAGTAAAAATTAATAATTTTCGCATACTGTTAACCTGCATCATTAAAATGTAATTGATGATCCAAATTGTATTCTTCGGGGAGCCGAATAATAATTAGGACGTGTATACCAGTCTTGAACCGTAGAAACTCTTTGCGGAGGATTTATTGCAATTTGCTGTAATTCCTGCAATGACCAATCCGGCTGCCCGGTATCCGTATAAACTTGTAAAGCATTTTTTGTATCCAGAACATTGTCCACTCTTAAGAATACCGAAAGTGTTGAAGCTCCGATTTTAAAGTCTTTATACAAACGTAAATTCAAATTATAAGTGGCAGGCATACTTTGGGAGTTAGTATTCAAAGCACCTACACTAATAATGTTTAGCGGGGTATAAGGCAATCCGCTACCGTATTGGAAAATAAGGCTTCCCCCCCATTCATCGGTATTTGCATAATTTAAAGTTACATTTACAGTATGCCTCTGGTCCCAATTCAAAGGTATTAATTGAGTGGGCGGCTGAGTGCCGCTATTTCTTAGATCATAGGCGGTATAAGGATCTGATTCGTTACCTTTAGCAATAGAAAATGTATAATCCAAATTAGCAGAAAATCCGCCGCTGAATCTTTTATCAACGGACAGAACTATTCCGCGTACAAACCCGTAATCCGAGTTAACATATTCACTGTATATTTTTGATCCGCCGAATACATATTGAATTTGATTTAAAGTCCCTGCCAGGTTTTTTATATCCCTAAAGAAACCGGTTATGTCGATAGCAAGATCATTTGTTAACTGCTGCTGCAATCCTAATTCTCCGCTTGTTGTCTGCTCGGGATTAAGATCAGGATTACCTATTATGCCGAGGTTTGTACTGCCGCCGGTAACAGGAAGCTTGTAACCCGGATTCTCATATAATCTTTCAAAAGAAGGAATTTGGAAAAACAAGCCGTATGAAAAGTGAACAATACCTCTTTCAGTAATAGGAAATGCAACGCCGAGTCTGGGGCTTAGCTGCCATTTATTGGAAGCATTCTTGTACCAGTAGGTCATTCTTTTAGCAACTGCTTGTGCATGAGTTCCACCAGGGGCTACCACACTATCCTGGTTTTGGGGCTTTAAAGGTAAATAAACATTCGGATCGGAAGGATCTGCCAATACCTGGCCGTCGGGATGGAAATAATCGAACCTTAAACCGAAATTAACTATTAAAGATCTGTATTCCATTTTATCCTGGGCATAAGCTGAAAATTGCCAAGGTTTGTGCAGGTACTCCAGGTTATCGGAGCTTTCAATTGAAGGAATAACAACAGGCTGCTCCAAATACGGAATATGATCTGTTATGGGGTCCCGGTTATTATCAACACTAGACATATGAAGATTTATATTATGCAGGAAAAGCTGATATTGATTAAATAAAATCCCGGCTTTAATTTCGTGGTTTTGAGTAACCTGGCTGGTAATATCAAACTTCAATACATAAGTGTTGGTATTACGCACACCATGGTACATATTCGTACCGCCGGTATAAAACGAAGCTTCCGGCGCAGTTAGTAAAGCAGTGTGTACGTAATGCTGGTTGAAAGGATCCTTCCTCGTAAATAAATCGGAAAAAGAGAAAGCGCTGGTGTCCAGATAATCTCTAAAATCTCTAAAGTAATATGATAACCCGATTTTATAATAAGTCTTGCTGCTTAATGTTTGCGTTAAAGTTAAAGTGTTCAGATATCCTTTTTTGAAATTACTTATCTGCCCGTCGGGATTATACTTATAACCAAAACCATTACCTGTATTAAAATAATCGAAGTCTTTTCCGCGTGAGTTATCAAGCATATAATCGTAGGAAATTCTGAACTGAGGAGATATTTTATAAGTAAGCTTGCCTTGTATAAATGCTTCATGAAGCGGGGTCATAGGAACCCATTTATTATCCCCCGTCTGTTGAATAGTCCAATCATTTTCATTTGCTGCTTGCGAATTTGTTATATCCCAAATATTATATTTCCTTTGACCATATATATATCCTCCATCATAAGAATATCTGGCATCAAAATAATAAAAAAGTTTATTCTGAACTATTGGACCGCTAAGCGAGCCCTCAATCCATTGGTCTGACAAAGGATTAATTGTTTGAAGGCCGTTGAAAATGTTAGAATTACTTGTTACATAACTTCCGCCGTAAATAGTAAAGTTGCCGTGTGTTTGGTCGCCGCCGGTTTTAGTTGCAATATTAACAATACCGCTCATTGCCTGTCCGTATTCGGCATTAAAGGCACCCGTAACTACTTGCATCTCCTGGATCGAATTTTTATTTACGTCAACAACCGTTCCGC
>JBJKQP010000007.1:0-11357 GCA_046705105.1 Ignavibacteriaceae bacterium | reverse complement strand
CTTTTGGTATTACGAAATAACAAATATGGGAACAACCGATTATCCCAAAACTTTATTTGCTCAATATGTGGATTGGGGAATAGGCGGGCATGACAACTCTTCAAATAATGCAGGAGATTATGATCAGGTACTTAATATCTCTTATGCATGGTCAACCGTTCCTTACGGCAGTCCGGGGCATTGGAGTCCGGTTGGGTATGCGGGCTATGCATTCCTGGAAAGCCCCGGAATAAGCTATGACGGTATAGATAATGACCATGACGGAATGATTGATGAAAGCCGTACGGACCCGGCAGCTACCTGGCCGCGTTATCCTCAATATCACGGTCCAATTTTCGAAGCGTCTTCACCATATGCTGCCAGATTGGAAAAGCTATACAATGTTAAACCTGTTCCGCCAGGCGGCGTGTATGCAGCTTTTGCAGCAACACACGACACTGTAGAATTCAAAAAATATTTTAATTATACATCTTTAAGTGAACTTCCGGCAATTAAAGATAAATTATGGTGGCCGGGAGATGAAAACGGCAACTGGGATCCTGCTTATGATGATGTGGGAAGCGATGGAATCGGTCCTCTGGACCCGGGTTATACCGGACCTGATGCAAACGGAACCCAAGGAAATTTAAGACCCGATCAAGGTGAACCGGATTTTGGAATTCTTGATAAAGATGAATCCGATCAATTAGGTTTAACGGGGTTTGCAATTTTTGCCGTACATACTTATGATCTAAACAATGATGAAAGGAATTGGGCGGCACTTTCCGCACTGCCTGCTCCTCACGGTCAATCGCTTGTAGGCGTTAATCTCGGTAATTTCTTTTCAAGCTACTTGTTTCATATGGACGGCAGAAATACATATTCTATGCAGCAGGGTCAACCCGAAGAAACTGGAGCTACTCAGCGTTTTTCAATGGCGCTTTTATTCGGAATAAATAAAGATGATTTGTTTAGAAGGAAGCAAACTATCCAGGCTATATACAATGCAAATTACAATTTTGCAAAGCCTCCCGACAAGCCGATTTTAACTGCAATTCCCGGAAATCATAAAGTTACACTTTATTGGGACAGCAGAGCAGAACATACATTTGATAAATTTTACCAAAGAGTAAATTTTGAAGGCTATCGTATTTACAGGTCTACCGAGCCTAACTTTATTGAGGATAAGATTATAACCGATGCCTACGGAACCCCAACCTTTAGGCAGCCTATTGCTCAGTTCGATTTGAAAGACGGTGTTAAAGGATTATTTCCTATTTCGGTAAACGGCGCAATGTTTTATCTTGGGGACGATTCAGGCCTTCAGCATTCATATATAGATACTAATGTTGTTAATGGCCAGACTTATTATTATGCAGTGTCTGCATATGATAAGGGATTTATAGAGACGAACATTAATGGCCAGGTACAAGGAATTCCACCCGCGGAAACAACGACAATTATTAAGGTTGATGCAAACGGGAAGGTTACAACGGATGTTAACACTGCGGCAGTAACTCCAAGGGCTCCTAGCGCCGGTTATGTTCCCCCGAATGTAAATAACTTCCAGGCTAGCGGTCCCGGTACAGGCACATTAAAAGTTGATATCCTAAATCCTGATTCAATTAAAAACTATGATACGTACCGCGTTGTATTTAAGGAAAATACTCCGTTTCATACTGATGCTAACCCGTCATACGAACTAATAAATTATTCTACGATGGACACATTAATTAAATTTACACCGTTTGACGGAAACAATGTGGTAACCCCGGTTGAACAAGGAATGAGTTTGAATTTGACGAATGATACTTCAATAACAATAGATCAGACTCAAACCGGATGGGTAAAAGGAAACAGTAATTACATCCCGCAGGTCGGTTTCGATTCAAGATATGCCAGTGCATTTCAAGGACAAAGAGTAAATTTTCCGGCTGACTTTGAAATTGATTTTACACAACCGGGAAAAGGAGATACATCTTATCCCGCTTCGGTTTTTTCAAAGCCTGAAGTTACTGATATAATTGTAAAAGACTTAACGGATAATATTCCGCACATGCAGTTTATCTTTGAGGATTTAAATAAAAACGGCATTTTTGATGCGGGTGATGCATTGTTTATTGTTGCCGGGGATTCATTAGGCGCAAGAGTTACAAGTAATTTAAACCGGCATGTCGGCTGGTCGTTTTCGCTGTTCCAGGATACATCAATTACAGCAGCCGACCAAAAGCCGCCGCAGCCGGGTGATGTTTTTAAAATTGTTACAACCAAGCCGTTTAGGAACGGAGAATATTATCAGTTCACAACAAAGTCTGCCTATTTTAGTAAAGCAAAATTCAACAAGGATTTGCAGGATGTAGCTGTTGTACCTAATCCTTATCCTGCTGCTGCTTCGTGGGAGCCGGCTTCTCAAGAAGTAGGAAGAGGTATAAGAAGAATTTACTTCATTCATCTTCCTGCAAAGTGCACTATTAGAATATATACATTAAGCGGCAACCTTGTGCAAACATTACACCATAATGCAAGTTTGGCTAACGGGCAGGAACCGTGGAATCTTATTTCTAAAGACGGTATGAATATATCGTTCGGTATTTACATCTACCAGGTTGATGCCGGTTCACTCGGACAAAAAATCGGCAGGTTTGCAATTATTAAATAACAGATAATTATTCCTGCGGCTGTATGGACACGTTGCTAAAGTAATGAGCCGGGTTGTCACGGATAATTCCGTAACAAATAAATTTTATAACTCAGTCAAGGTATAGACCATGACTGCCAAGTTGTCGAGTTGCGTAACACTATCTTATAGTAAAGCTCGAATAGGAATTGATATAGAGGTTTTTATGAAAATGAAATTTTTACAAAAATTTTTCCTGATTTTCTTTCTTCCATTGTCTCTTGTTTTTGCGCAGAGCAATGTATCCAAAGTTGGTACTTCCGCAGCTACTTTTCTGGAGATTGGTGTGGGTGCTGCAGCAAACGGAATGGGCGGTGCGTATGTAAGTATGGCTAACGATGCAACTTCCTTATACTGGAATGTTGCCGGTTCGGCATTACTGCAGCAGAATGAGGTTGATGTAGTACATACTCAATGGCTGGCTCAGACAAATTTGGATTATGCTGCGCTGGCTTTGCCGTTGGATGAGTTCGGAACTTTGGGATTCAGTTTTACTTCTCTTTCCATGCCTGACCAGAAGGTAAGAACCGTAGAACAACCCGAAGGGACCGGCGAATATTTTAGCGCCGGAGATATAGCTCTCGGAGTTTCTTATGCAAGAGCCTTAACGGATCGTTTTTCGGTGGGATTGACTGCAAAGTTTATTCAGGAAAGTATTTGGCACATGACCGCTTCCGCCTTTGCGGTAGATGTAGGAACGGAGTTTAGAACAGATTTGTTCGGCGGGATGGTAATCGGTGCTTCAATTTCCAATTTCGGCACGGCAATGAAATTATCCGGCATAGACACAAGGACTTTTAGCAGCGTAGCCCCGCAACAGCTTGGTACAAACGATCAAATTCCATACAGCATCGATCTGGGTTCATGGAATCTGCCGTTGCTTTTTAGAATTGGTGTTTCCACTAATGCTATAAACACAGATAATTACAAATGGACATTTGCTCTGGATGCTCTGCACCCAAGTGATAATTATGAAAGCTTGAATGTAGGAACACAATTTTCATATAAGGGATTTTTATTCCTGCGGGGCGGTTATCAATCGCTCTTTTTGAAAGACGGAGAAGGCGGCCTTTCCTTTGGGGTAGGACTTAACTCCAAAATGTTGTTTAGTACGGATATTGTAAAGTTTGATTATGCTTATAGAGATTTCGGCAGACTAAAGAGTGTTAATATTTTTTCGGTTGGTATTAAATTTTAAAGTAATTAAATGGTTCGTAATAGTTTTATATATAAATGGATACTTCCTTCAACTATCCTAATCTTTCTATCATGCGGTTTCCATGCATATGCAGGTTCAAAAAATGATGCATCTTCTGAGGCCAAAATTAATTTTGACACAGCCTATAACACACCAAAGGGTAATGAAGTTCTGGCTACGGTGGGGAATAAAAAAATCACTGTTAGAGAATTCATGACTAGCTACGCTTTTGGTCCTGCATTTGCCAAAAGGAGAAAACATTCAAAAAGCCGTTATTTAAAATATATGATTGATGAAAAGCTTCTGGCACTTAAAGGATATGCAGAGGGTTATGCAGATTCTTCCAGAGTAAAAAATTTACTTTCCGCAATTGAAGGTGACCTGGCTTCCAATCAAATGTTTTATAAAGATATTTATAATAAGGTGAAAATTACAAGCAGTGAACTTGATACTGCTATTGCGGAAAAGCGCGTTACCTATCAATTAAAATGGTTGTTTGCGCCGACAAAGGATAGTTTAAAATATTATTTAACCGGCTTCAATAAAGGCCTTTCGTTTGATTCTTTGTTCGATGAACAAATAAGAGATTCGGTTTATAAAGATCAGCGCTCTATGACGATGACTAAATTTAAGATAAGTATTAGAAACCCTGAGATGTTGAAGATTGTTGATAGTTTAAAAGTCGGTGAAGTCTCTAAACCTGTGCATGGGCCGGACGGCTGGTACATTGTTAAATTAATAGATATTTGGCAGAATGCCGTAACAACTCAAACTGCTTTTGAAAAAGAAGAATACGATGCTAAAAAGGCTCTTAAGCTGCAAAAATCGGATAAGCTTTCGGATATGTATGTAAGAACTTTAATGCTTGAGCATAACCCTGTTATACAGGGAAGAGCATTTGATATACTTCGCTCTTATATGGGAAATTACGTCTTGCCTAAAAAGAAATTCGATGAGTGGAAGTTGAACAGCAGGATGGAGAAAGAATTAAAATATTTCAAATCACTTTCCAAAGCCCAATTCGGAACCTTGCCTCTCGTACAGTTAAACGATTCTAAAATTACCATGGATGATTTTTTACATTGGTACAGGATGAGAGATGAATATCTGAAATTTGACGAACAAAGTTTTAACCATTTTTCTTCCTCGCTTGAACAATTAATTTGGCAAATGGTTAGAGATCATTTGCTGGTTCAGAGAGCATACGAAAGAGGTTTCCAAAATATTCCCGTTGTTAAGCAGCAGGTAAATTGGTGGAGGGACAAAATAGTTTATGCGGTTGTAAGAGATAAGCTTGCACATTCTATCGGCTTAAATATTGAACTGCCGACTTCAGTAAAAAGCAAGTACAAAGATAAACAGCAGGCTCTGATAGTAAAAATATTCCGCGAACTTCAAAAGTTAAGAATAAAATATGCGGTGCATATAAATGAAAATGTTCTTAAAGAACTGGAAGTCCAGGACTCGAATGATCCGCGTGCAATTGATGTTTATGTTGTAAAGAAAGGCGGAACTTTTCCTCATCCTGCTTATCCATCTATAGATTATTTCTGGCAGGCATTTGAGTAAGTTAACAACTGAAGTTACGCAAAATGTATATGAGCAAGAGATGGCATCTTTTATGGAAAGAATAACTATTTATTCTTTGAATGAAATAAAACTTTTATCTAATTCTTCTTCAAAAGAAAAGATGCCGTCTCTCTTCCTGCGTAAGTTCAGTTAAAAAATTAAAAATCGGAAGTTAAGAATTCCGAAACTTAATAATAAATTAGGATTCCTTATCTCGATAAAGTTGAAGCCATAATAACTTTTTTCAAATTCATTTTAACTTAGCGGGTAGAGTGTAATTACTTCAAATTAATATGATAAAAAATTTACTAAAAACATTTATATTATTATCATTTGTTTTATTACAGTTTTCATGCAGTTCGCAAAGTAACAGGAATCCCAACCATCTTATTTATTGGTCAAGTAATAACACTCAGGAAATTGCTTTTGCAAGAGTTATTGTAAAAGAATGGAATAAAAATCATCCGTCTAAAAGAATTTCATTCCAGCCTGTTCCCGAAGGGCAATCCAGCGAGGAAATAATTTTAGCAGCAGTTGTCGGTAAAACTACTCCCGATGTATATTCCAACATGTGGCAGGGAGATGTTGAAGATTATGCTCGTGCAGGCGTGCTTGTTGCTCTAGACACTTTGAAAGGATTTAAAAAATTTATTTATTCGAGATGCGACAGCAATGTTATAAAAGAAGTAACCAGCCGCGACGGACATATTTATCAGGTCCCCTGGAAAATTAACCCTATAATGTTAATGTATAATGAAGGAATTATTAAGCATCTGGGATTAAAAAAACCGCCGGCAACTTACAGTCAGTTCGACGCTGCTTCCCAAAAATTTAAAGAGGAAAGCATAAACAAAGACGGTTATGTAGATAGATGGTTCGGGTATTCCGAAGTATTGGTTACATGGTGGCAGAGATTTTTTGATTTTTATCCTTTATACATTGCCGCTTCAAACGGGGCACCTTTAATAAAAGATGACAGGGCTGCTTTTAATAACAAGTATGCAATAGAAGTATTTTCCTTTTTAAGAAATTTGTACGCACATAATTATTTTGCAAAAGAAAGGCTTTCGATTAGGCAGGATGTTTTCCTTTCGGGAGTAATTGCAACCAGGTTTACCGGGCCATGGGAAATTGCCCATGCAAACAAATTCAAACCGAAAGGATTTAAGTTCGGCTTTTCGCATATGCCCGTACCGGATAACCATAAAGGGCCGGTGTATACGTACTGCGATCCGAAAAATATTGTAATATTTAAAACTTGTCCCAACGCCCAGCTTGCCTGGGAGTTTATTAAATTTATGATTGATAAGAAAAATGACTTGAAATTTTTAGAGATGACAAATCAAATTCCGAGAAGGAAAAATATAGAATCGGATTCACTGTTTGCGGATTACTTTAGAGATCATCCGAAGATGATTGGGTTTGCGAAGCAGGCAAAATATGTTAAAGGAACCGATCCGTATCCTAATTTAATTGAAGTATTCGATATAATTTCCCAGGAATACGAAGCTTGCGTAATTTACGGAAAAAAATCACCTAAAGCAGCTATTCAAGATGCTGCTAAGCAGGTAAACTTACTTTATATGAAATGAGAACCGAATTATGCAGATAAGTTCAAAAAAATTAGTGCCTTACTTTTTGGTGTCTCCTTACATCATCTACTTTTTATTGTTTGTGGCATTCCCGGTTGCCTTTTCTATTTTGTTGACCTTTAATAAGTGGAATATTATTTCTCCGATGCATTATTCCGGTTTAACAAATTATGTTCACTTAATTCATGATGAATTCTTTATTAAGTCTATCGGAAACACTTTAATATTTTTAGTAATCAATATCCCTCTGCAAATTATTATTGCACTTTTTCTTGCAGAGGTATTAAATCAAAAGATAAAATTCAGAGGATTTTTCAGGGCAGCTTTTTTCCTGCCCGTTATAGTATCGGGAGTAGTAGTAACAATTTTGTGGCAGCAGCTTTACGGTTTTGATACGGGGCTGTTAAACAGGATACTAACTGCAATAGGTTTGGGCCGTATCGGCTGGCTTGTGGATCCTTCCTGGGCAATGCCTTCAATTGCAATTATGGCTACATGGAAGAATGTAGGGCTATATATTATTTTGTTTTTAGTCGGCCTACAGACAGTTCCAAAGAATTATTACGAAGCCGCAGATCTGGAAGGCGCAAATCATTGGCAGAAATTTAAGAATATTACCTTGCCTATGATAAATCCTACGATTTTTATGGTTGTGGTTTTATCAACAATCGGCGGTTTTTCTCTTTTTATTGAACCGTATATAATGACGGGCGGCGGTCCTTTAAACAGCACTCTCTCTGCAGTGCTTTATATTTATAAACAAGGATTCTTTTATTACCATATGGGTTATGCCGCAACTCTCGGATTATTCTTTGCTGTTTTAATTTTAGGTGTAGTTGTTATTCAAAAAAAGTTTATTGAAAAAGATAAATGAAAAGAATTTTATTCTACATATTATTAATTGCCGGTGCTTTGATTTTTCTTTATCCTTTTATATGGATGCTGCTGGCTTCCGTATCTCCGGAAAATGAAATCGGCAGGTTAACATTTCTGCCGACTGCCATTACACTAAACAGCTACAAACAAATGATTAGTACAATACCAATCACAAGGTCGTTTATTAATAGTATGTTTGTTTCATCTATGGTAACATTAGGAGTCCTTGTTTTCGGTTCCATGGTCGGGTATGCACTTTCCCGTCTTGAATTCAAAGGAAGAAATTTAATATTTTATGTAATCATTTTTACAATGACGCTGCCTTTCCAGATTACTTTAATCCCGCAGTATATTCTAATGGTTAAGTTCGGATGGGTAGACACATACTGGGCTTTAATCGTGCCTTACTTGATGAATGCTCTCGGTATAATTTTGTTCCGGCAATATTTTAAAAGCATACCTCAGGATTTAATTGATGCTGCAAGAATCGACGGCTGCGGTGATCTGCAAATTATTTTTAGAATACTCTGGCCTAATTCCATTCCCTCACTTGTAACCGTTGGAATAATTACTTTTATGATGTCATGGAACGATGTACTCTGGCCTTTAATTGTAATAAGAAATGATAAACTAATGACTATGCCGCAGCTTGTAACATTGTTTGCAGTCGGGGGCGGAGCGGAATCCCAGCTTGGGGTTAAATTGGCCGCTGCAACTTTATTAGCTCTGCCTATTGTTATAGCATATTTATTCTTCCAGAAATATTTTATTCAAAGCATGGCTTCTTCCGGAATTAAAGAATAATAAATGAATTGAAAATTATGAAATCAACTAAAATTAAAAAGAAGTTATTCCCGGATTCGCAAAGAGTGGTTTTG
The DNA here is from genome assembly GCA_046705105.1 of Ignavibacteriaceae bacterium. Lineage (GTDB taxonomy): Bacteria > Bacteroidota > Ignavibacteria > Ignavibacteriales > Ignavibacteriaceae > FEN-1297. The sequence continues at coordinate 2,588 of JBJKQP010000007.1, read as the reverse complement.
CAGTTTTTTAATCCCGGAAGTCCGGCAAGAATTAATAATGTAATTGAAAGAGTTTTAAGTTTAACGGAAAGTGAAACTGCCGGTAAGCTTGAAAAAATAATGAATGAATATTCTTCAAGACATTTAAACTTCAAGAATAAACTTCTGGAAAATTTTAATAAGGTAAAGAAGCATATAGATTACCCGGAGTCTTTAACAACCGAAAGGCAGTTATTATTAGGAATTTATTTCTCTAAAGAATATTCAATTGAAGCTGCAGCATTGTTTAATCCTTCTATTATTCCTCATCCGGATCAAGGAGATTTAAAACCCGGGATGCTGAGATTCATATTAAGCCTTCGTGCAGCAGGTGAAGGACATATTTCTTCAATAGAATTTAGAACGGGAATAATTGATGAAAATAATAAAATATTTTTCGATACACCTTCAAGATATGCAGATCTGCCTAAAAGAGATGAACAAAAACTTTTTTCCAAACAATTTTTAATGGAAAGAATTAAGACGGAGAATGTTGAACAAAAGGAATTTATTGATGATTTGCCGGGGCAATTTACCAAGCAGGAAATAAAAGATATTCTGGAAAAATATTTTTTAAATAAAGATTCCGGCAATTCTATTAGTTTTGAAGATTCGCTCCTAAAAATCATTGATTCTAACTATGATATTAATTTTAATGCTGTTACGTCGTTATCCGAAAGAGTAATTTTTCCGCTGTCTGTCAACGAATCTGTGGGAATGGAGGATGCAAGGTTCGTTAAATTTGCCGGAGATGACGGAGACGAAACTTATTATGCAACATATACTGCATATAACGGCAGATCATTCGGAACTCAATTAATAGAGACAAAAGATTTTTTTAAGTATAGTGTAAGGACGCTTCACGGTTCCGGCGTTAAGGATAAAGGAATGGCATTATTCCCGAGAAAGATAAACGGGAAATTTGTAATTACATCGAGGCAGGGAGGAGAAAATTTATACATAATGTATTCCGATGATCTATACTCGTGGAATGATTTTAAACTTCTAAGAATGCCGAAAGAACCATGGGAATTTGTTCAGCTAGGTAACTGCGGTTCTCCCATTGAAACTAAAGAAGGATGGCTGCTGGTTACTCATGCGGTTGGACCTTTTAGAAAATATTCTATTAGTGCTTGTATGCTGGACCTGGATGATCCTTCTAAAGTTATCGGCACATTAAAGTATCCTTTAATTGAACCGGGTGGCAGTGAACGGGAAGGATATGTTCCTAATGCGGTTTATTCTTGCGGATCACTTGTTCACAATAATGAGTTGATTCTTCCTTATGCTATGGCAGATTCATATGTAGGCTTTGTAAAAATTCCTTTAGATGAACTGATTACGGAAATTTTATCATAAGATAAAAATTATTCAATTTGAAAAATATTAAATCATAAAACACGGACAGGCAAATGAGTGTAATTAGATACAGCAAAAACCCAATAATAACAAAAGAGCAAGTTTCATTTGAAGTAAATAGTATTTTTAATGCCGGTGCAGTTAAATACAAAGATAAATTTTTGTTGGTCTGCAGAGTAGAAATGCCGAACGGCAGATCATCTTTTTTAATTGCCGAAAGTAAAGACGGAATAAATTTTAATTTGGAAAATACTCCGTGCTTAACTCCCGAAAGCCATAATAATTTTTACAAATATGTTGAGTGGGGAATTGAGGATGCAAGAATAACTCAAATTGAAAACAGATACTATTTAACTTATACCGGTTATTCCAAGTATATGCCTATGGTAATTCTTACGGAAACGGAAGATTTTAAAAATTTTAATGTTCTAGGTCCGATTACCGAACCCTCAAATAAAGACTGTGCTTTGTTCCCGGAAAAAATAAACGGGAATTATTGGAAGATCGACAGACCATCTGCAGAAGGAAGACATGACATCTGGATTTCCAGAAGTCCCGACTTACTTCACTGGGGCGGATTTGAATTTTTAACTGAGCCGGTTCCCGGGACATGGGAGTCGGATAAAATAGGTATATCAACACAACCCATAAGAACAAAGGACGGATGGTTGGTACTTTACCACGGTGTAAGAGGCTTTGGCATTAGTTCTTTGTATAAACTAGGTGTAATGTTATTAGATATTAAAAAACCATGGGTTGTTTTAGGTAGAAGTAAGGAACCGATTTTAGCGCCGGATCTTAATTATGAAAGAATAGGTGATGTCGGCAATGTTATTTTCTCCAACGGATGGATTGTTGATGATGACGGCAGAGTGAATATTTATTATTCGGGTGCCGATATAAATATATGTTTAGCCACTACCACACTTGATCATTTACTATCGTTATGCAGGTAAAACCGTAACTGAAAAACTAATTATGACCTGGCTGAAGACAGACACTTTGTTTGGTAACATCATCTCTGTCCCCTTCTTCTTATTAAGAATACGGGATGGAAGAAGAAAGATAATATTTAGTGTAATTGTTGTTTATTATTTATAGAAAGTATTAAATGAATATTAAAAAATATTTTTATCGAATTATTCCGGCTGTTGTTTTATTTTCTTTAAGTTTTCCTTTTTTATTGCAAGCACAGCAGAAGAATACTCTTT
>JBJKQP010000006.1:0-5379 GCA_046705105.1 Ignavibacteriaceae bacterium | reverse complement strand
AATTTAATTTCTTTTCTGCCCCATTCGGCAAGAGAAATATCTTTCACCTTGTAATCTGTTTGCTTCTTATCTTTTTTATCCAATACTTCACTCATTTGTTTACCTTTAGCTTTTTAATAAAAAATTATTCAATCAAAGTTCAAGTTTAAGATTAAGTTCAAGAAGTATCAAGAAAAACAATAGTATATTCTAGCCTTGAACTTACCTTGAACATTCAGCCGAAGGTTGATCAGCCTTTGGCTGAGAACTTGTTTTATGCGTATTTTTTAAATACCGGCACTAAATCTAATTTTTCCCATGTAAAGTCTTTATCGTTCCTTCCGAAATGACCATATGCGGAAGTCTTTTGGAAAATAGGTCTTCTTAGATTTAACCTTTCAATAATTCCCTTAGGAGTAAGGTCAACTTCTTTAGCAACCATTTTGGAAATTTCAATATCGGGTATAACACCGGTGCCTTTTGTATCCACATAAACGGAAACCGGTTTTGCAACGCCGATTGCGTAAGCCACTTGCACAAGACATTCTTTAGCAAGTTTGGCAGCAACAATATTTTTAGCTATATGCCTGGCTGCATAAGTTGCGCTTCTATCAACCTTGGAAGGATCTTTACCGGAAAAGGCGCCGCCGCCATGCGGAGCCCATCCGCCATAAGTATCAACTATAATTTTTCTCCCCGTCAAACCGCTGTCTCCGTGCGGGCCGCCTATTTCGAACCTTCCGGTAGGATTAACAAAATATTTGGTCTTCTTATCTATATATTTTTCCGGAATAACAGTTTTAATAATATGTTCAATAACATCTTCCTTAATTTTATTTTGCTTTACATCACCGTCATGCTGTGTAGAAATTACAACTGTATCAACTCTAATGGGTTTATTATCGTTATCATATTCAATAGTAACCTGAGATTTAGCATCGGGACGAAGATAAGGCATTAAGCCGTTGTTTCTTTTTCTAATATCAGCTAGTTTTTTCACAAGTTTATGAGCATACATAATAGGCATAGGCATTAACTCAGGCGTCTGATCGCATGCATATCCGAACATTAAGCCTTGGTCGCCGGCCCCGCCTTTATCCACACCCATTGCAATATCAGGTGATTGGGAGTGAATAGCATTAAGCACAGAACAAGACTCGGAATCAAACTTGTAATCGGCACTTGTGTAGCCAATTTTCTGTACGGTTTTTCTTACAATATCCTGAACTTCTATATAAGCCTCGGTTGTAATTTCTCCGCCGACCAACACAAGACCGGTAGTAACAAAAGTTTCGCACGCTACTCTTGCATTAGTATCTTGTTTATAAATTGCATCTAATATACCGTCTGATATTGCATCGCATATTTTATCCGGATGCCCTTCGGAAACCGATTCTGATGTGAAGAGATATGACATATTTTTCTTTCCTGTTTAATAATAATAAATTAATAAAAATCTATTTCGGATGAATCCCCGGAATTTAGCCTCTTGAAAATACCGTGAACAGCAGAGTTGTTTCCTATAATTGAATTTTCAAGAAGAGTTTTTGAAATTTGGGCATTCGAACCAATTATGGAGTTTTTAATTATCGAATCTTCAATAATACATCCCCTATCGATTGTAGTATAAGGCCCGATAACCGAATTAGAAATTTTAGCATCGTCGGCTATAAATACCGGTCTGTTAACTACAACCGAATCAAACTTTTTACTTACACTTTTCAAATCCAGAAGATATTTGTTTGTTGATAGTAATGTTTCCGGTTTGCCGCAGTCATACCATCCTTCAACAGGGAAAGTTGTTATTTTTTCACCGGCTTCAATCATCATTTGAAGTGCATCGGTTAATTGAAGTTCGCCTTTTGTTCTAATATCTTTATCAACCAAAAGATTTAAACTTTTTACCAGTGCATCCGAATTAGATATATAATACAACCCGACAAGTGCCAAATTGGAAACTGCAGTCTGAGGTTTTTCAACAAGCTTTTTAATATAGCCGTTGTTTAATACGGCAACACCAAACCTTCTTGGGTCTTCAACTTCTTTAACGCCCAAGGCCGTTTTTTTATTTTTAAATACATCTTTTAAGTTTACATCAAAGATAGTATCACCGAGAATTATAAATATTTCGTTATCATCAAAAGTAGGAATAGCGGTATAAATTGCATGCCCCAGTCCTTCCATTTCCCGTTGTTCAATAAATTCGGCGTTAATATTCGGGAAGTTGGACGTTACATAATCTTTAATCATCTCTCCCAGGTGACCTATTACGAATGTAGCTTTGTTAATGTCTTCTTCCAAAAGTTTATCAAGAATATGACCAAGTATTGGTTTACCGCCGACATTTAACAAAACTTTAGGTGTTGAAAAGGTATGAGGTTTTAATCTACTTCCTAATCCTGCTACCGGTATTATTGCTCTCATCTTTGTCTTATCTATTAATTCCGAAATGCAAAATTACCCAATACCTAAATTAATAACAAATAACCATGCAATTAAAAAAAACAATTGGTTTGTAAATTAATTTTTTTAGTTTTGTATTTGATTAATAACCGGAGATAAATAAATGAAAGACAACTGTTACAAGATTATTATTGTACTAATATTATACACAACAGTGTTTTCAATTTCTATTTTTGCACAATCCGGTGATGATAGTGCTTATAAAAAAATAAACGAAATCGAAAACGTCTCGAAAAAAATTACCGCATTAAAAAAATTCCTTGCCGAATATCCCCAAAGCAGTTATTCAATGAATGCAAGGTATCAGATTTTTACCGGGTACCTGGATGAAAACAACACTGATTCGGCACTGGTTTATGCATATCTTATGGTCAAGCCGGTTCCTTCAATGGCCAGGTTTAATTTATACAATAATATTGCATATGAACTCGCAAAGAAAAAAACCGGACTAGACACGGCAGCTGTTTACGCTAAGCGGGCGGTAAATGCCGTACGAAATGCCGGGATGAACAATCTTGGTATGTACCTTGATACTCAGGCTCTTGTATTTTATGACCTTGGTAAAGTTGACTCTGCACTTGCGCTTGAGAAGGAAGCTATAATCGGGCATGAAGATGATCCTGCTTATCTAAACAGCCTTTCAATTTATTTAAATGCGGCAGGGCAAAAAAAGGAAGCTATTCTAACCGCTGGTAAAGCAATTCTATATGGAAATACCTACGATGCACCGGTTAACTTAAAGAAATGGGTTAAAGCGGAAGTACGCGGTAAAATACAGCAAACCGAATTAAAGCAAAAAACTGCAAATGAAATTATAAAGGATTATCAAAGCAAACTTAAGGCAGATGAAAAAGTGAAGGGAAAGTCCCAGGCAGCAGCTTTTCTAGCTACCTTAGGTGTTTATTTACCCAAAGCAAATAAATTGGCAAAAGAAGCTTTGTCGGTGAAAAATTTAAGCGTTGAAAATAGAGTTGCATTCACAATTAATTATGCAATGGTGCTGGAAGCAGAAGGAAAAGCAAATAAAGCTATTAAAGAATTAAACTCTGTAAAAAATATTGCGGATCCATGGAATGGGGATTTCTGGTATACACTAGGGAAAATTTATGAAAAAACCGGTAATACAAAAAAAGCAATTGATGCTTATATTTCAGGTTCCGTTGCTTATAAAATTCCTAAAGTTACAAATGCATTAAATGAATTAGCCGGGAAAATAGGATTAACGGAAAATGAAATAAATACAAAAATTGAAAATAAGAAAAACGAACTTACTTCTTTTAATCCTGGCCATTACAAATCTTCTTCAAAAGGCAAAGTTGTACTTGCAGAACTATTTACAGGTGCAGAGTGCCCGCCATGTGCAGCCGCAGATTATGCTTTTGATGCATTGTCGGAATATTATCCCCGCAGTATGTTCGTAATTCTAGAATATCATGAGCACATACCTGCACCGGATCCTATGACTAATCCGTCTTCTTTCGGCCGTTATTTATATTATGGCGGAAATTTCGGTACACCTACGGCAATAATACAAGGACAAGATAGAATAACAGGCGGCGGGCCTAAGTTCCTTGCAATTAATAGGTTTAATGTATACAAGTTTATGGCAAAAAAATATTTTGATGAAAAACCTGTAGTTACAATTACCGGTACCGTACAAAATAAAATGAAGTTGGTAAAAGTGAAGTTAGAAATTAAAGAGAATAAAGGAATAAATAACAATGCCAATTTGCATGTTGCCCTGGTTGAAAAATCAATTAATTATCCAGGCGGCAACGGCGTAACTAAAAACATTTTTGTAGTACGGGATCTTTTTAATAACGCAAATGGTTCACCTTTAAATTTTAAAAACGGTCTTGATGAATTCAACGTTACATTCAATCTGAAGAAAATAGAAAATGACTTAGTCAATTATTTGAATGCACCTGAAAAATATCCTTCCTGGCGGCAAGGCGTTCCGTTTACGGGATGGAGACAAAAGCCGGACAAGTTAAACAAAAATAATTTAGCAGTGGTTGCCTGGGTTCAGAATAATCAAAATAAAGAAGTGCTTCAAACTTTATACCTTAATGTGCCGAAAGCTAATTAATTACTTAAGTTACGCATTCAACAAAAGTGATAGAAAATTTTACAAGCGGTAATAATTAAAAGAACTAATTAAGATGAAAAATGTTGTAAATTAATATATTTTTTACCTCACCCCTGTCCCCCTCTCCTTACTAAGGAGAGGGGGACAGGGGTGAGGTTTATTGTGCGTAACTTCAATTAATTATTTACAAGAGAATTTGACTTTTAATATTTTTTATGTATTTTTACTCACAAAATTAGGAGCGCTTATTTAACAGATTTGCTACAAAGGAAAATTTTTAATTAAATTTTAACACCGGAGTAGCAAATATATGCCGATTAAGGGATGTATCTCTGGTCGGTTTTTTTGTTTTATTAAGGAACTTTTATTAACGGAGAAAGTTTATAGGATTGTTTGATACTCATTTTTAGGCAATAGATATTCACCAACAAAAAAAGGAAGGCAGTGATGAAAACAGTGAAAGCAAAAATGGATAATCCGTTATCTGATTTGATAAGTGACGAAATATACGATCTGTTAAACTCACAGGGTTTAATAGATGAAAAGTCCGTAAGAGATTACCAAATAAGAAAGAAATTTAAACAACTTAGGGCCAGCAAAATAAGCGCCGGTGATGCGATAGATTCGATAAGAGAAGAATATCCCTATTTACAATTTGATACTATTAGAAAAATAGTATATCAAATAAGTAAATAAATAAAAAATCCTTGACAAATTAATATTAAGGATTTATATTACCGGTGACTCTTTCAGAGGGTTCTCCCCTGCCCTTTGATGTAAACGAGTCGGGCCCAGTGGTACCCCCATCACTGGGCTTCTATTTTTGTAATCCGGAGAATAAAATGGCA
>JBJKQP010000005.1:0-5515 GCA_046705105.1 Ignavibacteriaceae bacterium | reverse complement strand
ATCTATTATGAATAATATTGCTGAAGGATATGAAAGAGATAACAATAAAGAATTTATAAACTTTTTAGGATACGGGAAAGGATCTGCCGGCGAAGTTAGATCCATGCTATTATGTAGCTTTTGATTTAAGCTATATAACAAAAGAAGCATTTGATATTAATTATGATAAAGCTGTTAATATTATTAAACAAATATCAAATTTCAAAAAATATTTAAGAAACTATATGGTAAAAGAAAAGCTTACAAAATTAAAAATGTTTATTCTTACTATAGTAAAACTCTCATAAAACAATCTTGTAATTTTGCAATCTTGTAATTTTGTAATTAAATAGATGGAAACAATAATACAAATAAATAATCTCGTAAAAAATTTCGGCGAAATAAAAGCTGTTGATGATATTTCATTTGACATTTTCAAAGGAGAAATGTTCGGGCTTGTCGGTCCGGATGGTGCCGGGAAATCTACAACGATAAGGATGATGTGCGGTCTGCTAAAGCCTGATTCCGGTACGGCTACTTTATTCGACTTAAATATTGAAAAAAATACGAAGAAAGTTCAAAATCAAATAGGTTACTTATCTCAAAAGTTTAGTCTTTACGGTGATTTAACTGTTGATGAGAATATCGAGTTCTTTGCGGAAATACATAACGTTAAAGATTATGAAAATAGAAGAAACGAATTATTGGAATTCACGCGTCTTAAACCTTTCAGAAAAAGACTGGCCGATAATCTTTCGGGAGGTATGAAACAGAAACTGGCATTAGCTTGCAGCTTAATACACAGGCCTAAAATTCTATTTCTTGATGAGCCGACAACAGGCGTCGATCCCGTATCGCGAAGAGATTTCTGGAAGATACTTTCTAATTTGATTAGAGAAGGCATAACGGTGTTTATGTCTACTCCATACCTTGATGAAGCTGAAAGATGCAACCGGGTTGCTTTAATGAACAAAGGTAATATCATAAGTCTGGATGTGCCTCAAAAAATAAGAGCATCATTAAACAAAACAGTTGTGGAAATAATCTGCTCTAAAATTAGACCTGCATTTCTACTTATTAGAGAAAAGTTGAACCTTGAAGTCCAAATGTTCGGCGACAGGATTAATGTTATGGTTGATAATTATGAAGAACAATATCCGCAAATTGAAAAATTGTTAAGTGATAATTCAATAGAGATTTCAGGCAGGAGAACAACAACACCATCACTGGAAAATGTTTTTATTCATCTCGTTAAGGAAGCAAATTGATATTAAAAATAAAAGGAAAATTATGAAAAAAATACTTTTTATATGTTTTTTATTTTCAACATTTTTATTTGCACAACAAAAAGTTTTAACACTTAAAGAAAGCATAGACATTGGATTAAAGAATAGCAAAGACTTAAAAATTGCCAAAGCTAAAGAAATAAGCAGCGGGGCAAAAATTACGGAAGCAACTTCTATGCTTCTGCCTCAGTTAAAATTTTCGGCAACTTACATGAGGTTAAGCAATGTTCCGCCGTTTTCAATTTATTATCCTCCGCTCATTTCAAGACCAATTACTATTTCCCCCACTATTCTAAATAATTATAATTTAAAATTATCTCTTCAGCAGCCGATATTTACCGGACTAAGACTTTGGTCGTTAAAAAGCGCAGCAAGCGAAAATTATAATGCGGAAAAATCTTCTTATAAAAGCAGCATGAATGATGCGGCATTAAATATTGAGACCGCATTTTGGGATTTTTATAAGGCTAAACAAATGAAGTCATTATTGGAGGTAAATTTAAAACAAATAAAAAAGCATCTGGATGATACAAGAGACTTCTTAAAGAATGGTCTTGCAACACAAAATGATGTTTTAAAGTTGGAAGTAGAATATTCTAATATTAAGCTTAAACTTATTGATGCGGAAAACAATATTGATATAGCTAGATTAAATTTCAACAGGATTCTTAATCTACCTCTGGAAACAAGTACCGATATCAACGCCGACAATCTCGATACAAATTTCGTTAAATATAATATCAATATTCTTTTAAAAGATGCTGAAAATAATCGTGGCGATTTAAAATCCTTACAATATAGAGTTAATGCCAGCAATAAAAGTTTAAATGCTGCAGATGCAGGATGGTTTCCTTCAATATACCTTGTTGGAGATTATTACTATAGTAAACCTAATTCCAGGTACTTCCCTGCAGTAGACCAATTTAAAAATAGTTGGGATGTAGGGGTAACACTACAATGGGATGTTTGGAATTGGGGTAATACTTCCGCACAGGTTACGGAAGCGGAACAGAACAAAGTGCAGGCAAAAACTGCTTTTGAAAAGTTGAAGGATGCAATAGGTGTTGAAGTTTATCAGGCATATTTAACTTATAAACGATCACTGGATAAAATAAAAGTCAGCAAGCAAAGTGTTGAACAAGCACAGGATAATTATAGAATAATTCAAAACAAATATGATCAACAAATTGCAACCAGCACGGATTTAATTGATGCGGAAGTCTCAGTTAGGCAGGCAAAGATTAATTTGACTAATGCGGTAGTCGATTTTCAGATGGCTAAAGCGAAACTGGATAAGGCAGTTGGGAAAAAGATTTATTAAAATGAAATCGACATTAACTAATTGCTTAATTATCGAAATGTTAAAAACAATTAAGCAATAAAACAATTAAACAGCTTAACAATTAAATTTAAAATGAATTCAATAGAAGTAAATAGTTTAACAAAAAAATTCGGAGACTTTACCTCCGTAGACCATATTTCTTTCAATGTAAAAAAAGGCGAGGTGTTCGGATTCCTTGGAGCGAACGGTGCGGGAAAATCTACAACAATAAGAATGCTATGCGGAATTTTGGAACCTACCGAAGGCGACGCTCTTGTTGGCGGGTTTAGCGTGATGAATGAGCCTGATAAGGTAAAATTAAAGATCGGCTACATGTCCCAAAAGTTTTCTCTATATAATGACTTAACCGTGGAGGAAAATATAAATTTTTTCGGCGGTGTTTACGGATTGTACGGCAAAAATTTGGCGGAAAGAAAAAAGTGGGTACTGGATATAGCAAATCTTCGCGGAAAAGAAAAAATTTTAACCGGCTCTTTAGCAGGGGGCATAAAACAAAGGCTTGCTTTAGGCACTGCCGTAATTCATCATCCAAGCATTGTTTTTTTAGACGAGCCGACAAGCGGAGTTGATCCGATTTCAAGAAGAAGTTTTTGGGATTTGATTAACGATTTATCTTCCCAGGGAATAACAGTATTCGTTACCACACATTACCTGGAAGAAGCTGAATATTGCAATACTATTTCACTTATAAATGCCGGAAAAATTATTGCAAGCGGAACTTCGAAGGAACTGAAAACAAATTATTTGAAATACTCTATTCTTGAAATTGAATGCGAAAAGGTTGTAACTGCAATGGAACTTTTGGAAAAAGAAGATTTTGTTGAAGAGACTTCTATCTTCGGTAACCATATACACATTAGCGTTAACGATAAATATAATGATGAAGAACAAATTAGAAATGTTTTAACAAAAAGGAATTCAATTTTTGTTAAAAGTGTTAACAATATTGCCCCGACTCTTGAAGATGTATTTATCCATTTGCTGGAAAGGCCTATACCAAACCCGTCCCAAAGGGAAAAGCCCATCCCAAACCCTTCCCAAAGAGAAGGGCTTACAAGAAATAACCCCTTTGGGGGAGAGGGAGAAGGCTGATGTTTACAAGAATTTTAGCTGTTACAAGAAAAGAAGTGCGCCAGTTAAAACGCGATAAGAGGATGTTGTATGTCCTTTTCGGCTTCCCGGTTTTCCTGCTTATCATTTTCGGCTATGCAGTAAATTTCGATGTATATCATATTAAGACTGCAGTGTATGATCAGGATAAAACAAATCTAAGCAGAAATTTTATCAATGAACTTACAAGCTCGGAATATTTCGATCTTACCGGGTATATTAATAATGAAGATGAAATAAGAAATATTCTGGATACTAAAAAAGCGGCTTGTGTTATCGTATTCCCTCAAAATTTCTCTCAAAAATTTTATTCAAATCAAAATGTTCAGGTGCAAATATTGATTGACGGGGTTGATGCTAATACAGCCTCGCAGATAAAGGGTTATGTTACCGCTGCAGTAGCTTCATATTCACAGCATATTCAGACGGAAGTGTTGGCTGTAGGAAGGAAAAATTCATATATCCCTATAGATATTCATCCTTCATTCTGGTTTAATCCTGCACTAAAGTCAACTGTTTTCTTAATCCCCGGACTAATAGTAATGATATTGATTATAACAGCAGTAATTTCAATTTCACTTTCGGTAGTTAGGGAAAAGGAAAGAGGTACTATTGAACATATAAATGTTTCTCCTCTTACCACACTTGAAATGCTTATCGGTAAAACTATTCCTTATATTATAATTTCATTATTTATAGCTTCCTTTATTTTGTTTGCCGGATTCCTACTTTTCGGAACTACGGTCAAGGGGAGTTTTCTGCTTTTATTTATTTCCACTTTAATATTCTTATTTGCATCGTTAACGTTAGGTATTATAGTTTCCAGTATTGCAAACAATCAGCAGGTTGCATATCAGCTTGCATCATTAACAACGCTTTTACCTTCAACATTATTATCCGGTTTTGTCTTTCCTATTGAAAGCATGCCTCGTGTGCTTCAATGGATTACAAACCTTACACCGGCAAAGTTCTACCTGATAATTCTAAGAGATATTATGTTAAAGGGTGTGGGTCTTTCCGCATTCTGGGATCAGCTTTTGTATTTGATAATATTTTCGTTAGTACTGCTTACTTTATCAATAATAATCATTCGAAGATCCAAAACAGCGGTACAATGAAAAAATAATTTTTTATACGGGTACATTATGAGAATTATATTAAGCATATTTATAAAAGAATTACTCCAGTTAAAGCGGGATAAAAGATTATTCGGAATTGTATTTATTGCTCCGGTTCTACAGCTTATACTTTTGGGATATGCCGCAAACATGGATGTTAACACGGTTCATACTGCTGTTTTTGATCAGGATAAATCCAATGCCAGCAGAAATTTTATAGAAAAATTCGAACGCTCCGGCTATTTTAAAATTGATGATTATGTAAACAGTTACAATCAAATAAATGCCGATATTAATAACGGTAAAGTTTTATGGGCACTTGTTATCCCAAGAGACTTTTCAAAAAAAATTCAAAGAATGCAGACTGCACCAATACAGGCAATCTTTGACGGTTCTAACGGAAGCAAAGCCATGATTGCATTCGGGTACGTCCAGGGCATTGCAACAAACTTTGCAAAAAACATAGTATTAAATCTGGTAAATAAAACAGGCAGAAAAATTTCTCCGGTTGGAAGCATAGAACCTGATGTTAGAGTTTGGTACAACCCGGAACTTAAGACACGTGTATTTATGGTTCCAAATATAATGGGAATAATTTTAGTGGCAATAATAGCACTTCTAATGACTATGGCAATAGTTAAAGAACGTGAAGTCGGAACACTTGAACAATTAATTGTAAC
>JBJKQP010000004.1:0-41350 GCA_046705105.1 Ignavibacteriaceae bacterium | reverse complement strand
GAAGCAATACCTTCAAATGCACCTCTGCCGTGTGTACCTACTACAACAGTTCCGTCGGATTTTCTCGATACAACATAATCGGACACAACATTCCCCATAACGTTGGAACCTTCCTGTACCCAATTTGTAGTACTCCCGTTTAATGTATTAGTTGAAAACAACCCTATGCTGGTAGCAACAAAATAAATATTACCGCTGTTAGTAGGAAGAATCGAAGCGCTTCTTAGCGAAGGTCCCGGATTTTGAGTTGTACCCTGCAAATTCCCTTCTACAGCAGTATAAGTTTGCCCGCCGTCCGTAGAGTGATAAAGCCCGACAATATTATAATTGGACATAACAACAAGTATCTCATTAGCGTTATCCGGGTTAACGGAAATATCTTCAACGTAAGCACCGGAAGGAGCATTAGGTATTGAGATATCTACAGCACCGCTTGTTGCAGTACTGGCATTTGTCAGTTTAAAAATTTTGGGCTGCTGCTGGTAAGCGCATTCCGCATAATAAAGAATGTTTGCCGGTGTTTTAGATACTGCTATTGAAGTCATAAAATATCCCTGCGGAGCGGACAAATTGGTTAAGTCCGTCCAGCCTATATTTGTTCCGTTTTGATTGTTGGGAATGCTTGTCAATTGATTATTCCGCCATATGTCCGAGCCTGCCAGATAGTACATAACATCCGGATTATTAGGATCTATTGCAAAAGGATTTACAAACAATTGGTTCTTAGCACCGGTAGGAGTAATTTCACTGAATTGAGATTGATTAGAAAGGTTACCGGATTGATCATAGCTTAGTCTAAGTAAGACACCGTTTTCAGATTCGGTATAAGCATAAGAAGGTCCAAAAAAAGCAAAAGCTCCGTCCCCGCTGCTTGCATCGACGCTTGAAGAAGTTGTAGTTCCGTCAAATCTAAAGAAAGGTGTTCCGTTATCCTGGCAGCCACCCATTATTCTAGTATCGCCTGCAGCAGGCGGAATATCAATTTCATAAAATTGTGTTACATCATATCCTTTATTTTTATCCTGCCACGGGAAATATTGGGCATAAGAAGTATCTGTAATATTGTCCGTATAAACAATGCCTCCGTCGCATCCCCACCACATTTTATCCGGATTATTCGGAACAAATGCATAGGAATGAATATCCGGATGAAAGCCGGGATATCCGAATGAAACCGGATTATATCCGCCTATCCAATCATTTTTTACATTATCCGGTTTAGTGCTAAACCCGTCCGTAGACCTAAACAGATCCGTAGCGCCTATCAAAACAAAATTTTCATCATCCGGCTTTACTGCTATAACCATATTATAATTACCTTGTGTATGAATAACACCTTCACTTTGGGCTACATTAGAAACACTTTGGATATTAGAAAAATCCGGCAGGTTGGCACTTCTATCGGAAAATGTTCCGTTTGTAATATTTATTTTATACAGCTTTATTATTTCATGCTTATTTGCATCTAAATCACCGGTATTAGTTAAAGAATAAACGATATTAGGATCAGCCGCTGTAACGCCTAGAACGGTTCTTTCGGTTGTATCCGGAAAATTACTTGGTGTAATGTTTGTCCAATTAAGACCATCATTATTGGATTCATAAATCCCGGGATTATTTTTAGGGGTAAAGCCCTGGTAGGGACTTGAAATTGCCGCTATAATAGTTCCATTAGTAGTTGCGGCAACATCGCTCCATTGATGTTCATTTACACCGCCCAGAACCAAGTTAAAAGAATTACCTCCGTCCGTTGAACGGAATATGCCGGTAGCATTTGCAGCTACAAAAATGGAACCGGTCGTAGGGCTTACAATAATTCTTGATGTATAGTCAAAATTTCCGGCCCATTTTGTTGGATCCGTACTTTCGGTACTTGGTAGAATATTCCATGTATCACCGTCATCTGTTGATTTATAAATACCGTTACCCTCAAAAAGAGCAGAAAAATCTGCGGCACTTGCAGAGCTAGAATATTCACCACCGCTAAAGTACCATGTATTTGTATGCCCCGGCCTTGTGTCTTGGGCAATAGACCTTACACTTAAAAGCTGACTGGAACTGCTTTTTTCCTGCCAGGTAGTGCCGTTATCGGTAGACTTCCAAATGCCCCCGGTTGCAGCACCGGCAATAATTATATTCGGATTAGCCACATCAACCGCTAGCCCGTTGGTCCGACCTCCTACATCATTAGGACCTGCCTGCTTCCAGGTAAGAGTTTTTACAGAGCTAACTTTCATCAATTTATTTTTCATCTCTAATTTTTTTGCAAATTGAAGCTCACGCTGCCTGATGTTGGACGGAATTTTATTTGTTGCGGGATCCCTCAACAGCATATGGTAATATTTAGCCCTATCTGCCGGATCATTCGAGTTTTCTTCATTGTTAAATTTAGTACCCTTTTCAAATAATTCTTTTTTTGTATTCTTCAAGGAAAAAGAAAATAGAAACATAACTGTTCCGCATACCACAGATGCAAAAAGAAAATTTCGTAAAGTTGTTTTCATACCACTACAATTATTGTTATTAAAAATATTTAATTAATTTACTTAATTGATAAGATTTTCCATGAAGGGCCTTCAACACCGGGCGGCAGTATAAAATGCTCCAGAATAATTTTATGTTGTGAGCCGTTTTTTAATAATTCTTTTTTTGATAGTTTACTGTTTGCAACGGCAGTTTGTGAAATGCCCGCTTCTATTATGCTTCCAACCGGAAGTGGAGGTACCGACGCACCGTAATCATTTACTTCTAAAATTTTTAAATAGCAATTTACATTTCTGCCTTCTTGAGTAACTCTTGTAATTTCAGCTTCAACATTTGCCGAGTTTACTGAAGGAGGAACTTCCTTAGGTAATTTTGCAATGTCTTTATTCGTCGATACATTTTTGCTAGCAGTACTGCAGCCGGAATTAAATGCAAAACTTCCGATGAGCAGAATTGAAAAAAGCAAGTTTATTAATCTTTGCATATGTTTAATTGTTAGGACAGTCTTATCCGCTTATTTAAATGTTGTTATAAAATTAAATATTAATTTTTAAATTTTCAATGTTTAGTTGCACATGTAAATTTTCATATCACATAGTAAAGGTTCTCAAGGCAATTTATTTTTCAATAATATTAAAATATTAACCGGCCGGCAAAGTTATTGTAAAAGAGGAACCGGTACCTAATTTACTGTTCAATTTAATCGTACCGTTAAGAATCTCCGTATATTTTTTGGCTATTGCCAGCCCTAGTCCGGTTCCTTGAAACTCTCTGTTAGTTCCTTCGCTTACTTGTCTGAATTCCTCGAATATTTTATTGAAGTTTTTTTCATCTATGCCAATCCCGGTGTCTTCTACCTTAATAAAAATATTTTCACTATTTGCTTGTCCTGCAATTATGGAAATACTTCCTGTCTTTGTAAATTTAACCGCATTATTAATCAAATTTTCAAGAATAACTCTAAGCATGCCGGCATCTACTTTTGCAGTTAAGTCATCTTTTAATATAGCTAAAGAATAATCTAGTCCTTTTTCTAATGCAATACCTTTGAACATATTAAACACAAATCTTATTTCATCTACAATATTAATAATGCTTATTTCCGCATCAACTTTATCCGATTCAATCTTTGTAAGATCAAGCAGTAAATTAAGAGTATTCAGCAAGCGTTTACCCGACCTTGCAATGCCTTTTGCCATGTCCACGTTTTCAGCATCGGATAAATTTTCCGCAAGCATATCGGAGTAACCTAGAATTCCTATTAAAGGTGTCCGCAGTTCATGACTCATATTAGCAAGGAAAAGGTCTTTGGTTTTATTTACTTCTTCCGCTTTTTCTTTTGCAGCTTGTAATTCCACTTCATACTTTTTCCTCTCGGAAATATCTCTAAATATGCTCAATATCATTATCGAATTGTTTATCTCAAAAGTTGAATTTGAAATTTCGAGCCATTTCTTCTTACCGTTCCATAGTTCAACTTCCGATTCTTGTTTTGTGATAATCCTTTTTGCCATAACATTTTCTTTGAAAAGCTTCGAAGCATCATTTTTATATTTGTATACTATCTGATAAATTTGTCCGACAAGTTCGTTTTCAGGCATTTCAAACAATTTACAATATGCATTATTTACCCTAAGCATTTTCCCGTCCATATCACACAGCCTCATAGCATCCACCGAACTTTCCCAAACCGAACGAAATTCAACTTCTGATTTTAGAATTAATTGTTCTGTTTTCTTGCGTTCGGTAATATCTTCCTTAACGGCAAGATAATGCGTTATCTTACCGGCATTATTTAATATGGGAGAAATTGAAGCCGATTCCCAGATAAATGTTCCGTCTTTTTTCTTGTCTAAAAATTCGCCTCTCCATTCCTTACCCGAAGAAATTGCTTCCCATAATTTTTTATATTCCTTCGGGCTTGTATGCCCTGATTTCAATATTCTAGGATTCTGTCCGATAACTTCTTCTTTTTTGTATCCTGTTAACTCACATAATTTGGGATTTACATATTCTATATTACCTTTTATATCCGTTATTATAATTGAGACAGGGCTTTGCTCAACCGCCTGAGATAATTTATTTATTTCTTCAAGAGCTTTAATTCGGTCGGTTACATCTTCTACAATGCCGTCATAATATAAAATTTTCCCGTTTGTATCACTAAAAGCGCGGGCATTTTCCCTAACATAAATAAGCGTACCGTCGGTCTTTTTCCACGCAGATTCAAAGCCGACAACTTTACCATTCCGTTCCATTTCTTTTATAAATTCGTTACGATTATATTCCGGTTCATAACCTTCTTCCTGTAAGTTTCGAGCGGTTAACTCTTCAAATGATGAGTAACCAAGCATTTTCAATAAAGCAGGGTTTGCCAATAATATTTTGCCCTCCGGTGTTGTCCGGTAAATACCAATCATTGAACTTTCATATAATGTACGGTACCTTTCTTCACTTACTCTTAAATTTTCTTCTGTCAGCTTTAGTTCCGAAATATCCGAATGCGTTCCTACAACACGTAAGGGTTTACCATCCGGTGTGCGGGATATTACTTTTCCACGATCAAGGACCCAGATGTATTTACCGTCTTTCCTTAACATTCTATGTTCGCTTTTATAATACGGTACATCACCTTTTAAATGTTTTTGTAATTCCTTAAGAACGTATTCCAAATCGTCCGGATGCACTCTATTTTCCCATTCGGAGAATTCATTACTTAATTCATCATCTCTATAACCCAACATTTCCTTCCAGCGCTTTGAAAAGAATATTTTATTTGTATCTGGAGACCAATCCCAAACACCGTCGTTGCTTCCTTCCAAAGCAAAAGACCATCGCTCTTCGCTCTCCTTTAATGCCTTTTCAACCTTTAATTTCTCAGTTATGTCATGAGCAACACCCTGAAGCCCGGTAATTATACCATTATTTAAAATCGGGTACTCATATACTTCAAGAAAGATTGCGTAGCCTCCGGCATGGCTTATTTCCAGGTGAACCGGATTTACCGTAAAATTTCCATCTAAGTGAGCATGTGTAGCTTTAATAGCTTTTAGGTTCATTTCGTTACCTGTAATGAACCAATCTTTCCTTTTAAGCCATTCCTCAATACTGTAGCCTGTAATCTTTTCAACTGACGGCGAAATGTATTTAATATTGGCATCTTTATCCTGAACATAAAAGAAAAGATGCGGAGTTCCCTCAATAATAACTTTCATCCGCTCTTCGCTTTCTCTTAAAGCATTTTCGGTAATTGTTCTTACATTCTCATTATCCAAAAATTCAATCGCATAAGAAATATCACTCGCCATTTCATCAAGTAGTTTGATTTCTTCTTGGGTAAAGAAATTCACCCGGTCGGAATAAAGATTAATAAAACCTGTTATTTGGCCTTGAGATTTTAAAGGGAAGGTAGCTACTGAATGATAATTATTCTTAAGTGCCTCATCAACATTGCGAATCATTAAGGGTTCTTTTTCAATATCGTTACAAACTTCATACTGACCCGATTTTATAGATTTACCAATCAGACCGGTTAACGTTCCGGACTCGTTTAGATTGATCTTTAGATTATCAAGATATTGAGAGGTAATACCGGTACTTGAAACTATATTTATATCTCCAGTAACCGGATCAACGATTCCAACCCAGACCATTCTAAATCCGCCGTCCTTAACTGCAATCTCACAAGCTCCTTTGAATAGATCAGATTTATCTTTAATTCTCACAATCATCTGGTTAACGTTGCTTAAGACCGAATAAACTCTATTTAACTGTGCGGTTTTTCTTTGGGCTTTTTTATGTTCCGTAATATTTCTAATTAATTCCTGGGCATATCTCTCACCATCCAATTCTATTATCTGTACGCTTACTTCTACGGGGAAAACAGTGCCGTCCTTTTGTTTGTGCAAAGTTTCGAAAACGGTTCCTTCGGAATCCAAAACCATTTTACGGAATTCAGTCAAATCAAACAGTTCAGAATCTGCTCTTATTTCTTTAATATTCAACATTAGCGCTTCTTTTGGGGAATAGCCGTAAGCCGAAAGAGCTTTTAAATTCATAAATTTCACATCGCCTTTTTCATCCGAAATGATAATCATATCATTAGCATTTCTCAATAATTTTTCATAGTTATTCTGTAATTTACTTTTGTCTCTTCCCGAATTGATTAATCCCGTATAATATTTTTCGGCTTGATTCATGCGAAGAAACAAAAGGACAAGACCGGTAAGTGCTATTATTACTAATACGGTAAGTGCTATTACAATAGAATACATATTCTGCCAATTGAGAAATATGTATGTAAAAAATAAAACTACAATGCAAGCGGACACATATATAAACGATACTCTTTTACGGAATTTTTTTCTCATTGGTGTATATGTACCCATCTTTTACGCCTTCTTTCTTTAACAAATTAAATTGTACACCATGATTTTTAGAACTTAATAATCTTGAATACCGTATTCAGTTGATTAGTAATTTTATCTAATAATCCTATATATTGCCCCTTAAATTTTTTTACAATATATAATTTTTTACTGAAAAATACATTAAGCCGGATATGTAAATTATATCTTTATAATTATTTATAATTTTTAATCTAATCAATCAAATAATAAACAAAAAATACTTAAATACTCATTACGGCAATGTAATGAATCGCATCTATTAATTATCGGTATAAGCATGCTCTTACTTTACAGACGGGAAAAAATAATAAGCAAGAAATTATACTTGAAGCGGGGTTTGAGTAATAATTACTTTTAGAGTAGGTGCAGAATTTGCAAGCTTGTTCGATAAAATAATAAGTTAAATTTGTACCGAATCAAAACTATCTTAGGTTTGAATAAGGCATCGCATAGTTGAGCTAAGCATTTAATTGCTTTCATTAAATAGTAAAGTTACTCAAGTTGACCGCTTCTTTGAAATGGGCTAAAGCCCGTGTGGTTTGGGTCTTTTTCGATCCCCGACCTGAAGGTCGGGGCTATTATAGCCACGTCCTTTAGGGCGTGGACAAAGAAATAGTAATAAATGCAGGGGTTTTAACCCCTTCAAATTATGGCAGTAGACTTGAGAAAGTTATAATAATCGCAGTAAGTTATATAATTAAACTGTCTTATCTTACTCACTTTTATAATTGTTTTTAGTTTAATTAAAATCCTTTTCAGTTCAACTTAAATTTATAGTATCTATAATAAAGTTATGGGGTAAACCGCATGAAAAACAGTTCCTATTTCTTCATTGCTTTCAAACGAAATTTTTCCTTTTAAATATTTGTCTGTAAGCAGCTTAATACTGTAAGTTCCTATTCCCCTGCCTTTCCCTTTAGTAGAAAAAGTTCTGCTGAATATAAGCGGCTGTATATCAGGAGGAATAACATTTTCACTTTTTACAATATATTCTATCTCGTTGCCCCTTTTAACACAAGATAATTCTACGGTTCCGCCGGAACTTGTTGCTTCAAGCGCATTTTTAAGAAGATTAAAAACCACTCTGCTTAAAAGTGTTTTATCCGATGAAATTGAAACATGTTCGGACTGCGTTATTTGTATTTCTTTATTTCCCGAAATAAAATTATAAGTACTTTTATCCGTAACCATATCTAAAATATCGCAGCTATCGAATATAGTTACATTGGGTTCGTACTCATTATTTTCCGCTTCCAAAAGAAGCCGTTGAGAAGTTATTTCATCAATTAAGTTGTCCGATATATTTCTGGATAACAACAAGATTTCCGATGCCTCAGTAAGGTTATGCAAATCCATAAGATTAAGGCACTGCTGCAAGGCCCCTGCCGAATTTAAGATATCATGTATAAATATTCTTAAAATAGACTTCTTCCTATTTTGTTCGGAAATATCACGCATCAAACAAACTACAAGCTTATTATTTTCCGCTTCCAGCGGCAAAGTAGTTATCTGGAAGTCCATCGTATTGCCGGTTTTTAATTTTAAGGTAGACTCTGTCTGAACCGTTATTCCTTCATTTAAGCTTTTTAATACAGACTGAGTTATACTGCAATTATCACATAATGTAATATCGTTATAGTTAAAAACTTTTTCATCCGACCGAGTACATTTTACTATCTCACAAATTCTTTTACCTATAATTTCCGAAGAATCTTTTAAGCAGGTAAATTCAATAAATGACTTATTTGCAAATATTATTTCCAGATCAGTGCTCATTATTATTATAAAATCTTGAAGAGAATTAATTAGGCTGGTAAATAAATCCGTCTTTTTTATTAATTCGGATTCCATTTTAATTAATTCTTCATTTGATCTGTTATGAGGTGAAAACGAATATTCCATACTTCTCAATAAAAATGTTATATATATAATAAAATATAATATAAATAATATACTTCCGTCAGGCTAAATTTTAGCCATTATATGTTTCCGCTAACGGAAGTTCGATAGAGCACTTTGTATATTCATTTTCTGCGCTGGAAAGTCTTAAATGTCCGTTATAAAAATCAAGGATATTTTTTATTGTAGCTAATCCCAATCCGTTTCCGCTGTTTTGAAATATATTTCTATCGTGCTGCATAAAAGGCGTAATATCTTTAATTTGTTCGGGTTTCATGCCCCGCCCATGGTCCGTAATTTCCATGTTGTACATACCGTTTATAATTTTCCCTTTAATGCTTATTTTACTGCCCGGGATAGAAAACTTTAACGCATTGTCTATAAGTTCTTCAATAATAAACGTTAAATCATCTTCAAATATTTTTACCGTGCATTCTTCTATTTCAAATTCCAGGTCTTTCTCTCTTTTGAACTTATTGCTTTCTTTAATACAATGTTCTTTTATTTTAGGTCCAATAAATGATAGGTTTTCTTCACCGGAAGTATTATTAAAATTATTGTCTGCAAGCCGGATGCGCGATTCAGTGTATTTTAAAAACTTTCCTATTGTCTTTTGCAGCCTATTTCCGGCATATTTGATCTTATCCAGCATTTCCAATATTTCTTCTTTGGAAAAATCATCTATTCTTTCACTTAATAGTTCCGGATAACCTAAAATCGGTAAAAGAGGTGTAAGAAGCTCATGCGGTATGTAAGCAGATATATTATTGTAAATAGTCTCAAATTTTCTGTTAATTTTATCTTTTTTCTTCAATTGAGTTTCTATGGACTGCAGAAGGTCTTTTACACGGAACGGCTTTGTAATATAATCATCCGCACCTCCGTTCATACCTTGCCGGATATCCGGGCCGGTTCCTTTAGCGGATAGAAAAATAAACGGAATATTTGAAGTTGAGGACATTTTTTGAAAATGCTCAAGTACTTCATAGCCGTTTAATCCGGGCATCATTATATCGGAAATAATGAGATCGGGAATATTATTTTCCAATAACTTCAGAGCTTCTATTCCGTCTGAAGCTTGTATAGGTATATATCCTGCACTGTCCAGAATATCTACTATTGTAGACCTTACATCTTCTTCATCTTCTATAACTAAAATTTTTTTCTGCATTCGACTTTTTAGAATTATTAATTTCTATTTATATATTAAGAAATTTTTTTCACTAAAATAAGTGAAATAAAATAAACGCCTTTATAATTAAAATAAGCGGGCAATATTTGTAATATAGAATTTTTAAACGGCATACGGCATAATTTATATTCTAATGTATCTATCAAAATTAATTTAAAAATTTTGAGCGTATCCTACCGGAATATCTTTCACTTACAATAAATCTTTCCTCATAATTCTTAAGTAAAATCATATATGAACGGCTGCCCCATTTTTCAATCTTATCAATCATAGCCATATTTATAATTGTAGAACGGTGAATACGCAAAAATAACGAATCGGGCAGTTGCTTTTCCCATTGCTTAAGTAACTTACGGACTAGAACTTTCTGCTTGCCGTTTAAAATAACGTGAGAATATTCCGCTTCAGCCTTTATGCAAATAATATCCTCTATTTTTATAATACGTGTATTACCGTTTGTTTTAATAAAAAATCTATCCCCTTCTTCCAAAGTGATATCATCTTTTTGCCCGGTATTTATGTTTGCCAAAGGCTCCTGCTGATTTATAGTTTCAAATTTTTTTAATCTTACTTCGATTGCATTGAGTAACTCGGAAGCTTTATAGGGTTTTGTTACGTAATCGTCCGCTCCCATGTTCATGCCGTTTCTTAAATCCGTCATTTCGGCTTTTGCAGTTAAAAAAATAAAAGGAATTGCAGCCAGCTTCCTGGTTTCTTTTAATTTTTTTATAACTTCATAACCATTAAACCTAGGCATTAAAATATCACATATAATTAAATCCGGTTTTATTTCTTCAGCCAATTGTAAACCTTCAAATCCATCCGATGCGGAAAAAGCATTATAATTGCTGCCGGTAAGCAATTCTTTTATCGATTCCCTGACCGTATATTCATCTTCTATTATTAAAATCTTTTTCAACTTTCAACCTCCGGCAAAATAATTTTAAAGCTTTCATTATTATTTAACATTAAAAATTCATAGCTTAATTGAACGGTTGCCTGTGTTCCTTCATTTATCCTGCTTTTTACTCTAAGAATTCCTTTATGCATTTCAACGGATTTTTTCACTATCGATAGACCGAGCCCTGTGCCTGCAATAGCGCCTACATTATTTCCTCTATGAAACGGTTCAAACAATAGTTTCTGATCCTCGTCCGAAATACCGATTCCTTCATCTTCTACCTGCAACAATAATTTATCATCTTCCTTTTTAATATTAAAGTTTATATTACCTCCTAGCGGCGAATATTTTATGGCATTGGAAAGTAAATTTGTAAGGATATGTGTCATCAATTTAATATCTATATTAAAAATTTTATCCTCAATTTCATAATTGAAATTTAGCTTAATGTCAGAAGGAGCAGAGAGCATGGTTTCACTGAAAATATCATGAGAAAATTCGTAAAAATTAACGCTGGAAGGATTAAAGTTTGTTTTTCCGGTGTCGGCCCTGCTAACTGTTAATACATCGTTTATTAGTTCGGTCATGTATCCAACAGCCCTTTGAATATTACTTACATAATTAAAATATTTTTCTTCCGGCCAATTTCTGCCGTACATTTCCAGTAGATCCGCAGCAGACAAAATTGTTGTAAGTGGAGTCCTAAATTCGTGAGAAGCCACCGATATGAATCTCGATTTTAACTGGCTTAATTCCTTTTCTTTTTCCAAGGCTTCAAATGTTTTTCTTTCCAGTTTTTTCAATTCCGAAATATCGATCATAACTCCTATAATTCCGCCTAACGTTCCGTCGGTCTTATTAAATGTTGCTTTGTTAACTAAAAGTTCATGTTCATCGCCATTTCCGTCCAAACCAACTACTTCATAATTCTGCTGCCCGGGATTAAACAGTAACTCCTCATCCTTTTCTTCAATAAAGGAAGGCACTGCATTTATTCCTGCGCTATAAACATCTTTCCCTATTATTTCTTCTTTGGTTTTTCCGTGGAAATCTTCAAAAGCTTTGTTACATCCGGTATATATTTTATTAACATCACGTATAAAAACCGGATTAGGAATTGTATCTATTAAAATTTGCAGGAACACTAATTGATCCTCAATATTTTCCTCGGCAATTTTCAGCTTTGCAATTTCAACTTTTAACAGATTATTTATTTTATCAATTTTATTAGTCCTTACTTCAACAAGCTCTTCAAGGTGATTTCTGTATTCTTCAAGCTCCTTTTCTGCCTTTTTCCGTTCTGATATATCTCTAACTACGTTGTGAAATTCCAGCAAATCACCTTTCTCATTTCTTACAAACCGGGTGATTTGTTCTACCCAAAAAACCGTACCATCCTTTTTTACCGAACGAAACTCGATTGCACCGTCCAATGTATCTTTGTTTTTATTTTCTATATAGAAGTTCCTTACACGTATAAAATCTTCACCATGCACAAATTGAAATGCTATTTTATTTATCCACTGTTCGACAGTATAGCCCGTAAATTTTACCAAGTTAGGACTTACATAAATTATTCGTCCACGGTCATCGGTTATATAATATAATTCGTTTATGTTCTCAATAAGACTTCTAAACTTCTCCTCGGATTCTTTTAATGCTTCTTCTGCCTGAATTCTTTCCGTGATATCTTCTACGGTACCTTCGTAGTAAATTATCTTTCCGGTTTTGTCGTAAACACCTCTTGCATTTTCTCTGACAATAATTTCTTTATTGTCCCTCCTTAACCACTTCGATTCAAATCCTACAATTTCGCCTTTTTCCTTTATTCTATTCTTAAATTCTTCTCTTGTATATTCGTGCTCTTTTTTAGATTCAATTTCAAGATTTCTCTCCGCCAATTCATTAAAGCTGCCGTAGCCGAGCATTTTAATAATTGCAGGATTCGACATTAAAATTTTACCTTCCGGCGTGGTTCTGTAAATTCCTATCGGAGAATTCTCAAATAAATTTCTGTAACGTTCTTCGGACTTTCTAAGTGCAGTTTCAATTTTTTTACGATCATTTATTTCCGATAGAAGTTCTTCATTCGTACGGGCAAGTTCTTCCGTTCTATTTCTTATTTTTTCTTCTAATTCTTCATGAAGTTTAATTAATTTTTCTTCGAATCTTTTCCTTTCTTCAAGGTCTCTTCCTAAAATCAGGTAAAGATTTTCACTACCTTTAGCACCGCGAATTGAAGAAAATACTGCAGATATTGTTACCCTGTCTTCATATTTTGTTAATATTTTTAATTCAACTTCTTTGCCGATTATATCATTTATTTTTTCAAAATCTACGGATCCATTCCTACTGAAAAACAGTTCAATTCTCTTCCCGGCAAGATCATCATCATTATATTTTGAAATTTGCCGGAAAGCATTGTTGACAAGAATAATTTCTCCCTTTTTATTAAAAATTATCAAATAATCGGAGACTGTTTCAAATAGTTTTTTTATCGTTTCATTCGGATCGGGGAAAAAATATTTGTATTTGATAATACTTACAGCAAAAAATATTGAACCTATTATTATTGATATCGACGTGATCGGGGGAAGATGGAAATTTAGAATATGGGAAAGTCCTGCTTTTGCATATCCCGTTAGTAACGGTATAGTTAAGCCGATAAGAATAAAAGAAGCCTGAGTTTTTTTCTTCTTATCTTTTTGCTTTAATAAAAAGGCAATGGTTATATAAAACGAAATACCCACAATTAAAGTAAAAAATCCGATAAAAATATCAGTATAAATATTATTTGTGCCTATTACATCCCATCCGTACCAATAATGATGTGTACCTATAAAAAATTTATTGCTAAAAACGCGAATGATATTAAATAAAACCGGCGGAATAAATAAGAAATAATTAAGACTTTTTATCGAATTTAATTTATGCTTTGTAAGTGTAAGAATAAATTTTAATAATAATACCGGAACAAAAGGCCATAAAAAAGAAAATTTAAACCAGAATAATGCTGATTGAGAATTTGGAGATGTTAACCTTAAAATTTCTGTGAGAGCCGTAAAACCGGCAATACCGGTTATAACGAAGATTATTTTATTAAGCTTGTTGCCCGGTTCAATGGAATAAACATAATTTCCAACGTACAGGACAATAACGATTCCAACAAAGTCAAACAGGACGAAAATATTCATCAATTAATATTCGTTAGTAAATTTATATCAATGCCGGGAAATATTCCGGGTACATTGCATTATCGAAAAATTTTTTAATAATTTGATTATTTAAGCTTCTTATACCTGTTATAAACAAATTTTATTAATAGTATTAACAAATCTCTATATGAACAATCCGGGTTAAATATTGTTGACTTTTAAATTCAGTTAATATTGTTATAAAATTAATGGCAATATTTTTTTATTAAATAACCGTAGTTATTGAAAAATATTTATCACCCGCATATGATTACTATGGTATTTTTATTAGCTCTCTTTTTTATAAATTGTATGCCGAATGAAGATGTTTCGAAGGGTTAGATTTTTCAAAAAGTTAGGATATGTAAGATTATTATATTGGGGATATAAAATTAAAACCTGCACTTTAAATTACATGACGATAAAATGTAAAATTTACAAATTCAAAAATAATGAGTTATATTGAAATCCTGCCTGTATGCAAGGATTCTAATTATTCATAATTCCGTAAAGACATAATATTTTTAACTTATTTTCATTTTTATGTTAAATGATATTTTTATTTTTATATAATTATTTTTTTCACCTGTTAATTCAAATTCTCCGTTGTACAGGCTTACTAATTTCCTAACTACTGTTAATCCTAATCCAAAACCATTCCGGGAAAGTATATCCACGCCGAATTGTTTAGGCAATCCGATTTCCTTAATATCATCATATCCCAAACCTCTTCCGTAATCGATTATTTCAATAACATAATTATCTTTTTCAATACGTGAATTCAAAATTATTTGCGTACCTTTTTCCGAATACTTGCAAGCGTTGTCTAAAAGTTCTTCTATAATAAACTTCATATGCTCGTTTTCCATAAACAAATGTGCTTCCTGCAAATTTATATTCAAATCACCATCCCTGCCGTATTCGGTTAGTACTTCAAATGCAGTAGAACGAATTAATTTTTCGGCATGAATAGGCGGAAGATTGTGCAAGGCTTTAAGCTGTTCTTTATCTGTGTTAATAATTTCAATCTCGCTGAACAACAAGAATTTTTGAAAGACTTTATATAAATTGTACCCTGCTTCGTTTATTTTACCTACCAAATCAAGAATTTCGTCACGGTTACTTCCGGAATATTTCTCTATTATCGTCTTAGATAAATTATTAACGGCAATAAGGGGAGATCTTAACTCGTGCGGCAGGCTTTTAGCTATACTCTTATTAAGGTTTTCAACTTTTTTATCAATATAATTTTTAGGCTTCAGCCTATATTCTATGACGGAAATTAAATCTGTAGTTTTATATGGTTTGTTTAAATTATCATCAGAATCCGGATTGATTTTATAGCTTACTTTGCTTTGGCCCTCTTTGACGGTTAAAAGAATAAACGGGATGGAAGAAGTAGCAATCTCTTTTTTAAGTTCCCGGATCACTTCGTATCCGTCTATTTCAGGCAATGAAACATCCGAAATAATTAAATCGGGTAGATATTTTTTTGCGGAATCAATTCCTAGGCGTCCGTTTTCTGCTTCAATTACTTCATAGCCCTTTTTCTTCAGCAGGTTAACAACATCCATTCTAACGGACCGGGAGTTTTCTATTACTAAAATCTTGCTCATTTTTATCTTTTTTATAACAAAATTATGCAATGATGCTTTATCCCATGCTATAGAATGCAATAAGCGATACCTGAATGCAGTATATGATACAATATGAAAATAAACGGGTATTGCTCCATCTAATTCTTTATTTAAAGGAGCGTTAAATTTTAAGGCTGCACCAGACTGAAATGCCTTAATTCAGATCAATCATTTTGTTACGGAGACATTCGGAATCATATAATTTAAATATGTCGGGAAGATTCAAAATTATTAGGTGGTTATTAATCTTCATTCATTTCTACACACGGCAATAAATAATCGTTAACTTGCAAACGCTATATGTGCGATAAGCTCTATTACACCATCGGCACCGGTAATTATTTATTTTGATTATACTCCGGTTTTATAGGCAATAATAACCTAGCCGCAAGGAATGATTCTTTATAGAATTATTATAATTTAATAGAAACTATTAAGAGAGAACTAATTCAATCCTAATAAATATTTAATTTGATAGGAGAGGCCTGTGTATGTAAAGTATTGATATCGATAGTGCAAAATTTTACATATCAATTTAAGCTACTTGTTTCAATTTTTCCTTTTCGCTTTTGGATAAAACCTTTTCAAGATCTATTAACGTAATTAGCCGGTCTTCCAGTTTTGCAACTGCCACAATAAATTCGGAATTCATACCCGTTACAATTTCCGGAGGCGGTTCCGTTATACCTGAAGGTATTCTAAGCACTTCCTTTACAGCATCAACAATAAAACCCGCAGTTTTACAGTCAACTTCTACAACAACTATGCGTGTATTCTTATCATGCTCTCTTCTTTCAATGCCGAGTTTTGTTCTTAAATCGATAACGGGTATTACTCTGCCCCGCAAGTTTATAACTCCGTCTACAAAATAGGGTGCATTTGGTACCTTTGTTATTTGCAGCATCCTATTTATTTCCTGGACGTATAAAATATCTATCCCAAATTCCTCGCTGCCTATCATAAAGCTTACCAGTTGAAGTAAACCGGATGAATCTTCCTTTTGCTCTTTTAAATCAGACATTACCTTTTCCATAATTAAATAGAAACGGAAAATATATTTTTGTACCCTATATTAATTATCGGATAAAGAAAAGAAATCTCTATGAAGGATAAAAACACTTTTAACAGGGCGCAACTTAATTTTTTTCCCGACATGATTATTAACTTAGCTTATGCATTACCTTGTATTTGATTTGCATTTGAGGACATAATTTCCTTAAGATCGATTACCGTAATTAATCTGTCTTCAAGCTTTGCTATTGCAGTAATATAGTTAGAATTAATTCCTTTAATAATTTCCGCAGGGCTTTCCGTAATTTCCCCGGAAATTCTCATAACCTCGTTTACTTCATCCACAACAAAGCCGACCATTTTCCCATTTAATTCCGTAACAATTACCCGGGTTAGTTTTGTTTCATCAATCCTTTCCAGGCCCAACGAAGTTCTAAGATTAATAACCGGAATTACACGTCCGCGTAAGTTGATTACACCTTCCATACATTTGTAAGAATTCGGAATCTTTGTTATGGTTTTTAGTTTAATTATTTCCTGAACGTTAAGGATGTTAATGCCAAACTCTTCCCGTCCTATTTTGAAGCCAACCAGTTGGAGTAAATCCGATTTTTTATTTTTACTTATTTTATTCATAGCTAATAGATTCTTTTATTATTAATGTTTTAAACTTTTAATATTTCTTAGAGGGAAAGATAAATTTAATCTTTCCCTCTCTTGGAAATCAGGCATATACAAGTGAATTATTGGTTCTCATCTTACCATGATTATTTTTAGGCTGAATATAATTGTCCATTTCGCCTATGTTCAAATCAATTTTGAAAGCGGATATTCTTTCCTGCAAATTTAATGTCAGCCTGTTAAGGTCTTCCGTTGCCCTAGCAATTTGCTGTACTCCCGAAGTCGATTCTTCGGTTACGGCAGATATACCTTCTATGTTCCTGCTTATTTGTTCGGCTGCACCGGATTGTTCCTCACTAGCAGAAGCAACCTGCATAATTATATCAACTACCTTTTCCGATCCTGAAATAATCTCATTCAGTGATTTCCCGGCTTTGTCCGCAAGCAATTTACCTTTTTTAACTTCTTCACTTCCCTGTGCAATAGAATTAACAGCTTCTTTTGTATCCTGCTGAATCTTCTTTATCATTTGTTCGATTTCTTTCGTTGCTTTAGTCGTACGTTCGGCAAGTTTTCTTACTTCGTCGGCAACCACTGCAAAACCCCTTCCCTGGTCGCCTGCTCTTGCTGCCTCAATAGCGGCATTAAGTGCAAGCAGATTAGTCTGATCGGCAATATCATCGATTACCTGTATTATTTCCCCTATTTGCGAACTGCTATGTCCAAGTTTGGTCACCGTATTTGCAGCACTGCTTACAATTTCGTTTATCTTGTTCATTCCTTCTACCGTATCAAAAACAGAAGAACCGCCTTCTTTAGCTATAAGGCCGGCATTTCTGGCTGCATCGGAAGCGGTCTGTGCATTTTTAGATGTTGAAATAATTGTTTTAGTCATCTGTTCGACGGCAGCAGCTATTTCACTTGTTTGAGAAGATTGTTCTTGCGAACCAGATGCTATTTCTTCGGCACTCGATGAGATTTGTGCCGCAGCGCTGGCTGTTGCTTCAATGCTTTTTGTTACATCCGATAAGGCTATGTTTAATGACTGTGAAGTTTTATTTATGCTGTCTTTTAATATCTTATAATCTCCTTTATAGTTGCCTTCCATTTGTGCAGTTAAATCTCCACCGGCTAATTTTTCAAGCACAATACTTGCTTCCGACAGCGGGCTAACAATTGCATCTAATGTTTCGTTTAATCCCGATATTACTTCTTTGAAAGCTCCTTCAAATAGATTGATGCTGCTTCTGTTATTTAAATTCCCTTCGATACTGGATGTAACAATTTTTTTAGTCTCTTTAATTACTTCCCCGACTTTAGATACCGCATTCTCAACCGAATTGACGGTACTCTGAACCATTCTAATAATTTCATTTACATTACTTGCAAGCAGTCCTATTTCATCATGTGAGTCTATATTTAATTGTTTTGTACCCGTAACAATCTTTACATTCAAATCGCCCCTTGCCAATTGTTCCGCACCTTTTTGCAAGTTTAATATGCATATGTTTTTTAAGCTGCTTATTCTATCCGAAATTTGATATACGCCGTTTGAAATTGTACGTGAAATATAGATTGCCAAGGTGATCGAGATTAAGATACCGGCGATTATAAATCCCATTAAAACAAATAATACTGCACCGGCATTGGCTTCATCCGAATTTTTTGTTTTTAAAGCTTCATTATTAATCACCTGCACTAATGTGGTCAGTTTATTTTGTGCGTCATTAGAAAATTTATATAAGTCCCCCTTTATTAGATTAATTGCCTGATTTTTTTGTCCGCTTTCTGCAACCGTAATAAATTTATTTGTGCTCCCATAAAATTTCATGTAACTGGAGATAAAAATATTGAATGCGACTGTTTCCTTCCGGGAATCTATTATAGATTTATATTTGTCCAGATTTTTATTAATCAGGGAATTATATTCCCTTATCTTATTAACGGAAGATGTTATTTCATTTTCATTCCCCGCAAGAATTATATCTCTTGAGTTTACTCTAATTCTCTGAAAATAATCCGTTACTTTACCGAGTTCCGCAACGGGAATTAAGTTAGTATTATACAAAAGACTTTCTTTGCTTCTTAAAGTTTTTAGATTTAATATTCCCAAAATTCCTATAATTAAGGTAACAATTAAAACGATACCGAAACCGGTAAACAATTTGGTTCTCAATTTTAAGTTATTAAACGATTTCATAATATATTTTTCCTTTATCTTTTTATTTTAATTTGAATGAAATTCCAACGGTAGTGAAATTATTTTCTTCACTGGTTATATTAAATTCGCCTTTATAAAGACCGACAATTTTTTGTACGACAATTAATCCTAGTCCAAGTCCCGGCTGAAATAAGTTATCTCTATTAAATTGTTTCAGTATCCCTATTTCTTTAATATTCTCACTACCAATACCGATCCCGTGATCGGTTATTTCAAGAATAAATTTGTCATCTTCAATATGTGAATTCACAAATATCTCAAAACCTTTGCTTGAGAACTTACATGCATTCTCAATAAGTTCTTCCACAACGAATATCAAATGCTCTTTATAAATGAATAATTCCGCATCTTCTAAATTCATTTTTAAATCTTTTCCCCTGCCGTATTCGTTTATTACTTTGCCGGCGGCAGTTGAAATTAAATCCTTAATATAAATCGGTTTCAAGTTATTTAATGCTTTCAATTGCGATTTATCCGAATTTATAATTTCTATTTCACTGAACAACAGAAACTTTTCTAATATTTTATGCAGGCTGTATCCGGCTTTATTAATATCATTAATCATTTCCAGTATTTCATTACGGTTAATGTCGGAATAATTATCCATTATTAACTGCGAAAAATTAATCACTGCTACCAAAGGAGTCCTAAGTTTGTGCGGAAGATTCTTTACAATCCCTTCGTTTAGTTTATCCAGCTTTTTATCTATGTATCTTTTACGGATTAGTTTGGATTCTACCGCGGAAATCAGGTCTCTAACTTTGTAAGGTTTGGTTAAATAATCATCGGCACCAAGGTCCATACCAAAGCGTATATCGCTATTCTTAGCTTTTGCAGTTAAAAAAATAAACGGTATAGAAGAGGTTGCAATTTCTTTTTGCATTTCGAGGAAGACACTATATCCGTCAACTTCCGGCATTAAAATGTCTGATATTATCAGGTCAGGTAAATATTTTTTTGCATATTCAATTCCTTTGCGACCGTTTTCCGCATCAAACACTTCATATCCTTCTACGGTAAGTAAATCCACAATACCCACTCTTACATAAAAATCATCTTCAATCACCAAAATTTTACTCATACCCTTACCTTTTTTTTGATGCAAAATTAGGTATGGTTATTACGCACTTTACTATTAAAAACTGTAAACGGCACAAGTAAGCAGTGTGCGGTATGTTTTAAAAATAAACGGTTAAAAGTTGATAAGGATAATTATAGAATGGCTTTATTGTGAAAAGAGCGGAATTAAATTTCGCTTCCTTAATCGTAGTGAAGTTTGTGTTTAATGCTTGCGGCATATCGCCTGCTGATAATAAATTCCTGTTCCATATCTTGCAGGTGAACAACCAGCGAATTATTAAACCATTTATCTATCTTTGAAACAAAGTTTAAATTTATTATTGTAGATCTATGTATCCTAAGGAAAGAATTTTTCGGTAATATATTTTCCCAGTTTTTTAAAAGCTTGCGAACAAGAAGCTTTTCTTCGTCAATTGTAAAAATCTTTGAGTACTCCGAATCTGCGGTTATGCATTTAATATTTTTTATTTTCAAAAACCTAGGCTTGTTGTTAACAGTTAAATATACATATTCATTTTCGTTTAGTTCGGACTTATCATTTTGTTCAACATTATTTTTCGGATCCGGTTCTTCAGAACCTCTTAAAAATTCATTTTTTTTTAATCTCACGTCAATTGCTTTTAGCAGTTCATTTACCCTAAAAGGCTTAATTAAATAATCGTCCGCACCTAGTTCCATTCCCTGTCTTACATCGTTTCTTTCGGCACGGGCAGAAAGAAAAATAAAAGGAATAGCCGCTGTCCGGGGTTCTTTTTCAAGCTCTTCCAATACTTCATAGCCGGTTTTGCCGGGCATTACAATATCACAAATAATTAAATCGGGCAAAATTCTTTTTGCCGTATTTATTCCGTCGATCCCGTTATCTTCGGAATACGAATCAAATCCTTCGGCTTCCAAAAGATCTATAATGGTTTTTCTTATTTGTTCATCATCTTCTATTGTTAATATTTTTTTCATAAAGAGAAACAGGTTTTAATTTTCAAACGGAATTCTTATAATAAACTTAGTGCCTTTTCCGGGTTTGCTTTCAAAGGTAATTGTACCGTTCATCAGTTCAATATTCTTTTTTACTATAGACAACCCCAAACCGGTGCCAGTAATATTGCTTATATTGCTTCCTCTAAAAAAAGGCTTGAAAAGATTATGCTGATCCTCCGAAGGAATTCCCATGCCTTCGTCGCTTATATTAAATATTATATTATTTCCATCAATCAAAACTTCTAATTCAATCTTTCCGCCATTAGGTGAATATTTAATTGCATTACTTAAAATGTTTACGAGTACCGATTTTAAAATCCTTTCATCAAAATACCCTTCAAGTTCTTCTTTACATGGATTAAATACGAGCCGGTGGTTAGAATTAGACAATGGAAAGACTACTTCCATCAAATCCTTTAAGAACGAAATTAATTCCATTTTACGAGGATTAAACTTTTCCCGGCCGGACTCAACTCTATTTAGACTTAGGACATCTCCAACCATTTCATTCAAGAACTCAGCCGAATTTTCAATTCTTAAAAGTATACTAATTTTTTTATCTTCACTCCATTTTTCATTATACCGCAAGAGAAGTTCGGTTGAAGCCAAAATTGAAGTCAATGGTGTTCTGAATTCATGCGATACGGTGGAAATCATTCTGGATTTAAGCTGGTTAAGTGACTTTTCTTTTTCGAAGGAAGCTTTTATTTCTTCTTCGGCTTTGGTTTTTTCCGTAATGTCATATAATGAGCCTGATGTGCCTATTATTTCATTTCTCTCGTTCAGCGTCAGCCGGGCAAATACTTCAATCCACCTGCAGCCTCCGTCTTTAGTTAAATATCTTACAACATGCCTGCAGTAGTCTTTTTTTCTTTCAACAAGCTTATCAAACTCAACCTGGTTTTTTGCTCTATCTTCCGGATGCACATAATTAATAAATAAAGTACCGATGCTTTCTTCCAGCGAAAATCCCGTTGTTTCCTCCCAGGCTCTGTTAAGGAAAGTCCATTTCCCTTCGGCATCAGTCTGAAAAATTATTTCTTTTATATTATCTACAACCTGCCTGTATTTATGCTCGCTTTCTTTAAGTGCTTCTTCGTCCTTTTTCTTTTTGGTTATATCCCGAATAACTATTCCAATCATACTTCCAAGTTCGCTGCTAATCGGGAATATAACGCTTTGAATTAATACGGAAGTACCGTCTTTTCTTATTATCTCCTCTTCAACAGCATTATTTATATCCGATTTATCTTTTTTTTCAAATATAAATTTGATTACCCTGCGGGATATATTGTATTGTTCGTTAGATCTTTTATCGGAAGGCAGCAGCTTAAATTGAACATCCCAAATATATTTTCCCAGAGTTTCCTTTTTAACAAAGCCTGTAATATTTTCCATTGCATTGTTCCATTCAATTATCTTACCTTCCTTGTCGCATAAAATTATGCCGTTACTGGATTGTTCAACAATGCTGCGGAATTTTGCCTCGCTTTCTTTTAGTGCTCTTTCTGTCTTTAATCTCTCCGTAATATCTTTTTTTATTCCTAAAAAATTTACGAGTTTATTTTCTTTATTTTTAATAGGAATAATTTTAACATCGCTCCAAAATGGCTCTCCGTCTTTTTTATAATTTAGGATTGTTGCCCTGCATTCCTTTTCCGAACTTATTGCATTGCGCATCTTTGATATTGTGTTTCTATCAGTCGACTGTCCTTGCAGAATTCTTGGATTTTTACCGATGACTTCTTTCGATTTATATCCGGTTAATTTTTCAAACGCCGGATTACAAAAAACAATCGGATTATCGTGTAGTGACGGATCCGTTATTATTATACTGTGGTCCAAGTTTTCAATTGCCAATGCCTGCAGCCTAAGTTTCTCCTCATTCTTCTTACTCCCGGTAATATCTTCGGCAATTGACAGCAAATAAAGAGGTTTACCTTCATTATCATAAAACGGTATTTTTTTAGATCTCAAATACCTTATCCCGAGCCTGGGGTTATCTATCTTTTCATTAAAATTTTCAACACAAGTGCCTTTGGAAAAAACTTCCTTATCGTTATTGAAAATAAATTCCGCCTGATCAAAGGGTAAAAGGTCATAATCTGTTTTTCCTAAAATTTCTCCGGCTTCTGCTCCGAACATTTTTTCGCACTGCGGATTCATATAAATAAACCTTCCTTCATCAGCTTCTTTAATAAATACTGCCAGAGGAAGATTGTTTAGCAGATCGGAAGTTAGCTTAGGATTGGATAAGAAATCTTTTTCTCGATCTTTTGCCTCATCGAATAGAATATCGTTTGGTAATAATTCCCTTTCAATAGGATGCAACTTATTTTTATTTTCAATATAATTATTCAATTTAATTTGTTAATTCCGTAAAACTTGAAGAACAATAAACAAATCCAATTCCTAAGAATGGCTGTATAAGCCCCCTGAATAAAACTTAAAATATCTCCGATAATATTTCTATTCCATTATCGAACAACCGGGAAATAATTTTAGTCTCGAGATGATTAATAAATTTTATATTATTAACTCACCTTACATATTATCCTTCAAGATTTTATGTAAAGTGAGTTATTCAAACGGATCATAAAAAAACATTAAACATATTTTCAAATTTCACTGCTAATCAAATGCCCGTTATGCCGGATATATGAGCTGCCCTTTTCATTAGCTGAATGCCTTTCATCTTCAAAACCAGCTTCTCCGGAATTAACATATTCAAAATTTCGGGAATTTTTTATTTTAAATTTTGAAACAAGAGATTCGAGATTCATAGTTAGCCGGTTTAAATCTTCCGCTGCTTTAGCTATTTGTTGAACTCCCGAAGCGCTTTGCTGAGTTACACTGCTGATTGCCTCTATGTTCTTGCTTATCTGCTCGGAGGCGGAAGATTCTTCTTCACTAGCTGCCGCAACTTGCGTAACTATATCCACAACTTTTTCGGCTCCGTCAATTATTTGTTTTAACGAATTACCGGCTTTATCTGCCAGTTGCTTCCCCTTTTCCACTTCCTTTGTACCTTCTTCCATCGAAACAACTGCGCCTTCCGTATCTTTTTGAATTTGCTTAATCATAGAAGCTATTTCCTTGGTTGCTTTTGTTGTTCTTTCCGCTAATTTCCTAACTTCATCGGCAACAACTGCAAAGCCTCGCCCCTGTTCGCCTGCTCTTGCCGCTTCTATTGCTGCATTTAGTGCCAGTAAATTTGTTTGATCGGCAATATCATCAATAACCTGTACAATTTCGCCGATTTGTTCACTGCTTTTACCAAGCTGCTGAACTGTGCCGGCAGAAATCTTTACAACTTCCGAAATACGAATCATACCTTCAATGGTTTCATTAACTACATTACCGCCGTCTTTAGCAATATCGCCGTATTTTTTAGAAGACTCCGATGCTATGCCGGCATTTCTTGTGGTCTCGGAAATTGTTTTCGTCATTTCCTCTACTGCACTTGCTACTTCGGCTGCCTGCTGGCTCTGCTCCTCGGCACCCGCTGCCATTTCCTCTGCTGAACTGGAGATTTCAGTAGCCGAACTTGCAGTTGCTCGAATAGCTTCATTTACGTTTAAGATCAATTGGTTTAATGAATCGGCAACATCGTTAGCACTGGTTTGCAACATCTTATAATTGCCTTTATAATCACCAACCATTTTTGCCGTAAAATCGCCCTTCCCTATTTTTTCCATTACATTTTCATAATCGCGTACGTTTTTTACGATTGTATCAAGTGTTGAATTAAATCCGGCTATTATTTCATAAAATCCTCCGTTAAACTTTTCAGCATTACCTCTTTTCTCAAGATCACCTTCAACTGCTGATGCAGTTAAACCTTTCACTTCCGAAATTAAGTCACGTACAGTTTGAGTAACTTTATTCAGTACAGGTGCAATTTCATCGTTATCATCATACATTGGAGCCGTAAAGCTTACATCGCCGTCTGCTATTCTATTCAATGCACCAATTATACTGCTATCAACTTGAGAAACAAACTGATCGAGTGTTTTACCCATTACACCTAATTCATCATTGTTATTTAAACCTACCCTGGCTTTTACGTGCCCTTTTTGCATCTCTTGAGCCATATGCAGGACTTTTTTTATAGGACGCTTTATCATGTTAGTAATATAAAACCCTAATCCAAGGCAGAAACCAATTGCAAGAATAATTAATATGATCATAAACAATCGTGAATTTGTATAAATCATTTCACTCTCATTATCAGCTTGTTTTCCATTTTGCTCTTTGATACTTGCTAATTTGGATAGTATTGTTTCAACCGAATTGAATTTGTCATTGATTTTACTACTTAAATAAGGCGTGGATTCATTTTTACCCGAATAATTCTCTGCTAATTTCTGAGACATCGCTTTCTGTGAAACCGAATAGTAATCATTCCAGGCTAGATTCAGTCTATCAATTAATTGCGCACCTTCCTCACCCGCAAAAAGCAATTTAGAAGAATCTATCTTTCCCGAAAAAGATTTTTTATAATATTCCATTCGTTCGCTGTATTTTTGCTCTCCTTTATTTGAAGAGGAAAGCAAATAATTATCCATGGCCCTATCATAATTTACCAAATCTATATGTGCACCTTTAATTAGAGATACCCCTATTATTTCATTATGATAAAGCGAATGAGTTAAATTATTTATTGAATTCAACTTGAATATTCCTTCGGATCCTATAAAGATGATTATAACAGATAAGAATAAAAAAGTTATTATTAATTTAGTCGCGATTTTTAAATTATAGAACCATTTCATATTATATTGCTCCTTTATTTTTTTATGCTAATTCCAATAATTCACTTTCCTCTTTTTCCGAAAGAATTTTTTCAAGGTCTATCAGAATTAAAAGTCTTTCTTCAAGCTTACCGACAGACTTTATATATTCCGAATTTACTCCGGCAGTTATTTCCGGCGGCGCCTCTGTTATATCCGCAGGTATGCGCAATACTTCTCTAACCGCATCCACTATAAAACCAATGGTTTTATTGTTAACTTCCACCACTACTATTCGGGTATTTTTATCATGCTCTCTTCTCGGCATTCCAAGTCTTTGTCTTAAATCTATTACCGGGATTACTTTGCCGCGCAGATTTATTACACCGTTTACAAATTCAGGTGAGTTCGGGACTTTGGTAATTTGAAGCATCCGGTTTATTTCCTGTACGCATAAAATGTCAACTCCGAATTCTTCATTACCCAGCATAAAGCTCACAAGCTGCAGTAATTCCGATGATTCTTTTTTTTGTTTTCCTTCTGTCATTTGTTTCACCGTTTTTTAATTTACTTTTTCTAATGATACCGGCAGATTTATTGAAACTGCCGTAAATAAACCGGGTTTACTCTCTATACTAAAATTACCTTGATAAATCTCCAGCAGTTTTTTTACTATTATTAAACCGAGCCCGTTACCATCCTGTTGATATAAATTTTTATTGTGCTGCATAAAGGGAGCAATGTTTCGGATCTGTTCGGCAGTCATTCCCGTGCCGTAATCTACTATTTGTACATTGTATCTGCTGTTTTCCAGGTTGGTTTTAATTGTTACAATACTTCCGGGTTTGGAAAATTTTAATGAATTTTCTATAAGTTCTGAAATTAAAAATTTAAAATGCTCTTTATAAATTTTTACCCCGCATTCGGTTATCTCCAAATAAAAATCATCACGCCTTTTATATTTTTCCTGTTTTTCTTCAATTATATTGTTAAACAGCGTTTCGGTTATATAAGTAACATAATTCAAAGACTTAGAAGAATTTTCTTTGCTTTGGGAGAAATATGACATTTCCGCAAAGAGCAAAAATTTTTCTATTGTGTTGTGCAGTCTAAGGCCGGATGATTTTATTTCATTAAGTAATTTAAAAATTTCATCTTTCTCTATCGAATTAAAATCATCAATTAACAAGCTGCTGAATCCCAGTATCGAAACAAGCGGCGTGCGAAGTTCGTGAGGCAATGAACGGGAAATATTATTTGCAAGTTCATTTATTCGTTCTTCATATTTTTTTTTCTTGTTAAGCCTTGTTCTTACAGACTCCATTAGCTCCATATGGCTGAAAGGCTTTGTAATGTAATCATCGGCTCCGCAATTCATTCCTTTCCTAATATCATTCGGTTCTACTTTTGCGGTGATAAATATAAAAGGAATAGCAGAAGTAACGGGATTTGATTGAAACCGGGAAAGTACCGAAAGGCCGTCCATACCGGGCATCATAATATCGGAAAGAACCAGATCGGGGATAGTCTCCTCCGTTTTTTTTAACGCATCCGTTCCGTTGCAGCTTTCAATAGTATCGTATCCCTCGCTGCTCAAGAGTTCGGAAATTCCCATCCTTAAGTTTTTATCATCTTCAATAATTAATATTTTCTCCATAATCCCGACTCAATAATCTTATTTCAATTTTTTCCTTAAATACCGGAGATTTTTTCTGTTTCGTCTCTTGTTTCTTCAAACAGCTCCGGTATATCATTCTGTACTCCGGAAGCCCTGAATAGCTGCTTTAATTTATCTACCGCCTTACTTTGATCAACATTTAAAAGTTCGCCGCTCATTTGATGGAACAAATTTTTTGTCAACCGTTATTTTTCACCAGTATAGATTATTTTATTTGTTCTAGCTGCCCGGAATAATTTGAAAGGAAGTAATCTTTCATTTTTGGAAGAGTTCTTTTCTTCAGACTATTCCGGCCATGATATCCGCTGTATCTATCGGATCTTCATTAAAAGCATTTCCTTCTGAGTTTTCCTAAAAAAGTTTAATATTTAATTAAGTTTTTTAGGAGTGAGAGGCTCTGATAAATAAGAATCCATTCGCGACAGCAGACATCAGTCAATAAGATATTATTCGTTTGGGGAAGTACTGTATCCGACAATTATTTGTTTGCTGTCTTTTCTTCTGCTTATAATCTTTGCAGCTTCGAGTTCGTCTATTCCGGGAAGATTTATATCCGACAAAATTAATTCATTATGTTTTCTATAAAATTCCTCCACAACTTCTTTCCATTTGATTAAATGAGACAATAATTTCAAGTTTATCAATTAGCCAATGCATAATTATATTGTACTGTTTTTTAAATCATCTTCACGTTATTTTATAATAACATTTCTTATTAATGAATATTATCGGAT
This sequence comes from Ignavibacteriaceae bacterium, assembly GCA_046705105.1. GTDB lineage: Bacteria > Bacteroidota > Ignavibacteria > Ignavibacteriales > Ignavibacteriaceae > FEN-1297. The sequence goes on along the minus strand of JBJKQP010000004.1, from coordinate 12,578 downwards.
GATGTACTTATACTGTTAGCAAAATGTGATAAACGATTTCTATTTGATGTGAACGATTATATTTCGGTGTAAATGAAGCCATGCCTACGGAAGTTTGATACCGAACGTTGGACCAAGTGTAATCGTGCCCTGCCGGACCGGATTGCGGAAACTGAGTTTTACCACAAAGACGCTAAGGCACTAATATAAAATTACTTAACCTTCCGTAATTTTATATTCATAATATTTACGATAGACATTTACTTTGAAAATTATTAAATTCTATTAAATAGTGAGGGATATTAATGCTATGAACACTTCCCATGTGCATATATTTCAAGATGAAGATGTTAAAAATATATTTCCAATGTTAAGTTCTCTGCAGGTACCTGCGGCTATTGTAGAGCCCGGCTTTAATGAAAAGAGAGAAATTACCGGTTTTAATTTTATCTTCGTCAATGATTATGCCTCGGCTTCATTTGGAATTGATTCCGATAAGATCTGCGGTAAAAAACTAACCGACTTATTTTCCGTAAATTTAAATGGAAATGTCTTTAATGATTTGAGCACGGTATATAAAACGGGAACTCCGCAAACAATAACATTAAATAAAGAAACTCCCGGTTCACCCGTAGAAAACTTAAAAATTAATGCGGCTAAATTCGGAGATTTTATTATCATAAACTGGATTGATGTTACTTTTATCCAGGCACAGGCTAGAACCATAATGCAGCTTGAGAAGTCAAACGAAGAACTGGAACAGTTTGCATACGTAGCCTCACACGACCTGCAGGAACCGATAAGAATGGTTATCAGTTTTACCCAGCTTCTGCAAAAAAGGTATGCCGATAAACTGGATGCGGATGCACAGGAGTTTATCAAATATGCTGTTGACGGGGCTGAAAGAATGAAGGAACTGATAGATACACTTCTGGAATATTCAAGAGTATCAACCTCTAAAGGCAGATGGAAACAGTTTTCGGTACAGGCTGTTGTTAAAAATATTTGTGATGATTTTAAAGAATATTTGGATGAAAGCGGGACAAAAATCTTTTACAAAGACCTGCCTGAAGTCTATTCGGATGAATCAATGTTTACAAGGCTATTGACTAACCTCGTATCTAATTCGATTAAGTACAGGAAAGAAGAAAATCCCTGGGTAAAAATATCCGCACAAAAAAATAACTCGGAATGGATATTTTCCGTAGAGGATAACGGCATCGGTATGGAAGAACAATACTTCGACAAAATCTTCATATTATTTAAAAGACTTCACGGAAAAAGTGAATATCCCGGTACCGGAATAGGGCTTGCTATTGTTAAAAGGATTATTGAAAAGCTTGGCGGAAGAATCTGGCTCGAGTCAAAAATTAATGAAGGAACAACTTTTCACTTTACTATCCCAATAAAGGAGTTTTAATGACAAAAGAAAAAATAGATCCGATAAATATTCTCCTTATAGAAGACAATCCCGGTGATATAAGATTAATCAGGGAGTCATTAAGGGAGAATAAATTTCTTGCCGAACTGAAAGCTATAACAGACGGCGAAGAAGCAATAAAATACCTAACGGAAATAAAAAATTCGACGACGGAAGATCTGCCTGATATTATTCTTCTTGATTTGAACCTTCCTAAAAAAGACGGGCGTGAAGTTCTTAAAGAAATTAAGGAAGATAATAAATTAAAAAACATTCCCGTTATAATACTTACATCTTCAAAAGCAGAAGAAGATATCTCAAAAAGTTATCAGAATCATGCCAATTGTTATATATCAAAACCCGTGGACCTTGATAACTTTATCAAAGTAATGAAATCTTTAGAAAATTTCTGGTTAACAGTTGTTAAGCTTCCGAGGAATTAAAATGGAAAAAATGGAATTGAAAGCAAAAGAAGATCAAATATCCGTTTTATTAATTGAAGATAATCCGGGCGACCAGGTTCTTATAAATAATTACCTGGGGGAAGAAAGCGATTATGAATTCATGATTAAGAGTTCATTCAATTTATCGGACGGGTTAAAGATGCTGAGAAATGAAAAGTTTGACGTTATAATTCTTGATCTCGGTCTGCCGGACAGCAGCGGACTTGGTGGTTTGAAAGCCATAAATCAGCTTGATAATTCTATTCCGGTAATTGTACTAACCATCGACAATTCGGATCGTACGGGAATTTCCGCTATTAAAAACGGTGCACAGGATTACATAACAAAAGATGATATCCGCAACCGGAGCTTAAGCAAATCAATTGCATATGCAATCAGCAGGAAAAAGTTAGAACTAAAGTTAAAAGAATCTTTATCACTTTATGAAAGTACGTTTGAGCAGGCATCAATAGGTTTTGCTCATCTTTCCGTAAATGCGTTTTTCTTAAGGCTCAATAAAAAATTCTGCCGTATACTGGGCTATTCTCCGGATGACTTATTAGGGAAGTCCATTATTGATATTACTTACCCGGAGGACCTTGAAAATGATCTTAAAGACCTTGAGAAAATAATATCGGGAAAAATTAATAGTTATACCGTTGAAAAAAGGCTCATGCACAAGGACGGATCAATTATATGGGCAAATATATCAAGAACCGCCATACTCAACGACAGGAATGAAATTAAATATTTCTTTACTACAATAGAAGACATAACACAGAAAAAAACACTCGAATTAGAATTACAAAGGAATAAAGATCTGCTTGAAAATATTTTCAGTGTTCTGCCTGTAGGAGTTTGTATTTTAGACAGCAACCGGACATTAATCAGTAGAAATAAAAGGTTTGACGAAATATGGGCAGGTTCGGATTACAATAAGATTGAAGACCATAAAAAATACGAAGGATGGCTGGCTAATATTGAAAGCGAAATAATAAACAAAGACTGGGCTTGCTACAAAGCGTTGAAAAATAGGGAAATAACCTTAGGAGAAATAATCAGAATTGAATGCTTTGACGGTTCCCGGAAAACTATTATCAATTCGGCTATTCCGATAATTAATAACGGACAAGTTGTCTGTGCGGTTAATGTAATTGAAGATATTACAAAATTAGCAGAGACGGAAGCAGAGCTGAAGAAACTTATTTCGGAAAAAGAAATGCTTATAAAAGAAGCAAATCATAGGATTAAAAATAATCTTCAGCTCATTTCAAGTTTTATTCATCTTCAAACAGAAAATGTTACCGATAATAAAATTAAAAATGTATTAACAGATAGTTTAAACCGGATTGCTTCGATTTCCCTGCTTCATGATTATCTCTACAGTTCATCTAATTTAAACGAAGTAAACATGCAGACATATCTGTATAAAATTGTTGACCGTATAATAGTAACACTTTTATCGGGCTCAAAAAAAATAAAAATCATAAAAGATATACATAACTTTACGGTCGACTCCGGTCTGGCAATATCTATAGGAATAATATTAAATGAACTTATAACCAATGCAGCTAAATATGCATTTGAAGACGAGGATAATGGGATTATCCATTTTGAGGTAAAGCTGATTGATAAGAATATTTTATTTAACTTCAATGATAACGGTAAAGGACTGGAAAAAAATATTGACTTTGCAAAAGCAGGCACATTAGGTTTCCAGATCATTTATTCTTTGATTAACCAGTACGGCGGAACTATTGATTATGAAGTAAATAAGGGTACAATGTATAAAATAAAATTTCCCGTTAAATAAAATTAAGGAAGAATAACTTCGCTGTTTAAAGCAGAGAAAACTTTTTAGCCGCCCGCTTTTAATAATTCAGTTAAACTCATGGCATCAGGTTCATCATCTTCAATGATAAATATTTTCTCCATACCATAAATTATCATCCTTTCATTAATTACTGAAGTTGTGCATTCAATTAAAATGATAGAAAATTAAACAAGTAGTTATAATAAAATAAATCGATTAAGATGAGAAATGTTATAATTTAACATTATTCTACCTCTCCTCCTAGTTCCCTCTCCTTAGTAAGGAGAGGGGACTAGGGGGGGTGAGGTTAATTTTGCGTAAGTTCAGTTAATTATTAAAAATCATAAGAAAAATAAATGCTCACATTATGTTCTTTTGCATATTTAACAATTTTGGGATGAGTCATATAGGTAACCATTACTAATATAAGTTCTCCTTTAATAACGGATTGCAAGTTCTTAACTTGTCTTAAAAAACGGTCAATATGTTTTACAGACAAATTAGCTTTTGCTTCCCCAAGAATCGTAAAAGTCTTATTATTCCTTTTAGCATTTCCGATGATATTCAATTCTATTTCGCTGCCTTTATCATCTATAATAAATTCCCTTTTTAATTTCCCTACAACAGTTACTTTTAAATCCTTTTTAAGGAGTGAAGGAAGCTTTTTGTAAGCTTCATCCTCAAGATTAAATCCAACAGAATGAGACAAGCCACCCAATTCTTTTTTCATGTTTTTCATTTCATGTGTCAGAGAAGATATTTCCTTATCGGTACGTTTTTGTGCCTCAACCAATTCCAGAATACTTTTTTCAACTTTATCGAGTCTACCTTCCGAGCGCTTTTGTGCCTCAGTGAGTTCTTTAATCGAACTCCTCAATTCTGCTATATCTTCCTTTGTTGCTGCGTTTAATAATTCTTCTCTGGTAGCTTGGTAGAATTTAAGCAGGTTCCCTCTCAATTCTTCGGGAAATCCTTCTAATATGTTAATAATATTAGTCATTTTGAATTAAAATAGTTATATAGTTTTATATAAATACATATGAAATATAATGAATTTACTTTAAATTAACTTTCACCTTACGCAAAACCTGATATTATAATGATGGACTAAATTCAAATATTCCATTACCCCCGAAAGAGTCCTTCGGACAAAACTCCATTATTGCTCTAAGAATTTTACTATCCATTTGTGGTCAATGGTATCAAAGTACCCTTTTATATCTGCATTTATCACATAGTTTATAGGATTGCTTGTTACAACCTTATCTATTCTGCTCGTTAAAGCTATCATCTCCTCGCCTTCTTCTTCGGCGATGTTAATGCTGACTTCCCTCTTACGCATAAGGTTGTCCTTTAAGATATTCTCATTTTCGGGGCTCAACACCTTCATTTGCATTACGGTCTGATAACCCCTTTCTTTTAGCTTCATAATATTTGTTATCGCCTATTATGTAAAAGTTAGTGACGGGCTGGCGGCTGACCTTTGCCCGTATCGGACTTACACCGATAAGATTCAACAAGCTTGCTTGGCGCACGCGTAACTTCTGTTAATTACAGAGATTTAATATTTTACTTGAAATAACCTGCAGCGGAAGTACCGAATCTACCGCATTTAATTTAACTGCTTCATGAGGCATACCGTATACAACGCAAGTTTTTTCGTCCTGTGCAATAGTATAAGCACCCGCTTCTTTCATCTCCAGCATTCCTTTAGCACCATCGTCTCCCATACCGGTCATTATTAAACCGACACAGTTTTTACCCGCATATCTTGCTGCCGATCTAAACAAGACATCTACAGACGGACGGTGTCTGCTTACAAGCGGCCCGTCCTTAATTTCCACATAATATCTCGCACCGCTTCTTTTCAAAAGCATATGCCTGTTTCCCGGTGCAATCAATGCCCTTCCTCTTATAACCGAATCTCCATCCTCGGCTTCTTTTACCGAAATTCTGCAAATTCCGTCTAATCTTTTTGCAAAAGCCTTAGTAAAATTTTCAGGCATATGCTGTACGATTACAATTCCGGGTGAATCAAGCGGGAAAGCTTCAAGGAATACTTTTAACGCTTCGGTTCCACCGGTTGAAGCACCTACCACCACCACTCTCTCGGTGGTTTTTATCATTGATTTATTTTTAGATTTTGAAATTATAACATCGGCTGTCAGTTTCGGCTGCACTTCAATATGCTTAGCCGATAGCTTTTTTAAATTTACCGATACTGCGGCTTTTACCGCATCGCAAATATGGACTTTGGATTCCTCTAAAAATTGCTTAGTGCCCATCTTAGGCTTTGTTATAATTTCTACTGCTCCGTATTCCAAGGCTTTTAATGCAGATGCCGAACCGCTATCCGTTAGGCTTGAGCAAATAACAACCGGAATAGGATGCTGCGACATTATTTTTTGAAGGAATGTCAGGCCGTCCATCTTCGGCATTTCTATATCAAGCGTTATTACATCGGGGATTTCTTCACTAATCTTTTTGGCAGCTATATACGGATCCGAAGCTGCTGCTGTTACTTCAATCTTCGGATCTGATGACAATAATTCCGTTAATGTCTGCCGCACAATAGCCGAATCATCTACAATAAGTACTTTTATTTTATCGGTTTTTATCATTTACTAATTTCCCAAGACGTGAAATATATACATCACCGGTGTGTGCAAATAAAATTATTTTCCTGCCTTCATTCCCGCCGACATCCGACGAAACTACCTGTAAGCCTTCTGTCTTTAACAAATTAAAAGCCTTATCAACATTCAATCTCCCTACGGATAAATTTCCTCCTCTTTCACCATACTGCTCCGCACCGCCGAATATCTTTACTTTTATCTCTTCCTTTTTAACTTCGGCCTCATGAAGTTTATTAATCATGCTTTGTATTGCGGTATCGATATATTTATAATTCGAGTGTTCCTTTTTATTATTTAAACTTAGGGTGCATACAGGCAGTACACAATGTGCAATTGCACTGATTTTCTTTTTTTCGCTGAACATTATTATAGCAACGCAGGAACCCAGCGCTGTTATAATTTTTACCGGTTCACTGCTTATATAAAATTCTCCGGGACCTATAAAAACTTTGCCCATATTATTTAAGTCTTTTATCATCGGACCTTTTTATAAGTACTGGGAGCAACCTGAACCATGGGGACATTCATCTGAAAAATTGTTTCCGAATGCCCCAGAAAAAGGAATCCACCACACCTTAAGTGAGCGCACAAATTTTTTATTAATTTTTCCTGAGTCTGTTTATCAAAATAGATAATTACATTACGGCAAAAAATAATATCCTGTTTTTCCCGTAATCCGAAGTCCGAATCCATTAGGTTAATTCTTTGGAAGCTAACCAGCTTTCTTAACTGGGGAATTACCCGTACCTGCTTTCTATTCGGATCTTTACTTTTTAAAAAATATTTCTGTTTAAGAACTATAGGCAGACCGGCGATTCTTTCGGCATCATAAATACCAAGTACAGCTTTTTCAAGAACACTTGTAGATATGTCCGACGCTTTTATTGAAAAACCGAAACCGGGTAATGTCCGGGCAAATTCACTCAAAACAACAGCAAGAGTGTAAGGCTCTTCACCTGACGAGCATCCCGCACTCCATACTTTCAAAGTTTTTTCCATACCGGCGTTAAATTCCGAAATCAGAAACGGCAAGACATTTTGAGTTAAAAACTCAAACTGAACAGGCTCTCTGAAGAAATCAGTTTTATTCGTGGTAACAACGTCAATCATATGAATTAATTCATTTCTTATTCCCTTGTCGCTAAATAAAAAGTCACAATATTCGTCAAAGGAATTAATATTAGTTTCACGAAGCCGCCTTCTTAAACGAGTTTCCAGCATGGTCTTTTTTACCGGAGGCATCTTTATGCCGCATTGGTCGTAGATGAACCTGCTCAGCATTTTAAATTCTTTTTCCGATAATTTTTCGTTTAATACTGCGGGGGATGTTATAGTCTGCATAATAAAATTAAAATTTATATTGATAAACCGAATTGAAGACCGGCAGCAAAAGAACTGCTTTTTGGATATTTGTAAATCTTTTATTTAAGTGTTTATTAAAAGCAAATAAAATTTCAATCATACTTTTGCTGAATGGAAATAAAGTTTAAAAGGTAAATTTACTTTAACTGCTGTCTCTCTAATAAGAGGCAGCAGTTGAAAGATGTAATTTCTTAGAACTTCTCAAAATCTCTATCGAGTTTGTCGCCGTTATTGCTCATATCTATTAAAACACCGTGCCCATTTCCGTTCGACTTGACGGGACCGGTTGATGCAGTGTTTTTTTGTGTTTTGCTTTCTTTACTTACTGCATTTGCAATATGTGCAAAATTAATTGCATGTTCTTTTTTGGTACTTGTTTTGTTTAAAACAGTGCTCTTTATTTTCTTTTTCTGTTCTTCCAGCTTAAAGAATTCAATTGAATTTTGAAGCTGTTCCGCCTGTCCGGCAAGCTCTTCTGCAGTTGAAGACATTTCTTCGGAAGCGGAAGCATTCTGCTGTATTACCTGGTTAAGCTGCTGTATTGCATTGTTAATTTGTTCGGCGCCGGAATTTTGTTCGTTGCTGGCAGCCGTAATTTCCTGTACAAGTTCTGCCGTCCTTTGAATATCCGGCACTATGTTGGTAAGCATCTCACCAGCTTTTTCCGCGACCTGTACGCTTGAGGATGAGAGCTTGCTAATTTCTGCCGCTGCAGTTTGACTTCTTTCGGCAAGCTTTCTAACTTCCGATGCAACAACAGCAAAGCCCTTACCATGCTCACCTGCTCTTGCTGCTTCAATTGCCGCATTCAAAGCAAGTAAGTTTGTTTGTCTTGCAATTTCTTCTATTATGGAAATCTTTCCGGCTATTTCTTTCATAGCCTTTACGGTTTCTGCAACAGACTTTCCCCCTTCTTTTGCGTCTTCCGAAGATTTTAACGCTATCTTTTCTGTCTGCTGAGAATTGTCTGCATTTTGTTTTATATTAGCTGTCATTTGTTCCATAGATGATGAAGCTTCTTCTGCGGCTGCAGCTTGTTCCGTTGCACCCTGCGACATCTGTTCCGAATTAGAGCTTAATTGCTGGCTTCCGGCAGTTACATTGTCCGCTGCGGTTTTAACATTTTCAATTACATCTTTTATGTGATCTACCATATCGTTTAATGCTTCGGCAAGTTCACCCATTTCGTCTTTCTGATTTATATCCACTTTCTGGGTCAAATCTCCTTTGGCAACAGCCTTGGCAAAATCTACTCCTTTAATTAATGGTTTGCTTATTAATCTTGAGATAAAGAATCCGAAGCCAATGCCGATAGCCACTGCGGCAAGGATTAAAATAATCATTATTTCACGGGAGTCTGCATAAAGAACATCGCTTTGGTTATAATAGCTTTTGCCTATTCCTTCTTTAACTCTAACAAGTTGACTTAAAACCGTATCTACTATATCTGATTTAGCGCGTGCATTCCGTTTGGCATTAATAATTGCCTGAGTCATGGAATTTAATCCGTTTGCCGATGCAACCGTAATAAGCTGCTGAACGCTTACCTTATAATTTGCCCAGTCTTTTTTAAATTGAGCAATTAAATCTTTTCCCTGCTGTGTATTAATTAAAGGAGCTGCTTTCTGTATATCGCTGTTTAATAAATTCTCGTAATTGTTCATATCATTCTGGTATTTAGCCCTGGATTCTTTTGAGGTGGCAAGAAGAAAATTGTTTTGTGCTCTGCTGTAATATATTAAATCAATATTAGCAGCACGTATATATGATATGCCAACAGTTTCATTCGAATACAGTGAGTTAAGCATACTATTTATTGTTCCCATGTTGTTCAGGCCTTCATAACCTATAAATGCAGTTATAGCAGATAGGATAATGAAAGCGGAAATTAATTTAACCCCAATTTTAAGATTATAGAACCATTTCATCGTTTAACCTTTCTTTAAATATTATTTTGAAAATTCTATTTATTCATCAATTGAAACTTGTTCCGAAGAAACGGATTCTTGCTGAACTTGCTGTACAATAGAAAGTTCTTCCGAAGAAAAAACTCTGTCTATATTAAGAAGGATTATAAATTTATCGTCACGTTTTCCCATGCCTTTTATAAAATCGGTCTTTAGCTTTGTCCCGATTTTAGGTGCCGGTTCAACATCTTTCGGATCCAGTTCAAAAACTTCCTGGACTGAATCAACCAAAGCTCCGAGTACCGTATTTTCTCCTTCAAGGTCTACTTCTACAACAACTATACAAGTATTAACTGTTGTTTCGGTTTTTTGCAGGCCGAACTTTAATCTCATATCTACAACCGGTACTACGTTACCCCGCAGATTTATTACACCGCACATAAATTCGGGTGTTTGCGGTACCTTGGTTACTTTTATATAATCAAGTATTTCCCTTACTTGTGCAACATCCACACCAAAGACTTCATCCTGAAGCTTAAATGTAAGATACTGCCTTACGTCGGATTTTATTTCATTATTCATTCTTATTTCTCCGTTATATTTTTCTTAAAAAGATTCAAATTCATTATCATAAGAATCACCGTTACCATTCAAGTTTATCAATACACCGTTATTTGAAGAAACCTTTTCCGGTTTATTATTATGATCATGAGAAATAGAAGCATTTTGCTTTCTCAGATTATTTTTTCTGTTTGAAATTTTATTGGTCTTGGTTTGCTTATCACCCAATTCAACTTTAAAGAACCCTATTGTCTGCTGAAGCTGTTCAGCCTGGTTAGATAAGGTATCGGTAGTCGATGCCATCTCTTCCGAAGAGGACGCATTTTGCTGAATAACCTGATTCAACTGCTGGATTGCACTGTTTATCTGCTCGGCACCGCTGTTCTGCTCATTGCTTGCAGCAGATATTTCCTGAACAAGTTCGGCAGTCTTTTGGATATCCGGTAGAATTGCCGAGAGCATTTCCCCAGCCCTTTCCGCAACTTTTACACTGTTTCCCGAAAGTTTGCTAATTTCTCCGGCAGCAGCCTGACTTCTTTCTGCAAGCTTTCTAACTTCCGAAGCAACTACTGCAAATCCTTTTCCGTGCTCTCCAGCTCTTGCTGCTTCTATCGCAGCATTTAAAGCTAGAAGATTTGTCTGCCGTGCAATCTCTTCAATAATAGAAATTTTACTTGCAATTTCTTTCATAGCATTTACAGTTTCTGCAACTGCCTTACCGCCTTCTTTTGCGTCTTCGGCTGACTTTAACGCAATCTTTTCTGTTTGCTGAGCATTCTCGGCATTCTGTTTAATATTAGCAGTCATTTCTTCCATCGAAGAGGACGCTTGTTCTGCAGATGCAGCTTGTTCCGTTGCACCTTGTGAAAGCTGTTCGGCACTTTTACTCAATTCCTGACTTCCGCTAGTTACATTTTCAACCGTATCTTTTACTTCTTTTACTACATTCGTTAAGCCGGATATCATTGAAGCCATTGCTTTCATTAGTCTGTCTTGTTCCGATCTTTCTTTTGCTACAACATCAAGATTTCCTGAAGAGATAGCTTCTGCTACTGATGTTATCTCATTCATTGAGTCAATCAATACATTCAGATTAATTTTTATCTCGTTGAAGTCGCCGTTGTAATTGTCTGTTATTTTATTTGGAATATCGCCCTTGGATATTCGATCAACATATTCTGCGGCAACATTCAGCGGTCCGATAACTGCATTGAGAGTATCGTTAACGCCTTGCACAATTGCTTTGAAATCGCCTTTATGTTTTGATGCATCGGCACGAGTTGAAAGCTTTCCTTCAACTGCAGCTTTAGATAAAGTATTTGCATCTTTAACTAATTCGTTAACCGCATCGATGCAAACGTTTAGATTAGTCTTGATAATATTATATTGACCTTTATATTCGGTTGTTATCTTTTCGGGTATTTGACCCTTTGAAATTTTATCAACATAGTCGGCAGTTACCATTAATGGATTAACAATATTCGATATAGTGTCGTTTACACCCCTTACAAGTTTATTCCAGCCGCCCAAGAATAATTCTGCATTTGCACGTTTGTCAAGCTGTCCGTCTGCCGCTGCATTGATTATTTTATCGGTTTCCGATAACAACTGGCTCATCATTTTTACAACTGCATTAAGGTTATTTTTAATTATATTGTACTGTCCTTTATATTCATCTGTTATTTGATCGGGAATAATACCTTTGCTTACTTTATCAACATAATCGGCAGTTACCATTAGAGGATTGACAATATTTGTAATAGTATTATTTATTCCGATAACAAGTTTTTTCCAACCGCCTACAAATAATTCCGCATTTGCACGTTTGTCAAGTTCGCCGTCTGCTGCTGAAGTAGTAACCTTGTCGGCTTCAATCAGCAGGTTATTCATAATATCAATACAATTGTTCAGGTTGTTTTTTATTTCATTGAAGTCGCCATTGTAATTGTCTGTTATTTTTTGAGGAATATCTCCCTTGGATATTCGATCAACATATTCTGCTGCTACATTCAATGGGCCGATTACCGCATCTAATGTATCATTTACTCCCTGTACTATCTTTCTGAAGTCTCCCTGATGTTTACTGGCATCCGCCCTGGTAGCCAGCTTTCCTTGCACTGCTGCTTCCGAAAGCATATTTGCATCAGTTATCAATGACTTTAAGTTTGCTCTTACCTGCTCTATCGTCTCGTTTATAAATGCTTTCTTTCCTGGGAATTTCTCCAGCGGCGCTTCGAAGTTTCCTCTTCCGAATTCCTCTATACAGGCCATTGCTTTCTTCTTTACTGTTATATGGCCCTGTACCATATTATTAACTCCTTCGGCCATCTCTTTGTAAGTTCCCTGGAATTTGTTTACATCAATAACATAATCTATGTCACCAAGATCATGTTGACGCGACATCTCATTCATTCCATCTACCAGACCACTTATCGCATCGATACAGGTGTTTAAGTT
>JBJKQP010000003.1:0-23079 GCA_046705105.1 Ignavibacteriaceae bacterium | reverse complement strand
TACACAAAATATTTTATAAAAATATTTTCCGGAATAAACACAATTAATTTTTCCATTATTAAGTTCCTTTAATCAAACAACATATTATATCAAAAATATAGTTGATCATTGAGCTTTGAGAATTGATCATTGAGAATTTTTACTAAGTCTTTGATACTCGTATTACTCAATATTCAATTATCAATTTTCAATATTCAACTTTTTATTCGGTTAAATTATTTTTTAAATATTTAACTCATACACCGTATTAACCGGAGAATCTTTATCAGCCATAAGCCGGTATGCTCTTTTGGCAATTGATAATTCTTCATTAGTCTTTACAACTAAAATGCGAATTTTACTTCCCGGCAACGAAATATCACACGGGAAAGAATGGACTTGCTTATTTTTAATTTCGTCCAGTTTAATGCCGAAATAATCCAAGTTTTTGCAAACAGACTCTCTCACCAAAGGAACTGTTTCTCCGATAGTATCGGTAAAAATTATTGCATCCGTTTTTCCTAAAAGCGTCAGATAAGAGCCCAAATATTTTTTTATTCTCCACAAATAAATATCAAAGGTTATTTCTAATTTTTCATCATTACTCTTCGCTTCAATTACATCTCTTATATCGGATGAAATTCCGGAAAGCCCAAGTACGCCGCTTTTCTTATTTAATATCTTATCTACTTTCGAAAAATTTCCTTCTTCGTAAGCAAGCATTTTTAACAGTACGGCGGGATCAAGATTTCCGCACCTTGTACTCATTACAAGTCCCTGCAGAGGTGAAAATCCCATAGAATTATCAATTGACTTTCCGTTTTTAACAGCACACAAACTGGCACCTCCGCTGCCTAAATGGCAGCTAACCGCATTAAACTTTTCAACCGGAATGTTTAAATACTTTGCGGCTTCTTCCGAAACAAACCTGTGGCTTATTCCGTGGAAGCCGTATTTCTTTATTCCAAGTTCGCTGCAAAGTTCATCCGGAAGAGCATAAGTATATGCATAGTCCGGTATTGTTGAATGAAATGAGGTATCCAGAACAAGTGCCTGAGCAATACTTGGATACATAATCCTGCAAGCTTTAATAACTTCAATAATAGGAGGATTATGTATCGGTGCAAGTTCTTTTAATTCATCCAGACAGTAAAAAGTTGATTCATCAAGCAAAGAATCATTAATTATTTCTGCTCCGCCTTTTACCAGCCTGTGAGCAAAAAGATCAGGCTTTGCGTTATTTTTTTCTTCAATAATTTTCATCACACCGGAAAAAGCTTCCATATGATTTTTTATATCTTCAAAATAAACCTCTTCCTTACCGCCGGCTTCGTAAACAATTCTTGATGATTCGGATGTTTTGGATGCAATCCTTTGAACTTCGCCTCCGAACAATTCTTCACCGGAAGGCATTGAAATCATTTTAAACTTTAGCGAAGAGCTGCCGCAATTAAAAACAAATATATTCATAGCACTTCTAATTTTTTCCTCGTTAATTTTTAAATATTCTTTTAGTCTTATACTTAATTTTTTCTTACACCTACACTTGGACATAAACTTGCTGCGGAGTTCGAGTTCAAGATTAAGCCCGCCAAGCGAAGTTTTTAACCATCTTTATAATTTACATTAACAACACCGCTTAACTTTGTTTCACCTCTTCAGACTTCGTTTTTCAGTTTGGCTAAGAACGAAGTTTGGTTCAAGGAGTTTTGAGAATACAAGTGCAGCAGTCTTTTGTCAACACTTGTATTCCAAATTCCTGTTCACTTAAAAATCCAGGTCTGTTGTCCAGCCGAATACCGGAATTCCGACAAGGTTATGAATTATCGAAGCAGTTCCTAAAATACCTTCAACAATATTATCTATCTCTACATACTCTCCGGCAGCATGAACAACATTTTCATCACCCGGTCCGTAACCGATAGTTGGAATTCCATACTTTTTTGTTAAAACACTTCCTGCTGTTCCCATACCTATTCTCGGCAGCTGCCATTTGCCCGGCTCGGTTTTACATGCAGCCGATGATAAAGCCTGCCTTGCCCTGTCCATCAACGGAGAGAATGGACTGGTTTCCCAGGCATTGCTTAAATATCTTACCTGAACGGTATCTCCGTTACTTAACTTTTGAATTTCTTCACGTAATTTAACATCAAGATTAACAGGTAATTTTTCTTTTACGTTTTGAAAAGTTATTTCTTTAATGCTATTAATTAGTGCGGCGGAATCTTCATCTTGCAGCATTCTTCTATTTAATATAATCCGTGCATCCTGATAGTTATTATTAAATTCAGGTAGACGCACACTCATAAAGTCTCTGTTTCCGTTAATCTTATTTGCCTTACTTGCGTTAAAAAGACTTTGATAAACTGCATCGGCAGCATCTTTCAAAAAATTGGGATTAGGTGAATCCATTCCAATTGAAAATTCAGCCCATCCGTCATGGCCGTAAAATAATCCTAGGTTAGTCGGTTCGCCCAATACAGCATAATCAACATTTATTTTCATATCGGCCAATGACTTTGAAATTAAATGTTGTACACCAAGACTTAGTCCGTTTTCCTCCGATACGGTTGCAGCGACAACAACATTGCCTCTTAACGGAATTAGAGCGCGATGTACAAGCATATGTGCGGCATAAATTTGCATCGCCAAACCGCTTTTGCAGTCGGAACTTCCTACACCGAATATTTTTCCGTCTTTAATTTTACCGGAATAAGGACTGTCTTCCCATTCCGGGGCAGTTTCGTCAGGCAACACTGTGTCTAAATGACTGTTTAGCAACAAAGTCGGTTTCGATTCATAGCCGTACAAAATACCAAATACATTTCCGAATTCGTCTTTAATTACTTTATCATATCCGAGTTCCAGCATTTTTTTCTCTACTAATTCTGCGGCATCTTTTTCGTGCGAGCTTACACTGGCAGTTTTCACAAGTTCGGAAGTAAAAGCTGCGGCTTTCTCCCTTAAATTTTCAGCATGTTCTTTTAAGAGTGTGTACATTTTATTTTCCTTTCTTAAGTTGAAATTTTGAAAAGATATATCCAAAAGACGTACCATTTAAATATTCTTCGTTATTCGAATATTTTACAATATAAATACATTGTTGATGGATATATAGTTTTGTAATTTGCAATGTTTGTTTTGCAATTTGCAATTGAATATGAAAGCAACAGATTTAAGATTAGAAGAAATATTTAATTTTTCGGAAGGTACTTTAACACTAAAAGGCCGTGAAGTTGTAATACATAGTTTACATGCCTTTGCCTTATTTAGAAAAGATCTGTTAAACACTACCGAAATTGATCATGCCAGAAGTATATTAACGCGTTTCGGTTACTTCCAGGGGCAGGCAGATGCTTCTGTTTTAATAAATAATTTTAAATGGGAAAGCAAGATCGAATTAATTAAAGCAGGCTGCAAGCTGCATTCATTGGAAGGAATTGCAAGAGACATAATAAACAGCCTTGAATACGATAAAGAGTCCGGCAGATTTCACATGGAGTTAAGCTGGCACGATTCCAAAGAAGCCGAAGAGCATCTTTTTACAATCGGTAAATCGGATCATCCCGTTTGCTGGATACTCTGCGGCTACTTTAGCGGGTTTGTTTCGTTTTCTATTAACAAAGATGTTTATTTTATAGAACAATCTTGTAAAGCACAAGGCAATGCAATTTGTCATGCTACAGGTAAGGATCTAAAATCCTGGGGTGATGATATAACTTCTTACTTAGCATATTTTAAAGTAAACGATATTAAAACCAAAATCGATAAACTAAACAATCAACTAAAACGAAAAGCTTACTTATTAAAAAAATATGAAAAGGAAATAGAAGCGCTTCTAACAGTTACAAATCCTACGTTTGTGGAGATCCACAGTAAAGCATATAAGCGTATATTAAATGTTGCAAACAAAGTCGCTCCGTTCGATTCAACTATTTTAATTACAGGGGAAACAGGCGTAGGGAAGGAAGTACTGGCAAAGTACATTCATAAAATTTCCGGTCGCTCCAAAGAAAACTTTATAGCAATAAACTGCGGTGCTTTACCGGAAACTTTGTTGGAAAGCGAGTTGTTCGGGCATACCACAGGTGCATTTACCGGAGCTACAAAGGATAGAATAGGATTATTTGAAACCGCAAGTAAAGGAACAATTTTCCTTGATGAAATCGGAGAGATAAGTTCCGCAATGCAATTAAAAATTCTTCGTGTATTACAAGAACATGAAATACTGCGGATTGGCGAGAGTATTCCGCGCAAAGTAGATATTAGAATTATTGCCGCAACAAACAAGGATTTGAAACAGCTTATAAAAGAAGAAAAATTCAGAGAAGATCTTTATTACCGTTTAAGTATTATGGAATTGAAGGTACCGCCGCTGCGTGAACGCAAGGAAGATATATTACCTTTAACCAGATTCTTTATAGATCAATTTTCAAAAAAACTGAAAATACCTAATCTGCATATAGATTCTTCATGCATAGAATATTTACAGGAATATTCCTGGCCGGGCAATGTAAGGGAATTACAAAATGTTATTGAAAGAGCGGCAATACTAAGTTCGGACGGGAAAATTCTGCCTCACCATTTTCCAAGTACAATATTAAATAAAACAAACAAAACCTTCGAATCGATTTTAAAAGATAATGCAACTCTTGAACAGATAGAACAAGCATACATTGAGCATATCTTAATTCAAACAAACGGTAACAAGACCAAAGCCGCTGAATTACTGGGAATAAATATTTCAACTCTTTGGAGAAAGATGAAAAAGATAAAATAATATGATGAAATTGGTGTAAGATTGATCACACTGAAATTTTTCACAAAATAGTTAAAAAATAGAAAAAGTTCTTGACTTAAATTGAAAAAAAGTTTATATATTAAACGTTAATTATAAATATGTGCGGTATTTAAAACTTCCAGAAAATATCTCTTACTTAAGAGATATCGGTGAGTGAACATTTCTAAGGCGGGGGTGAATTATTTATCCCGATTATGCTTACAACTTTTTTAATAAATTATTTAATGGAGTTAGCTATGTCAATATCTAAAGTCGCATTTTTGGATTCCTATTCCCTTGATAATAACGAGGGAATAATGGGTGCCATACTTGTTACGGATGCGGACACCAAACCGTTGGAGTTTAGGGTAACGGCACCTATAAAACCAACAAACTTCCAAAGAACTTTGTACGGAAATGTTCTGATGGAACACATCCTGGTAGAATTAATTTCCGTCCCCCTTTTATCTGCTATAAACCAGGAAATTGATTTAGTACTTGTACGTGATCCTCTTTTCCTGGGGACTAACAACAAGCAAGGTGTCCGGGTAATAAGAATTTATAACCATGACGGAACGCCTGCCAAAGCCGGGACAGCCGTTAACGAAATAACTTCTCTTAGCGGAGACAATTCAAAAATTTCTCTGGAGACTCTTAAAAAATTCGAAAACGAACTCTCGGAAATTAAAGATAAATTAGTTCCGGTTTTAGAAAATAGGAACCTTTTGGAACCTTTTGAAAGGCTTCAAACGGCATGCGAGCAAGTACATCTGCAAAAAACCGGTGAATAATGAAAGTTACCGGGAAAATAAGATTAAAAGCTGCACATTATGTTTCTAGTGTTGACGGTGCAGAGAATTTTTTATGGAATAAATGGCTGCGCCCTGCGGATACCGAATTAAAAGTAATCGCTGAACTAAACAGCGAACTGCTTAATACGGACAACATTGTTTTAACAATTTTAACTCCGGAAATTAAAAGTTTTACCTTCCGGTTTGTAAGAGTTAAAACATTTAAATCTTCACCAAAGCACCTTTCCATAAAATCGAAAACCAACCGAATATTTTTCGGTATGGGTACAACGTTGTTGTACAGTATTCCATTTAAATTTTCTGCCGAACTGAAGAAAATATTTTCTGCTGAAGAGGAATATCAAAACAGTTCGATTTTATACAACATAAATGACGAAAATTTAAAGGAAATAGACAAGCAGCTAATCCCGGCATTACAAAATTTTTCTGAGGTACTTGACAATAATTATTGGACCGGGGAGAATAAAAACAAAGCTTTTGTAAAATCTATTAATTTTGAGCATAAGCCGCAAATTAGAAAAGTTGAATACAATATAAATATTCCGACTTCAAACGAAACAGAATTTCGCTTTGCGGAACCGCAGGTTGAAGATCACCTAGCAAAATTAATTCCTAAAATTTATAACGTAGAACTTTTAACTATAATCGAAGGAAATTATTTACAGGGTAAATATCTTCAAACCAAAATAGACCTGCTCGATTCTTCACCCAAAACTTATAAAGCCAAAGTTGTTGAATTACCCGAAAAGACTTCTACTTTTGAAATACCGGTTTTAAGTGATCTTCATTTTCAATTTTACAGCACAAATCCTTTTCAATCTTTAACGGCAGATTCCGTCAAAGAAAAAGAAATAGAATTTACAAAACTTAATTTACAGGACGGCAGAAGTAAACTAAATCAATTCAAGCAGTTTACAACATCGTTAAGGATTAAGCAGCCGATGACGGTTGAAACTGACCCCGACATCCTGGATAAAATGCTTCAACCGGAAATTAACTTAAGTGAGGAAGAAGAGAACCAACTTCTGAAAGATCTTTACCCGTTCCAGAAAGAAGGTGCAAAATTCCTGGCAGAAAACAAAAAGGCGGTACTTTCGGATGAAATGGGGCTAGGCAAATCCATACAAGCAGTTCTGGGATTAAAGTATCTATTTATAAAAAGAGAAATAAAATCAGTACTTGTTCTTACAAATGATTATGTAAAAGGCGACAAAATACCCGCCCGGATGTTTGGAAGTACGGATAATTGGGCAGGCATATTTAAAAGTTTTACTCCGGATATTTCTTTTAATATTATCCGGCAGGATGCACGAAATATTACAAAGGAATTAAACAAGCCTGCTCAGGTGTATATTATTTCATTCCCGTTTCTGCTTAAATCCCTAACGGAAAATTTAATCACCATAAATAAAATTAAAAATTTCGATTGTATAATTCTGGTTGATGCGGAAGCAGCACTAATCAAAAAAGAAAGTGTAAACAAATTCTTAAAGATTAAAAATCCTAAATACTTCTGGGCACTAACAAATGAAATTAATGCTTCCGAAATGATAAACAAGCTGCCCGAGTCTTCTAAAATAGTATCATTGGGAAGAAGCAAAACAGAAGTACAACAACAGCTGCCCAACCTTATAAGACAGGACGTTTGGATAGATCTTGATAATGATCAGAAACCGGAGTATGATCAACTATTCTTCCTTGCTCAAAGCCAAATATACGATACTTTGCAAACCGGTAATCCTTTCCGGGTACAGGCAAAAGTATTTTCACTGCTGCATCAGCTTAAACAAGTAACAAATTTCGCTTCCCAAAAATCCACAAGCTATAAGACAAAACTGCTGATGTTCCATTTATCCGCAATAAAGAATAATAAGAACCAGGCAATAGTATTTTCGCTGTACGATAAATTCGGGACACAGAAGTTAACCGAGCTGTTTTATAAGGAAAAGATTAAATTCACCGGATTCAGCGACGGTATGACAAAGGAAGAAATGGAAAAGGCAATAATAAAATTCAACAATGATAAATCTATTACCGTTTTTCTTGCCGGGACACAACATGCAGCTAAGTATTCCCATCTTCCGTATGCACCGTACATTATTTATTTTGATCAATGGTGGATACCTGTTTCTAATTGGCAGCTTGAAGAAAAAATAATGTCGGATAAGAACAGTAAGCCGGGAATAAATGTTTATAACTATCTTGCCAAAGATACCATAGAAGAAAAGCTGTTTCAAAAATTAACCGAGAAGGACTTACTGAATAAAAACATCACCGGAACTTTGGGAGCAGATAATTTTTCTAAATTAATTGCGGAGAACGAATGGCTGGATATCTTTAACCTTCAACAAAAAGATAGCCCAAAGACAGAAACAACCGATACTTCTTACAATGCTGTTAATTCACTTAGCCCTAGTAAAATAGTTGAAAAAGTAAAATTACTTTTCAGCAATCTCGGATATCAGAATGTGAGTGCGAAAGAAATAGAGGCAAACCGCAGTTATATTTTGCAAGGAGAGTTAATTAAAAAAGGAACCCGTTCCGGTTTTACTGCTCAGGTTAACACTTCGAACAACGGCGTAAATACCAGCACAATTAAAAACTTTATCGAATCCGCAAATGAAGGCGGAAAACCCGGTAAAATTTTTATTATTACTTTAAATCCAAATTACACAGATAATAAATTTTCCGGCAGCGATGAAGTTACGATTATAAACGGGAATTCTCTCGGTAAGTATCTAAAAATGTTTCAATTGATTTGAAATTTCATTTAATCACCATCATCTTCTTTACCGAGGCAAAATCGTACGGTATACCACTTGTACTCTTAGCAGTTATCCTGTAAATGTATACTCCACTAGAAAGCATACCTGCATTAAATTTTTCCCGGTAATAACCTGACTTTCTATTTTCACTTATTAGCGTCTCTACTTCCCTTCCCAGAATATCGTAAATCTTTATTGTCACCCTGCTGTCGTACGGAAGCTGAAAGCTTATTGTGGTTGCAGGATTAAACGGATTCGGATAGTTTTGGAATAACTCATATTTATCCGGAGCACTAGCTTTTATCTTTATCTCTTTACTCCAGGTTTCTTCAGTTCCTTTTTTCGCTTCTCCGCATGTAATTAAAAATTTTATACTTTCTTCCATACCTACCGGTGCCGTCATATCGATATCAAAATTAAATATGAATTCTTTATCTTCACCGGCAGGGATTTCTCCCACGGCTGTCTCTACTGTTTTCATTTTTACCCATGACGGGCAGCTGTCGACCTTTACATTTACAAACTTTGCCGATACTGCCGAACTGTTTTCTACCGTTAACTCTATCCGGTTGTCTTTTGCTGCAAACGGTATCTTGTATATGGTTTGCGAATAAATACTGCAAGAATAAAATACCATAATTACTGCCGGTAAAATAATTTTCCTCATTTTATTTCCCTTTCCATTAACAATTTACTACAAACTGCCTTTTCGACTACTTTCATTGTCCAGTATTCAAAATAAAATCAACCATATTATTTGCCGATAAGTCCTGTGTTTTATCCTGTTGAATTGAATTATAATTTACCCGGAAAGACAAGTTTGCCGGCAACAGTTCCTTGGTTATTTCTCCTGTTGATGTCGTAAGCCCAATCTCTCTCCATCCACCGGAATAATATTTTGCATCAGCTCCATTTAACGGCTGTCCTTGAGTATCTCTAACTCTTACATTACAAAGTACGGTTGAGAAAACAACTATATTATTCATACTAATATTTTGAGTCATATCTTTTGAGATATATTCATGTGTCATTCTAAAGCTATAATTGTTTGGTAGAAGTTCTTTTTCTGAAACACCATTTGTAGTTGTACCAAATTCTCTCCATCCCCCGGCATAATATTGAACATTCCCTTCATCAATAAGATTACCAAGACTATTCTTTAATTGAACATTTGCATTTACTGTTTGAAATATAACCGTAGAATCGTCTCCGATGTTCTGCTGTTTATCATTACTGCTGTAGGCATAAGTCATTCTGAAGCTGTAGTTATTCGGAAGCAGTTCTTTCGTGGCAACTCCGTTTTCAGTTGTACCAAAATCTCTCCATCCTCCGGTATAATATTGAACATTCCCTTCATCAATAAGATTACCAAGACTATTCTTTAACTGAACATTTGCATTTACCGTTTGGAAAACAACCGTAGGATTATCACCGATGTTCTGCTGCTTGTCGTTGCTGCCATACGCATAAGTCATTCTGAAAGAATAATTATTAGGCAATAGTTCTTTTGTTACAACTCCGTTTGTAGTTGTACCAAAGTCTTTCCAACCGCCTGAATAATATTGGACAACACCTTCGTCAATAAGATCCCCTTGACTATTCTTTAGCTGAACATATGCCTTTACTGTTTGAAAAACTACAGTAGGATTATCCCCTATATTCTGCTGCTTATCGTTGCTTGTATTTGCATATATCATTCTAAAGCTGTAATTATTTGGTAGTAGTTCTTTTGTTGCAACTCCGTTTGATGTACTGTCGAAATCTCTCCAGCCACCGGCGTAGTATTTAACACTTCCTTTGTCGATTTGGTTACCTTGACTGTCTTTTAACTGCACCGATACATTTGTCGTATGGAATGTATAAGTGTTATTCTGTGCAGGAATGTTTGATATTGTCTGTGAGCCGTAAGCATAATTCATTCGCAAACTTAATGTTGTCATATTTGTATTTATACCAAAAGTGCCGTCGCCATTGTTTACTGCATCTTTCCAGCCTCCGTCGTAATACTGAAGACTACCTCCGGTAATTAAGCTATTAGAACTGTTCTCAAGGTTCACTACTAATGTTGGCGGATTAGAATTTGGTAAATGTTCTAACAAATATTCCGTATTGTATTTTATAAGTGCATAAGCTTCGCTTGTAAGATTTGATGTGCTATCAATATCTACGTCCAGCAAAACTTTATTTAGTTTGTTTTTAACTCCGGTAATATTGTTTTGTTGAAGCTGGGCTTTGGCAGTATTAAATAGACTATCATATTTATTAGCTGTTAAACTATTTTTTATCCAGCCTAAAGAACAAGAAGTATCAATATAAATGTTTAGTGTATCAATAAAACCAAGCGTATCAAGTCTGTGAGGTATAGATTTTAATCCAACTGTTTTTCTTTTAACTGAGTTATTTTGTATTTCATCAAGTTTAGCTTTATCAGAAATTTCTCTAGTAAGTTCTAATGGTATTAATCCTCTGAGATATGCAATTATAATTGTGGGTAAACCAACACCTTTATACCAATAGCCCGATTTTGTTTCCCCAGGTTCTATTAACCCATCGTAATTCCTTAAACCATTAGGTTCAAAATACCATGAGCCTGGTAAATTTCCTGGGAAAGATGATATAGTATTTTTTTGATATTTTGAAGTTATATCAATTTTTGCCGTAGGAACATTCAAGAAATTAATAGTTTCAATAGCCTGTATACTATGTTTAGCATTTGAAATAGTATAATGGAATGTCAAAAGAGAATCTTTCGATATGACTTTACATTTGATAGTGGGCTTTATCCAAATTGCTGGATAAAAATCACCGTATTTAAGTTGATAAACATTGGGCCAAAGCCCGTATTTACTGCCATTCCATCCGTATGTTACATAGGGATAATTTGGTGGTGGATTTTCCACTGGTGTATGAGTATACTCATCCTCATAAGAATACATTGAGGAAATTTCATATATTCCATCACCGTTTTCATCAAACAGCTCAAACGAGCCTGGAACTAAACTTGATTTACGGTTATTTACATCATATTCATTAATAAAAGCTCCGTTATAACCATCCCAGCTTAGTATCCATAAATAATAAGTTACATTATTTGGGTTATAAGCTTCTGCAAAGTCAGCATATTCTGCAATTAACCCAATGTCCACGGTACCATCTTTATTTATATCTTTGCAAAAAGATAAGTTGCTTAATATATTACCAAATATAATTGGTCCTGAATCCCACAAGATATTACCATCTTTATAAATACCAACAATGGAGCTATCTTCTGAATCTGTATATTTCTGACAAGAAAAAATCGAAATTCCTTTTAAAGTTCCAAAAGGATCTTCAAACTTTTCATCCATATAATAATATGGAATTTTATTAACTAAAGAATCCATAATGAAATATATTGATAATGCGAAACTTCCATTATACTTTGCATTCATTCTTGACTCAATGTATGCAGTTACATAATCCGGTGCTGTATACGGGTCTGTTGAGGATTGTCCCCGCAAATTATAATGATTCAAAATGATTGTTATTAATACCAATAATTTTAATAATTTCATGTTAATCCCTCTTATTATTTAGGTAAATATTGTTGAGACAATTCTACAACCATTTTACCGTAATCGGTTTCATATTTATTATAATTCTGCAAAATTTTAGCCCAATCATCTTCAAATCCATTTTCCCATTGATTACCGGTTTTATTCTTAATTTTTTTCTTCATATTCTCTTTATATGCTTTAATCGAATATTTTATTTCATTAAGAGATTCCGGCGTTTGCTTGTCATTACTAATTGCGTATCCGGCTATTTTATCAGTACATGCATAATAAAAAACTTGTTGTAGCATACCATAGGATGAAAATATTCTACTCTGGACATATTTTTTACCATCCTTAAAGTCATCTGCTTTCAACCACTTTTTTAATGAATCAATTGCAATTTGCATTGCACCATTCATATCTAAAGAATCTCTCATTTTATTATATACTTTTTGTAATTTTTTAGATGGCTCACCATTTTTATATCCAATAAAAAAAGGATCCAGCCAATTGCCATTTTTATCTTTTTTAGGATATCTGATATAATTAGTAATTTTTTTAATTAGATAGTCACCTATTTTTATTGGGCTGGTAATATATGATACGGGCTGCACATTTTTATGATTATCAGGAATATCAATTGTTCCCATACTTTTATCTGTTACAGTATAATATGGATAGATATCCAAAAACTTTTTCTTTTCACTTTTATTATTTTGTGTGTTAATATCCAACTTTGGCTCATATCTAAAAGAGTTCTTAAAATTGGTTTCTTTTTCCATGTGCCCTTTAATGATCTGTGGAGGGACTCCTATCTCGCCGCTGTTATAAATGCAAAGACTATCTACATTTAAACTAAAGCCAAAGACATCTAATTCTTTATAATGTTTATTACCTAATTCTTTAGGTCTCTTTACCTCAATTTCAATTGATGATTCCAAACCCCAATTCTTTGGCTCTCCATTTGTTGTTAATTTAACTTTATATGTTTGATTCTTATTCCAATACCTGCCGACTAGCCTTATCAAACCCGGATCTAATATTTTATCAGTCCCCCATATCGGCTTTTGCCTTTCCCAATATACACCCATATTATCCCCTTCCAATATTGAAACAGGATTGTCTCCCCAAACATCAAAACCTTCCCATTCGTTTTCACTTGTAATCCATTCGCAATCACCGTCCATTCCCGATTTTTGATGTGGAACTCCGTTTGCATCCGGTTTTATTTCTTCTATTTCCATCTTTTCCGTAGTATAGTTAAATTTTGCTTGGTAGTATTTTGATTCGCCAAGTAAAATTGTATGATACTTTATTACTGCTTTTCCAATTCCTATAATATCCTCTACCCCCCATGGATTGGTTGACTCAACTTTCGGCTGTACGGTACTTCCATTACTTTCAACTATTTTATTTCCATTTCGTTTAGTTAATTTCTTTTTAATCTTATTGAGTGAAGCTATTTTTTCCGTATAAATATTTTTCCGTACTTTGGATAACTGTTTGCCTATACCGGTTCCTTCTTTACCCCCTTTTGTTGACCCAACAATAACCCCCGTATTTACGATAGCATGAACCCTTATACTTACCTTTGCCTCAGACGTATCAATATTTTTTGCTGCTATAAATTTGAATCCCTGCTTTATATTGTTGAATTCATCGGCAGTATCATTTGTAGCGGGATTTAATATTGTACCATATTTACTACCTACATCAATTTTAACGTCAAATAATTGATCGCCGGAAAATTGCTCATGGGTTGCCGGATTACCGGAAAGGTTTCTTTCTAATGTTATACTAACCGTATCTCCTGGATTAAGAGTATCCGGCTGTAAAGTTACTCTTATAGGATATGTATCGGTTGGTGTTACATAGACATAGGAATCCGCACCCGGGATACTTGGGTCGGTTGGGTTAACGCGAATTCTTACTTCCGCAGTATCTGCCGGCTCTATCCCCGTAGCTTCAAATCTTAACCGTGAATAATTATAATAATCCAAATTGTAAAAATACTTCCCCTTAATTTTGTTGCCTAATGTGTCATAATAAAATAGATCTCCGTATTCTTGTCCCTCCGGGATAGTTACATTCAATCTTACATTATTAGGAAAACCGCCTTCCTTTGAATAAGCCCAGGGTCCTTTTCAAGAATATTCTTCATACCAGCTTGACGTATCCGAGGATGTACAAAAAATTCCTTTAGCTCCGGTAGATACTTCCGCATCTCCCGCAAATGGCAAATAAGTTTCCTTATCTAAAAATATAAATGGTTGTTTAACAATTAATGTATGGAGAAAAATAGTCTTTCCTAAGTGGGTACTGTGAATACTGAAAACAACAGTATCTGCATTTTGTCCGATATCCAGGTAATTATATTTTATTTGATATACCTGCTCTAAATAAGATGGTACACAATCAAAATTCATATAATCTCCGCTTCCTATTAAATTACTGCCGTTTATTCCGTTTAATTCTGTTGTAGCCGTATCCTTCATATGGATATATATCGTACCATAATCGTTTGAAACTACACGCTTTTGTAAGCTGCATTGCGATGCTCCTTCAAGTATATGTATATCATAAGGTCCGTCGCCGGTATTAACTATATTTCTAAAAGAAACATTACCTTGTGGTCCAAAAAGCTGCTGTTGGGGATCCAGTGAACCATAATATCCTGCCCAGACTACTTGCCAATAATGCTCAGGTTGAGAATTTTGTATATAAGGTCCGCAAGGTGTATAACCCCGGTTAGTCTGAGTTAAATCCATATTCCCGGTAGTATTATTTGTCTTCGGTTTCAATTGTACCTTTTCCTTTATTACTACTTGAGAAAATGTAATGTTAAGCGTACTTATCACCAATAAGAAAATAATAGACAAAGTTCTCCGCATCTCGTCCCTCATTTAATTTATAAAAATGTATTGAACTTAAATTATATTATTGGCCTGTATGAAATCTTCGCAAGCTCCCGCTTTTTCACACGATTTATTAGCTTTTTTTTATAGCTAACTTTTAATTCTCTCCTTGTTTTGTCCACAGGATTAAAGAATTAAAAATTAAATTCTTAATAAATTTTTTTAATGTCAAGTAAATGCAAAATTTTTTAAGAAACTTCTTCATTCAATTATATCTTTGATATTAAAATTTCATCGAGAGGAAATTTAGATTATTTCAACCTTGTCGGATTATTTGCTATAGTTCTATCCGCATATTGAATAGCGAACACTGTGGTTGGTCAATTCTTACCAGATTTGGCCACTATGTTATTAGCACCTCTATTTTAATTAAATTCTTGTAAATATGTGCCGCATAGAGATGTATTTGCCAAAGTCTTTATCTTATTTCAGTAATAACATCTTCTTTGTTGAGATAAAATTTCCCGCATTAAGCTTATAGAAATACACACCGCTTGCAAGATTACTACCATTAAAATTAACTTTGTATTTTCCCTTAGGTCTGTAACCATTTACAAGAGTTTTCACTAGGTTCCCAAGAATATCATAAACTTTTAAGGTTACATAGCTATCGGAAGATATCTGGTAACTTATCTGTGTTGTGGGATTAAAAGGATTAGGATAGTTCTGTTCCAGTTCATAACTGTTAACAACTTCGGACGTTGAATTGTTTTTAACACCGGATATTATCCCCTCCTCCGGGGTTGGCAGCTTTACTGAAGTATAAACATGAAACTCGCCGGGATTAAGCGGGAAATTCACAGTAGTTCCGGTAACATTAATACTGTCTCCGCTAAAATACTCGTACCAGTTTCCTTTATTCGGGAAGCTTAAAATTCCGTTATGCTGCACTACATCAAAATTTCCGATAATTGCAACATTCATAGTTGAATCGGAAATATTTATGGTTTTAATATAGCCGGCTAAATTGGTTGAAAAATTATTGCTTTCGAATGCAGGGTATTCTGTTTTTAATTTAATGAATGCAGCCGTTGTTTTAAATAATTTCAAACGGTCGGGATTGCTGTAATAATCCCATCTAATAGGCTTGTCACCGGTTCTCCCGTTATAATTTATCGAGTAATCATAACCGAGTTCCTGGAACTGCCAGAGCATTTTGGGACCCGGAACTGTATAGAAAAATGCCTCGCATAATTTTATTCTGTTTAACGCAGTCGATAAATCTTTTATATTATAGCTTCCGCTGGAATTTCCGTATTGAAGATTTTTATACATTAATCTTTCTTCGTCATGGCTTTCCATGTAACCGACTAAACCGGGAACATTCCATCCCCATGATTTATAAGAAATGCCTGACAAATTCCACGAAGGGTTTGTTGCATATCCCATTGCAGCCTGCTCGTATTCGCTGCTCATGTTATCCCAAACCATAAGACCGTAATTTGCAACCGAATCTTCTTCCCTTCCGTCAACAAATTCTTCAAGAATAACATAGGCACCGGGTTTTACTTTCCATATTGCATTTGCTATTCTTTTATCGGTTTCAATCCTGGTTTGATCATAACCTTCCCAGTTGTTAAAGCCGTTGGGATTTTGTGTATACCCGCCAGCCAGATCGAATCTAAAACCGTCTACATTATAATTGGTAAGCCAGAATTTTGTAAAGCGGTTAACGTAATATTTTGTTTCCGGGCTTGAATAATTAAAGTCGTTACCCACATTAAACGGATGTGTGGCAACCGGGTTTAACCACGGATTATCAGCTGCCGGCCGGTTGTTTGTTGTATCCCAATAAAGCCTTGCAAGAGGAGATGAGTTAAAGATATCATTCATCGGTGCATCAAGGATTACAGCAAGCCCGTTTTGATGTGCTGCATCGATAAACTTTTTAAGATCGTTTTTCGTACCGTAATATTTGTCGGGTGCAAAATCAAAATCGGGATTATAGCCCCAGCTATCGTTGCCTTCAAATTCCATAATAGGTAGAAGCTCAATAGCATTAACCCCGAGTCTTTTAAAATAACTTATTGTATCCGTTAAAGTATTGTAATCGTGTGTAGAGACAAAATCCCTTACCAGCAATTCGTAAATAGCAAGATTTGTTTTTGCAGGTCTTTTAAAAGTTGTATCCTGCCAATGATAAGGTGTCTGATCCGTTTGCAATACGGAAACTATTTCGTTTGTCTTTCCTGCGGGATATGGTTTTAAATTAGGATAAGTAGAAGAGCTTATATATTGATCATTTGAAGGATCAAGAATTTTTTCTGCATACGGATCACCAATGCGTATCTTTCCGTCTACAAGGTACTGAAACGCATACTCCTCTCCCGGATTCAGCCCTGTTATGGTAAGCCACCATATAACGCTGTCCGGCCTCACTTCTTCCTTTTTCATTTGATAATCCGGTTCAACCTTCCAATCGTTAAAGTCGCCTATTACATAAACGAATTTTTTATACGGGGCAAATAGTTCCAATGTAACGGAAGTGTTGCTGTTATAATTTATGCCGTATTCGTTTCCGGGCGGTACCGGTTCTTGAACCACTGCAGGATTTTTTACAATAGCAAAACTTAAAGTATCGGTTAAACCTGAAGTATCTTCTCCGATTATACTGACTAAGTTTGTACCTGCTTGATAATTTGCAGCAACAAAATCATAATTTAAAGTATCGGAATTTACCTGTGCTTTTTGAATGTTGTTAATAAACAACGTTAAGGATGAAATTTTTGTGCCTACGCAAATCGCTGAGGCTGAGATATTGAAAGTATCGCTATCGTTTACAAAAATCGGTGCTCGAAGAGGATCACCGAATTGCGGCGGAAGATGAGGAGAATTTAATGTTATATTAATTCCGGGTTTATACAACATGACAAAAATATCCGGCCTGGTCTGTTGGCTGCCGTCCGAACTTCTGAAAACAAAATCCAATGCAGTAATATGCTCCGAAGAATCAGTTATTTCATAATATTTTCTTGGATAACCGATAACAAGTTTATAATGATTAGCGCTGTCTCTTGTTAAAGCAGGCTGCGTTTGGTTATTTCCCCATTCACCTTTTACATGCAGCCAAGTTCCTAAATTAGTAGTAACGCCTGTATGCGTGTAAAGGGTTCCGGTATAATTAAGAAGTTCGGAAGCACCGGTTTGTGTTGCATCAAAATATATTGTTATGGAATCGTTCTCTGTTGGAAACTGCGGAACTGTTGTTACTATTTGAGAGTACGCAAATCCGAAACTAATTATTACAAATATAATTACTAACGTAAACTTCATTTTTTTTCCTTAAATTCATTCCAGATTCTTTAAAATTTTTTATACCATCCTTTTGCAATTCCAATTAGTAAATGAGAACGACAACATTCAAACCGTACAGGGGGCCGACTAAAAAGTAATATCTTTCTGAAAAATAGAACGCTGATGACGCAGATATTAATAGATTTCCACAGATTTTTTAACAGAAAATTACTTTTTAGTCAGCCCCGCGAGTTAGGGTTTAAGACACTGCCTATTTCATTTCATCAAAAGCAGGCTTTCCTGCATTTATCCATGCCGTGTATACTAAGTCCGCAAAGTGCAACGAAGCCTGGTTAAACTGAACTTCGGTTATGTACCCTGCCTTGAACCAGAGCAGATCATAATACTTTGTTCCTTCCTTGTCGCCGGCTTTTTTAAAAGCATAATTATCGGCATCCAGTAAAGTACTGCAAACTGAATTTGCATCGGTTATATAATTAAAAATAAACTTAAGAGGATCTTTTACGTAAACAGCTTCACCGGAGACATAAGAATCTTCAAGCTCCTTTAAATGTGCATCAACCATCTTAATTTCGTAACGGAAATGAACTCCCTTTTGACCGGTTAACTGACCGTTATAATTAACAACCGTATGCATCGGCTGGTGCCCGTCTGCAACATAGTGGCCTAAATCCGCTGCATATCTTAACGCATCTTCTTTATTTTTTTCTTTAAATGCCTTTGTAAGATTCTTAAATGTTTGAAGCGTTGCCCACGGTAAAACACCGTTACGGACAACTTCTTCTTTACCATACTCTTTAATTAATTTATCCTCATCCTCAATCATGTTCCCGTTGTTAAATTCTTTATAGAAATCTATATCTATAAAATGTTTGGGAGCTTCAGTTTTATCTTCTCTTTTCCTGTAATCGGGATCCGGGGCATGTTCTTCCAGGTAGTCCCTCCATTGTATAAATTGATGCATATCCGGAGGTAAAAAATTTACAGACATTTTGCTAATCAATTTATGCCCTTTGTCCCCCCAAGGAAAAATAGTAAGTGTTGAAAAAAGGACAATAAATATTAACTGCCAAAGAAAACTTTTTCTATTCTTCATCGTTTTTAGTCCCTGTTATTTGAACAATTATGTTTCTATTTCTACTTCTATTATCAAAATCGATTAGAATTATCTGCTGCCATGTACCCAATAATAAACGGCCGCCGGAGAAAGGAACAGTAAAAGAAGCTCCCTGTAAAGCGGCACGAACATGCGAATGACCGTTGCCGTCGTGCCATGTATCATCGTGATGGTATCTTTTGCCGGACGGAATTATGTTTTCCATAAATTCTGGATAATCCTTTAACAGCCCCGGCTCATGTTCTATGGTAGTAATACCTGCAGTTGAACCCGGAACAAAGACAAGTGCACTTCCCTCCAGAAAATTGTTAGACGTAATAATCGATTGAACTTGATCGGTAATATCGATTATGTTAGTATTTCCCCTGGTTTTAATATTAAATGAATTTGTAGAAATAGTCATTAAGTAAAATAAAAATTTTTTAGAGTTAATATTCCAAAATATGAAGTAATATCTAAAAATATTCAAATAAATTATACTCCCCAAATAGGTAGTTTTTGTGTGTTAAATTTAATTGAGTGACTTTTACAAAACAAAAACATCACAAAGTTCCATTAAGTCCACGCAAAGTTTCTCAAGGAGATTTTAAGCTTTTTGTTAAATCTTAAATATAAAATACATTTTATTAAAGCATTAAGTAAAAATGGACTAAATCCTAAAGAAATAATGTTAAGACAGAATAATAAAATGTTAAGATATCATTGATAACAAGTCCCTTCCTTGGCAAGGAGGTATTAGGGAGAGTTTACAATAGCAACCAAAATAATGACCTCATCCCAACCCTTCTCCTAAAAGGCGAAGGGCTTATTGGTAGAATTAACTTTAGCATTATCATTCTGTCAACTAAATGTAATTTAACATCATATAAAGCAATAAGCCAGAATTATGTTGACGCCTATGCGACTTGTCGGGATTCTGAATCCTTCATTCAAATTGAATACTTGAGTGAAGAACAAACGAATGAAGAATTAAGAATAATGAGATTTTGTAAAATTCAAATATTATTAACTTTTCTTCAAAGCCTCCAAAATTCTATCCGGTGTCATCGGCATCTGGAACACTCTAGCACCTATTGCATCAAAAATTGCGTTTGCAATAACTCCGCCCATTGTAACAATTGCCGGCTCGCCGCCGCCTTGCGGAGCTTCATCTTTTTTATCTAATATATAAGTTTCAATCTTAGGCAGCCAGGAGAATTTCGGAATTTCGTAAGTATCAAAATTCAAATCGAAAATTTGTCCGTTCTTAAAATGAATATCTTCCTTTAATGCATAACCCATACCCATAGTAATGCAGCCTTCCATCTGAATTCTGGCTCCTTCCGGGTTTATTGAGAGTCCCATATCCTGCGCAGCAACCACCCTTTTAACCTGAACTTCACCATTCTTCTTATTAACATCAACTTCTGCCATAGTCGCAACATAAGTTCCGGCATCAATACCGCATGCAATACCGTATCCTCTGCCACTAGGAGCTTTAGCCGGCTTCCAACCGAATTTCTTTGCAGCGACTTCCAGAACACCGCGCATTTTTTTATCAGTTAAGTTTTGCATTCTAAATTCGTACGGATCCATTCCTGCCTTTGCAGCCATAATATCTATTTGGGATTCTCTGGCAAAAGTATTTGTATTATTACCCGGTGCACGCCAGGCACCGGTAGCAAAAGGATGCGGACTTTCGTGACCTCCCCACCCCGATCCGTAAACCGTGGTTTTAAGGTTAGGAATATTATAAAATGCATTTGCTCCTCTTTCGCCGGCAAAATAAACATTATAATCCCAAACATTTAAATTGCCTTTTTTAGTTACCCCGGATTTTATTTTAACAATAGCAGCAGGCCTAAATGAATCTTCAAAAAATTCCTCCTCTCTTGTCCATGCTACCATAACCGGTTTGCCGGATAATTTTGCAAGACGTGCCGCTTCCAGAATTTCCATGTTGCGCGATTTTCCTCCAAAGCCTCCGCCCAAAAAAGGAGGAATTACATGTACATTTTTTTCCGGTATATTTAGCTCTCTTGCAACTTCACTTTTAGCACCAAAAGGTGTTTGCGTTGATGCCCAAACCGTTACCTTATCGCCGTCAATTTTTACAAGTGCAGTATGAGGTTCCATGGGTGCATGAGCTTTATAACCGTCGTAATAAGTTTCTTTAACAACTATGTCGGATTCTTTTTCTCCTTTATTAATATTCCCTTCTTTGTTTGCCACTTCACCTTCAGGTGCGGATTTTAACAAATGCTCGAAAATATTTTTATCATCAATACCGGTGTTCGGCTTATCGAACTTTGCTTTTATTTTTAACAATACATCCCCGGCAACATCAGGATATTTATGAAGCACCGCAACCAGATCGCCTTCATGAATAACTTGAACACCTTGAACTTTCTTTGCTTCGGAAACATCAACACTAATCATTTTTGCACCGTGTGCAGGAGGCCGTAAAATTTTTGCGTATACCATTCCGGGAACATGAATATCACCCGAATATTTTGCTTTGCCCGTAACTTTTTCAATTGCATCTCTGCGGTTTTCAGGCTTACCTATTATTTTAAATTCGGAAGGCTTTTTCACCTGAGCTTTACCCGAAACCTGACGGGCAATCTTTTTGCCCTTAGCAAGCTGAGCATAGCTAATCTTATTTTTCTTATTCTTTTTATCGAAGACAATTCCGTCTTTAACATCTAAATTTTTTACCGGAACTTTTAGCTTCTCCGAAGCTAACTCTAACAGCACTGCTCTGGCTTCTGCACCGGCTGCACGTAAAGCCGGTCCGAAAAAGCGTGTAGTCATGGAACCGAATGTACCCATATCCCACGGACAAAGATCCGTATCCCCCATAACCATATCAACAGAACCTAGAGATACATCAAGTTCATCAGCAAGTTCCTGTGCTAAAGAAGTAATTACACCCTGCCCCATTTCGATTTTACCGGTAAAAAGCGTAACTCGCCCGTCTTCTCCTATTCTTAAAAATGCATTAAAATCCTTCGGCAAATGCTGCCTTCCGCGTCTTTCCTGAGCAAAAATAGAAGTATCCCACAAAGTATAAAGAATAAAAATACCGGTACCGGCAACTTTAAAAAATTCTCTTCTATCAAGCTGAAATCCGGCTTT
Source organism: Ignavibacteriaceae bacterium (assembly GCA_046705105.1). Taxonomy (GTDB): domain Bacteria; phylum Bacteroidota; class Ignavibacteria; order Ignavibacteriales; family Ignavibacteriaceae; genus FEN-1297. The sequence continues at coordinate 803 of JBJKQP010000003.1, read as the reverse complement.
ATCGTCTTTAAAGTCGAGGTCTAAAATTTCATTCTGTTTCATTTTAAAAACCTCCTTCCGTTTCTTTAGCCGCAGTTTGAACAGCTTCAACAATCCGTTTATGTGCTCCGCAGCGGCATAAGTTATAGTTCATTGCATCTACAATATCAGCTTCGGTAGGCTTTGGATTCTCCTTTAAAAACGCAACTGCGTTTAATACCATTCCGGGAGTACAATAACCGCACTGCATTGCGTCATGTTCAACAAATGCTTTTTGAACCGGGTGAAGCTTACCGTTTTCAGCCAAGCCTTCTATTGTAACTACTTCTTTATTCTTTACATCTTTTATTTTTGTTTGGCATGAACGAACCGCTTCGTTGTTAATAAGCACCGTGCAGGCTCCGCAAAGTCCTTCGCCGCAACCGTATTTTGTCCCGGTTAAAAAAAGTTCGGTTCTTAAAACCCACAGCAGCAGCCTGTCGCTGTCTACTTTTAACTGTATAGACTTGCCGTTAAGTTTAAATTGAATATTCTCAATCATATTCAACCTCTTTCTTTTAAATTAAAATTATAAGAAATAAAATTTTAGACGTTTATGTAATTCAATAAATTCTAAATTGATAACCTCACCCCCTTACCCCCTCTCCTTAGTAAGGAAAGGGGGACGGGAGATAAGATAAAATATCGGGTAACTCCGGTTATTAATTATATATCTTCTCCGCCGTAACCGCTATCGGGCTGGCTGCCGTTATCGTTTTCTCCTTTCTTCTCTTTATAATTATTAAAGTTAAGGCGAACATTAAGCATAAGCATCGGAGATTCAT
>JBJKQP010000002.1:0-7643 GCA_046705105.1 Ignavibacteriaceae bacterium | reverse complement strand
CTAAGAAGGCTTCTCCGGTTTCTTACAATCTCGAAAGAGAAATTATTAAGCTTCTTTTTGAAGGCAGCAGCGAAGTAATTGAATTTGTCTATTTAAATATACTACCCGAAGAATTCACAATTGAGGCACATAAAAAGCTGGCTGAAATTGTTTACTACTCTTTTAATAACGGAGAAAATATTATCGCCAGTTCGCTGATAGAAAAAATTGAAGACACGGAACTTCAATCATATGTACTTGAGCTGACTTTTGATAAGTATGAGATAAGCAAGAGCTGGGAAGATTTGTACCCGGAAATTCCGCACGAAAAAGTACTCCAAAAAATTGCCAGGGATACGGTTAAAAAATTTAAGCTGGAAGAGATCAGAAGTAAAATTAAAAATAATGCTAAGCTTATTTCCGAGACTCAGAATGAAGATGAAAAACTAGATTTAATGAAAATTAACCGCAGCCTTGAATTGGAAAAACGCGAACTATCCGAAAAATTTTCGGGGTATTGAATAGTTTAATTCATAGAAAATAAATCTCAATTTATAAATTTAATTTTTATTCAGTTTAACTAACCTGCTTTCACCGCTTCAATAGGTATTCCCAAATCATACAAACTATAAGGGGCATAATCAGCGCCGTTTGGCCATACAATTGTACCCAATTCCTCACTTACCTTAAACTGTTCGAAAAATTTTTTATCTTTTAATGGTTCGAATACCTCTCCCCATAGTTCATGTTCCATATCAACTATACGTTCTTCGCCCGTACTAAATTTAATATGTATCTTATAATCACTGATATACTTTGCGCTTACTACTGTTATTAAATAATTCTCATACATAACAATTACCTATCTTTCTAATGGTGCTATTTGATTTGGTTTTACATGGTTCTTGACCTTTTCCCAATTGTCCATAAGTTCATCCATATGCTGAGAAGCCCATTCATTTACTAAGTCCATTGCTTTTGATGGTAAATTACCTTTTAGAATTTTCAATTCCGGTAACGAAAATACACATGAATATTCGTTATATTTAGCGTGAAAATGTGGTTTTTTATGTTGACCAATGTCTGACCAATACATAACAATTATTATCCCAAAAAATCTACTTATTTCAGGCATAATTTATTCCTCTCTTTGTAATTTAACAAATATTATTTTTACTTTCCATTGGATTTCCATGTGACTTATTCAAAAATAGCAGTTGGGAAAATGTATAGTATTTCCAAATTTAGACAAATAAGAATAAAAATAATAACAAGCTTATTGATGAATCTTAAAGATAGAATGAAAAAAAATTTGATGAAAATTAACCGCAACCTTGAATTGAAAAAATGAATGGTAAAGGAGAAACTGTCTGAAAATTAAAATCATTGTAAAACCACCTACGCGTATTTTTTATTATTCCAGCCTTTAACTATTTTAAACCCGCTTTTCATTCAATTTAAGTAAAGAATTTTAATGTACCGTAAGGCAAAGACAGGAAAATTAATGATTGATATCTTACCGGATAAATGCGACTTTTGCGGATGCTGTGTAGGTGTTTGCCCGGAAGATGCTATTGAACTAAAGGAAGCGGAAATTTACATAATAGACGAAAGATGTACAAACTGTGCCAAATGTGTTTGGAGCTGCCCGATTGAGGTGATCAAGTTTAATCGTGAAGGAGTGGTGGCAGATGTTAACAAGTAGGCAAAATTAAAAGTAAGCAGTAGGCAAGAAGCAATATGCATATACTTAATAAGAACATATATCATTAGATAAAGGAGAGAGAAATGAATCTTTCGTTTAGAGATCTTACTGTTTATAAAAAAGCTTTTAGTTTAGCAATGGAGATTTTTGAATTATCAAAAAAATTTCCGAAAGAAGAAAAATACTCTTTGACGGATCAAATTAGACATTCATCCCGTTCTGTTAGCGGCGGCATTGCGGAAGCTTATCGCAAAAGACAATATGAGGCTTATTTTGTGTCTAAAACTTCCGATTCCGATATGGAAAATTCGGAAACTCAAGTTTGGCTGGATTTTTCATTAAGTTGTAAATATATAAATTTGAAAATATATAAAGATTTATTGGGTCAGTCCGAAGAAGTGGGCAAATTATTAAACCATATGATTGAAAATCCGGAGAAATATAGAAGATCAAATGACAAATAATTTTTACAAAAATTGCATACTGCCTAAAGCTAATTGCATATTGCTATACCGTTGCCTATTGCCTACTGATATTTGCCTACTTTAATTTTGTAGTAATAATTTTTATTAAAAAATATAGCTAAATGAAGTACGAATATGATATAGTAGTAGTCGGTGCAGGACCTGCCGGTTCTATGGCGGCAAGATTTGCTGCCGAGCAGGGTGTTTCGGTTTTAATGCTGGAAAAAGATAGAGACGTTGGTTACCCGGTAAGATGCGGTGAAGCTGTGAGCAAAGAAGGCATTGAAGAATTTATTGAACCGGATGAAAAATGGATCGCAGCTCATATAAATAAATTTTCTCTAAACTCACCCGACGGAAGCGAAGTTGTTATTGAGTTTGGAGATGCAGGTTATGTTCTTGAAAGAAGAATATTTGATTATGAACTTGCAAAGACTGCAGCAAATGCCGGAGCGGAAATTTTAACTCGTGCATACGTAAACGGATTGATTTTAAAAGATGGAAAAGTCTGCGGTGTTAAATACGAATACCGCGGCGAACAAAAAGAATTAAAAACCAAAATAGTAATAGGTGCTGATGGTGTTGAATCAAGAGTAGGCAGATGGGCAGGGTTAAAAACGCATATTCATTTTAAGGATATGGAATGCTGCGCTCAGATTACTGCATCAAATATAAATGTGGAGCCGGATACTTTATATTTTTACTTCGGTAAAGATTATGCTCCCGGCGGATATTTCTGGGTATTTCCCAAAGGAAAAAATATTGCAAACATAGGACTCGGAGTTAGCGGTATGACAGGCAAAAAGAGATCCGCATTATCTTATTTAAATAACTTCATGGAACAAAATTATCCCACGGCACCTGTGCTTACTTCGATTGCCGGAGGTGTACCGGGTGCAATTACTTTGGAAAAAATTTCAGCACCGGGTATAATGCTGGCAGGGGATGCAGCGCGTCAGGTTAATCCTTTAAGCGGCGGCGGCATTGCAAGCGGAATGATAGGCGGAAGCATTGCCGGTAGAATTGCAGGGGAAGCAGTTAAAATGAACAAACTCGATCATATACTAGCTTACGATAAAGTATGGCATAACAGGCTAGGCAAACGTCACGAAATATTCGACAGAATTAAAAACGGTATATATTATTTTACGGATGAAAAGTTTAACAAGATTGCTCATTCATTCAACAAGGTACCTAAAGAGAAAAGAACCCTGGGCAGACTATTTACAACTGCTTTGGTAAATCAGCCCTCTTTACTAATTGATGTTGCAAAAGTATTCATAATATAAATATAATAGAAATAAAATGACGCGCACAATAAAAAGTAAATCTAAAAAAACAGGACTTGAGCCCGGCACGCTTGTATATACAGGTGAAAAACCTTCCCGAGAAATCAAAATCGATCTTATCAATTACAGCGAATCTCAAATAACCGGGAAAGAATTAAAGAAGGTTGATGAAAGTTTTTCTATTATAAATCAAAACACAATTACTTGGATTGATATAAGAGGTTTAAATAACATTCAAATGATTGAGCAAATCGGAAAGAACTTTAATATTCATCCTCTTGTTTTGGAAGATATTTTAAGCACCAACCAGCGCCCCAAAATAAACGATTATGAGGATTATGTTTTTATTGTTTTTAAAACTTTCGATTACAATAAAAAAGAAAAGATAATTAATAGCGAGCAGATTAGTTTAATCTTCGGTAAAAGTTTTTTAATTTCATTCAGAGAAAACAACGGAAAACTATTTGATTCAGTCAACAGCAGGCTTCAAAACAGTAAGGCTAGAATTAGAAAATCAGGAACAGATTATCTGGCTTATGCACTGATTGATGCAGTTGTTGATAATTATTTTAATATTCTTGAAAAAATAGGAGAAGAAATTGAAGATGTTGAAGATAAATTAATTACCAATCCGCAGCAGGAAAATCTTCATTCCATTCATCGATTAAGAAGAGAAATGATTTTACTGAGGAAATCCGTCTGGCCGCTTAGAGAAGTAATTAATATTATGGAACGCGGCGAAACAGCGCTGATTAAAAAAACAACAGGAATCTTTCTACGCGACCTTTATGAACATACCGTACAGATTATAGATACAATTGAATCTTACCGTGATATGGTATCGGGAATGCTGGATACTTATCTTTCAAGTGTAAGCAACAGAATGAATGAGGTAATGAAAGTGCTTACGATAATTGCTACCATTTTTATTCCTATTACTTTTGTGGCAGGTGTTTTCGGAATGAACTTCAAGCACATGCCGGAACTTGATTGGAGCTGGGCTTACCCCGTTGGTTTTTGGGCAGCAATTATAATTATTACGTCACTAATGATTTTTTATTTTAAAAAGAAAAATTGGTTTTGAAATATTATGAAAGCAAAAACAGGAGTTCTGCTCGTAAATTTAGGAACGCCGGACAGCCCATCTGTTCCTGATGTTAGAAAATATCTATTTGAATTTTTAAATGACCCGCGTGTAATTGATCTTCCCTGGCTGCTTAGGAAATTTCTTGTTAATATAATTATTGTTCCTTTTAGAGCACCAAAATCTGCAAAAATTTATCAACAACTTTGGACAAAAGACGGTTCACCGTTAATAATTTACGGCAATAGTGTAAAGGAAAAATTGCAGAATGCTCTTGGCAATGAGTTTGAAGTTGAGCTTGCAATGAGATACCAAAATCCGGGCTTGAATTATGTTCTTGAGAAGATGCGGCAGAAGCAATATCAAGAGATAATAGTAATTCCGTTATTCCCCCAATATGCATCTGCAACTACAGGTTCTGTTGCGGAAAAAATAATGAAGATAATTAATAAATGGTGGGTAATTCCGGAAATAAAAATTTCAGGTCAATTCTTTGATAATGAAGATTTTATTAATTCATTTGCGGTAAGAGCAAAACAATATAATATTGAAGAATATGATCATGTATTGTTCAGTTTTCACGGGCTGCCTGTAAGACAGGTAGATAAAGTTCACTTAAACGGAAAACATTGTGCTGATTATAATTGCGAAAGCGAAATGAATGAAAACAACAAGTTATGCTATAGAGCTGCGTGTTATGCCACTACAAGACTTTTAACATCGAAACTTAAAATTCCAAAAGATAAATACACAGTTTGTTTTCAATCAAGACTGGATAAAAATTGGCTTGAACCGTTTACGGATAAAGTTATAATTCAGAAAGCAAAAGAAGGTGCAAAAAAGCTGCTGGTATTTAGTCCGGCGTTTGTAGCCGATTGCCTGGAAACAATAGTCGAAATAGGAATTGAATATAAAAAACTTTTTGAAGAACACGGAGGAGAAAAGGTGCAGCTGGTTGAAAGTTTGAATGATCATCCTTTGTGGATTGATGCGCTAAAAAATTTAGTTTTGAATCATAGTAATTAAGAATTATTAAAATTAGACTTAAAAGATAATAAATGAAAGAAACCGTTTTAATTATTGATGATGAAAATGAGCTGAGAGATCTTCTAATAAAATTGCTTAAGCTTGAAGGTTATATTACTTATGGTGCGGAAAACGGTGCGGGCGGTTTAGAGATTTTGAAGAAAGAAGACATTTCTGTTGTAATATCAGATGTAAAATTACCTGATACGAACGGGATTGATCTTATTGCCAAAATAAATGAAATAAACCCATTGTGCGAAGTAATAGTTTTAACTGCATACGGCACAATTGAGGACGGCGTACGTGCCATAAAAGAGGGAGCTTTTGATTATATAACAAAAGGAGATGAAGATAATAAAATTATTCCGCTTGTACAGCGGGCAGCAGAAAAGGTTCAATTGAAAAAAAGGATTGAGCTTCTTGAAAAAAGTGTAAGTGAGAAATTCGGATTTGATTCAATTATCGGGGATTCAATCCTTATAAAAAATGCAAAAGAGATGGCAATTAAAGTTGCCAAGACAGATACGCCTGTCCTGCTTCTCGGAGAAACAGGAACAGGCAAGGAATTATTTGCACAAGCAATTCATTATTCAAGCGGCAGAAAAGACAAGCCTTTTGTTATTGTAAATTGCAGTGCCATTGCCAAAGACCTTCTCGAATCGGAAATGTTCGGCTACAAAGCCGGTGCATTTACGGGAGCTTTGAAAAATAAAAAGGGATTATTTGAAGAAGCTAATTCCGGGACTTTGTTTCTAGATGAAATAGCGGAGTTAGATATTTCACTTCAAGCAAAATTTTTACGAGTTCTTGAAACAAATGATTTTATTAAGCCTGGTGATACTAAACCTACAAAAGTTGATGTAAGGATTATCGCAGCTACCAACAGGGATATCGAATCCGAAATTAAAAAAGAAAATTTTCGTTCCGACTTATTCTATAGAGTTAGCGTAATGAAGATCGAACTGCCTTCTTTAAGAGAAAGATATGATGATATAGAAATTTTAACCGAATTATTTATAAATCAGTTCGGTAAAAAATTAAATAAAAATATAACAAAAATTTCTGCTGAATTTATGGAAAATATAAAACGATACGGTTTTCCGGGCAATATAAGAGAACTCCGTAATGTAATTGAAAGGGCAATTATTTTATCCGAAGGCGGAATTCTTACAAAAGAAACTCTTCCCAAAGAATTCTTTGATAAGGGTTCAACACTTCAAGATAATTTTACCAAATTGGATGATGTTGAAAAGGATCATATTATTAAAATTCTTAACTCGGTAAACGGAAATAAAACTAAAGCTGCTGAAATACTCGGAATTGGCTTAACAACACTTTACCGTAAGCTGCAAACCTACGGACTTGAATAATATTTTTTAGCTGATAACTTTGAGTTTTTACGGCAAAAGAATGTAAATGAACAATTAATTCACGTATAAATAAAAATTTAATTATCCCTCACTAGAAAATTATAATTACTATCCTAACCGTTTTGAAAAACAACCCTTCCGTTTTGAAAGGGTATAACAACCAATCTATAAAATCATTTCTATTTTTCTTCATTTTTTAATCGGTAATCTATGCATTTCTCTTTTAACTAGTATTGGCATTTAACGTGTAATTAATAAAAAAAAGTCATGTTAACTATAACATGTTAAAGAGAAGATATCATGAAAACGGATTTGGTAGAAAGAAGAGAACACCTAAAGGAAAAGCTGATTTTTCTGAAGAGAGAAATGGTAAAGTTTTTTAACTGCAGCAATGAAAACATAAAATTTTCAGAGCCGGCTTATATAGACGATAAATGTAAAGTAAATGTAAGTTTTACCATGGTAAATATGGAAAAATCCTCTCTTAAAAGGTTCGTCTCATCAACTTATTATTTTGATTTTGAAGACGAATATATAAAGAGAGAAGGAATTTTGTACGAAGGTAATTTTTACAGCTATGAAGAATTGAACGATTTTTTTAGTAAGGTTTCTTCCGAAATGGAAAAGATGAAATATATTATTACTAAAAATTGAGGTTAGAAATGCTTGCAATAGGAATGATAGCCTTGGGCTTATTTATTTTTTATTTAATGTTCAAATCCATTC
>JBJKQP010000001.1:0-2674 GCA_046705105.1 Ignavibacteriaceae bacterium | reverse complement strand
AAAATTATCAATGAATTTAAAATGATTCTGTGTTTATCAATTTTTCTTGTAAAAAAATAGTTTTAATTTAGCAATTCAATTTAATAAATTCTGAATTTACTGATGCATAAATGTACTCTGTTTTTTTGGATATTGATTTATTCAACTTGTTTTTTCATAACTACCGGATATTCACAGGATTCAAGCGGAACCAGTACCAAATCCACCTTTTACGCGAACGGTGTTTTGAAAACACTTGGTGATTATTCAAACGGTAAATTAAACGGTCAATATATCGAATATTACCCGGATGGTCATCTTTGGAAAGTATGGAATTATGTCGACGGTAAAGAGAACGGAAAATCCGAATGGTATTTTGAAAACGGTTTGCTTAGTATTGAATGGAATTACAAGGACGGCGTAAAGGAAGGGCATTCAAAATGGTATTACGAAACCGGTGAGCTTTGGGCTGTTCAAAACTATGTTAACGGTGTTTTACAAGGTGTAACACACACATATTATAGAACCGGACAATTGCAGGGTGACTGGAGCTATGTGAACGGAGAACTGGAAGGTGTATCCAAAACTTATTATAAAAACGGGCATGTTGAAGTATCCAAAACTTATTCCAACGGTTTGAGGAACGGACCGACAACCGTTTACAACAACGACGGTTCTGTTGCTCTTCAGGCTAATTTTGTGAACGACAAACTTGAAGGTGAAGTTAAAATTTTTGATTTTGCCGGAGATTTAAGAGTTACGGATTTTTATAAAAACGGAAAGTTGACCAACAGAATAAAGTACAGTATTATGGGCAAGGTTCAATCCGAAGAAAAAACCGACAGAACTTTTTATAAAAACGGTTCGATAAAATCGGAAATTCATTATAAGGATGGAAAGAAAGAAGGAATCGCTAAGGAGTTTTACGATAATGGATTTTTAAAAAAGGAAGAAAAATTTAATAACGATTCTTTACGAGGAAGAACTTTTATTTATTACGACAACGGTGTACTAAAAGAATCAATCGATCATATTAAGGGAAATCAAAACGGAATTACACGCACTTATTATCCGAACGGCAGTGTTGAGTCTGAATGCAATTATATAAATGGTGTAAAAAGCGGTATTGAAATAGTTTATCATAAAAACGGAAATCTAAAAGATTACTTTTACAACATCGGCGGAAAACCCGACGGGATTTACAAAACATATTACGATAACGGGCTGTTGGAGTCTGAAGCTAATTATGATAACGGTGTTATTACCGGTACTAAAAAATATTATTATGTGTACGGTAATATTAAAAAAACAGAAAACTTTTGGGACGGCAAGGTTGACGGATATGTGAGGACATACTTCCCGGACGGAAAATTAAATAAAGAAGAATATTATATTGCTGGGAAAATGGAAAACAGTAAGGTGTATGATGAAAACGGAAAACTTATATCTACAAAAGGTTATTGATTATAAGTGAAATACGGAAAATTCTAAATTGGTATATATAACCTCACCCCTCGTCCGGGGCTGACTTAAAAGTAATTTTCTGTTAAATAATCTGTGGAAATCCGTTAATATCTGCGTCATCAGCGTTCTATTTTTCAGAAAGATATTACTTTTTAGTTGGTCCGGGTAAGATAAATTTTTATAACTAAGGTCAGTAAGAGAGTACAATGACAACAAAAAAAAATAATGAAAAATTTACAGTGGGTTTAATCCAGATTGCTTTAAGTAAAAACTCTGAGGAAAATTTGGATAAAGCAGTTGCCTGGATAAAAAAAGCCGCAAAGAAAGGAGCGCAGGTTATTTGTCTGCCGGAATTATTTAGAACCCAGTATTTTTGTCAGGCTGAAGACATAGATAATTTTGAGCTGGCTGAGACAATTCCGGGACAATCTACAAAAGCAATTAGTAAAGCTGCGGAGCAAAATAACGTTTCGGTTATTGTTCCTGTATTTGAAAAACGTGCCAGCGGAGTTTATCACAACAGCGCAGCAGTTATTGATGCGGATGGGAAATATCTTGGCCTCTACAGAAAAATGCATATCCCGGATGATCCTTCATATTATGAAAAATTTTATTTCACTCCGGGAGATCTGGGATTCAAATCTTTCAAAACAAAGTACGGAAAAATAGGGGCTCTAATTTGCTGGGATCAATGGTACCCGGAAGGTGCGAGAATTACTACGCTTAAAGGTGCCGATGTTATTTTTTATCCTACCGCAATAGGCTGGCACCCGCATGAGAAGAATGAACATGGTAAAGCACAGTTTGATTCTTGGCAGACAGTACAGCGCGGACATGCAATTGCAAACGGCGTTTATGTTGCTGCCGTTAATAGAGTTGGATTGGAAAAGCAATCCGAAAATTCTCCCGGCATAGAATTTTGGGGATCTTCTTTTATTGCAGACCCTCAAGGCGTAATAATTGCACAGGCTTCCGTTGATAAAGAAGAAGTTATTACTGCTGAAGTTGATCTTTCACGGTTAGAATATATAAGAAGGAATTGGCCGTTTCTGCGCGATAGAAGAATAGATGCATACGGAGAAATTGGCAAAAGATTTTCTGACGGCTAAGTAACTTGTTAAGCACTAAACAAAAAATTGAATAATAAAGATTGTTAAGTTATATTTATATTGAAAATGTCGAAAGGTGAATAGTTATGAATGAAGAATTAAATTCTTATTCATTAGAAAAT